>JAFLVQ010000170.1 GCA_022508205.1 Spirochaetales bacterium
GAAAACCGTTCGCTGGCAGAACTTGACAGTCAAACAAAGGCAAAAGAAGTTTTCGACAGAATCGCAGCGGGAGAAGATATGGAAGCGGTTTCTGTTTCAGTCGGAATTCAAATGGGAATTTCCGACGAAGAACTGCTTCTTACAGACAACATTCTGCCGATGTTGGATTTTTCGGATGATAAAGATATGGAATTTATCACCAAAGTATTTTTCAGCAAAATCGGAGTTCCTGTTGAGCCTTACAAATATGCAAACGGCGTCGTTGTAGCATGTGTGCAAAGCAGAACGGATATTGATACAGAAGCAATGGAAACGAATTACGAAAAACTTATCAAAGCCTCCGATTCAATGAAAGTTGCAGCACTGCGCCAAGATTTCTATCGGGAAGAAAAAAAGAAGCATAAAGTAGTCGATAATTTCCAATATGCCATTAGAATTCAAGACTTTTTTAACATGAATCAAGGACAATAAATGAACTCTGATCCCAAAGGAGAAAAAGGAGCTGCTGACTGCGGCTCTTTTTTTTTAAAATCGAAAAAAAATGAAAATGACGCACAAATCGAATTTTGTATAACCGAAGAAACTGCGAAAAACGGCAAAAAAAATTTTTCCATCAACGGCAAAGCCGTTCACTCCAGATTTGCGCCGGAACGAGAAGCAGCAGGAATAACATTTGCAGCTAAATCACTGATTGCTGTTTTCGGACTTGGAGCAGGTTACCACATACAAAACCTACTGTCTGCCAATCCGGAAAGCTACTGCATTGTGTTGGAGCCATTGCTGCCTATTTTCAACCGCAGAACGGAACTTACCGCATCTCTGCCGAATTCCCGTGTTTTTATATTCAACAGCGTGCAGGATGAACATATTTTTCCGCTGCTGCAAAAAATAATGAAACACGAATTTCTGCGATTAGAAACATATTCCAATATATGCTACAAAAATCTTCTGCCTTGTCTCGAAACGGAATTCTATCAAATCATTCGCCAACACATCGGAATTGCAATGCAGAACATTCTCACCGAATCGAATTTTCTGCCTTTATGGAACAAAAATATTTTGCGAAATATAGCCCAAACGACAAATGTGCCGTTTATGAAGCCGCTTAAAAGAAGTGTATCGGATAAAAACATTGCAGTAATTTGCGCTGCCGGTCCCACACTCGATTCTCAGTTGCCGCAAATAAAGCGGTATCGTGAGAAACTGACAATCTTCGCAGCAGACACTGCATTTATTCCATTGACAAAGTTCGGCATCACTCCCGATGTTACGGTAAGCTTAGACGGGCAATATTTCACAATGGGCGATTTTATGTGCGCCGCGACGCAAAATACTTTTTGTGTTATCGATATGCTCGGCTATTACGCAGTGGCAAATCTGTTTGAGAATGCGGTTTTCACCGTTTGCGCATACGAAAAAGGAACATTAGCGGATTATATTCTGCAAAAATTAAACATTGCGCCGCTAACAGTGGAAACCGGCGGTACCGTGACAGACTACACTTTGGATTTGGCAAGAGCGTTAGGTTTTAAAACGTTTTTCTTTGCCGGATACGATTTATCTTATCCGAAATTAATCACTCACTGCAAAAACGCACCGTCACAGCAGCTGCGTATTGCAGCTTCCGATTATTTCCATGAAGCCGAAGATGCAACTCTGAAATCAATTTACAATCGACAATTCCAAGAAACTGCGGCGGCAGACGGCAAAAAAGTTATGACTGATTTTGTAATGAACAACTACCGTAATTACCTCGAATGCTATTTGGAATCAGCCGGCGACTGTGCTTTTTTCAGTGCATCGACAGAAGCCGCAAAAATTGCCGGTGTAAAATATGCGGCATTGGAAAAAGTAATGGAAGATTTTCCGGAAAGTAGCCGCATTTTATCTGAAAATTTCAGTGCACACACGCAGTATGTTACTTCCGATGAAATCGACAAATTATTCAATGAAATGATCGACGGACTTTATAAATATTCACAAAAATTAAAAATCGGTATTGATTCGATTTCCGAATGGACCAAAGAAAATACGGCCGTTTTGGGTGCTCTTATTGAAGAAACAGTGCTTTCATATCCATTTCTGAACCAATTCCTACTTATGACGCAAATCGTACTCGACAGAAATCGCATTGCCCAAAACAGTCCGGAATATATTCGTCATGTTTCATTTTGTTTGCTGCAATCGATTTACTTTATGATAAGAGAATTGCAAAAAGCTCAAAAAAGGTGCGCAAATCATTCGGAGGAAATGCAGCATTGACAAAAACAATTATTACACCCGCAATTTTTCTCCTCAATAAAAAGATTAATTGATAAAAAATACAAATTAAACTGGACGTTATGCCAAAGAATTTTGTATATTGCTCTCCAATTGTTCACCGGGAAAACCGAAAACCAAATGTATTTTGACAAATCCCCCGTCAAAATACAGCAGAACATTTATTTTCATGTGATGGAGAACGTTGATGAATCAAAAAGAAAATTGCACCAATCAGTATTACATTGCCAGACAGAATTCAACAGAATCTAATGCGAGAAGCTATCCGAGAAAATTTCCTTTTGCACTATGCAAAGCAAAAGGTTCTTGGGTTGAAGATGTAGAAGGGAATAAATATCTGGACTTTCTCTGCGGAGCGGGAACGCTTGCGTTGGGACATAATGATCCCGAAATCAATCAAGCTATGATTGATTTATTGGCATCGGATGCTCCGTTGCACACATTGGATCTAACTACTCCGGTGAAAGATGAATTTGTTCACACTTTGTTGGGACTGCTTCCCAAAGAACTTCAAAATAACGCGAAAATTCAATTTTGCAGTCCTTCCGGCACAGATGCGGCAGATGCTGCGATAAAATTATGCAAAACTGCTACCGACCGAAGTTCCGTTATTGCATTTCACGGCGCATATCACGGAATGGGACAAGGCGCATTATCATTGACAGGTAATTTAAATGCCAAATCAAGAGTTCAATCGTTAGTTCCCGATGTTCATTTTATGCCTTATCCTTATTCATACCGCTGTCCTTTCGGACT
>JAFLVQ010000171.1:0-1475 GCA_022508205.1 Spirochaetales bacterium
GTAATTTGTTATTTCCTGATTAAACATCGCAAGTTTTTCGGAATCGGAAATATTCATATCGCCGGATTTCAGAATATATCTTTGAGCACCCGAAAGCGGCACACCCAGTTGGTCGCATAATTCTATGGTGATTTCATCGGCGGCACATCCTGCCGTACTGAAAAGTTCTTCCGGGTTCGACTTGCCGCTTATCATGTGCTTTGCAATCAGTTTATTGGTAGTCGAATTCACGATTCCTGCCGTTACGGAATATGTTTTTCCGGCTTTCGATACAGTCAGCAGTATTATATGGCTTGCACTTACCATTTTTCCGGCTTCTATTGCTGTATTTTCGTCGAATCCCACAGTTTCGGACTTCTTTTGGTAATCTCTGATTACTTTTTCCTTGTAGCTAATCATTTCGTAATTTGTGTAAGTCTGAAAGTTTGACTCCAATTTGTCGCAGATATTTTCCGGCAGCCATGCGCTTTCACCGGCAGTTAAATTTTTCGATTCGGTAATTACTACCAAACTTTTTATTATCTCCTGCGAAAAAACCGCTGCCGCAAAAAATAAACTTATTATTATAAATGGTATCTTTTTCAATTTATTATTCTCCTTTTTAGAAATATTTATTTTAATCTTTTAAAAAATGTATAAGTTTTATACCGGCAGAAAATGAGGGCGTAAAATTAACACATACAATATGCTTTTCGTCTTTGTTATCATAGCCCCAGATAAATGCTCTTATTGACGAACCGAAATAAATAGCGAAATTGTTTGATATATGATAATCAAAATAACACCCGAGAGTTCCTATTGCACATGCAGTTCCAGCAGGTGATATATTATATCCCCAACAACCAAAACCTCCAACTCCGGCTGCTATTTGTGGTCGGATAATAAGTAATTTAATGGGGATATATCCTTCAATAAGAGATTGGGCATTTATTGATATTAAATTTAAACCCGATTTTGCTATAGCATCGTTAAAATAACTTACGTCTATTAAAGCGCCGAATCCTACATGGAAGGATTTTACGCCGACAAATGCAATTTCTCCGCCTCCTCCCATTAGCCAATAAGTATCGTAATCGCTTGTATCTAAAGAACATAATCCAGAAAAATTTCCTCCGATTCTGAACTGAAAGGTATTACTATTTGCAATCTTATTTTCTAATTCTTTCTTTCTTCTCTGTTTTTCTTCTTTTCGCGCCTGCTTTTTTTCTTCTTTTATTCTGACATCATGATTAGGAGCTATTGTGTGATCATCACAATTTATAGTCGCACTCAAAAGGTAATTATTTCCGTAATTAATAGAGATTTCATTCCACTGTTTTTTTGTGCCTTTGTAATTCACAGTTGTTAAATTGCCGTAACCATAGAACGCACTGTTGCCGATTGAAATAACACTGTTTGGTATTGTTACACTTGTTAAACTGCTGCAATTTTGGAATGCTCTGTCTCCTATGGAAGTAACACTGTCGGGTATTGTC
>JAFLVQ010000171.1:1575-2870 GCA_022508205.1 Spirochaetales bacterium
TGTTACACTTGCTAATTTGCTGCAACTGTAGAACATGGAGTCACGGATAGAAGTAGCACCATTGCCGATTGTGACGCTTGTTAAGTTGCTGCAATTGTTGAATGCTCTGTCTCCTATGGAAGTAACACTGTCGGGTATTGTTATGTTTGTTAAGCTATTGCAGCCATCGAACGCATAATTACCGATAGAAGTAACGCTGTTCGGTATTGCGACGCTTGTTAAGTTGCTGCAATTGTTGAATGCATTACTTCCTATAGAAGTGACGCTGTCCGGTATTGTGACATTTGTTAAGCTGCTGCAGCCGCTGAATGCGCGTTCATCGATAGATGTAATACCGTTTTTGATTGTTACGGTTGTCAGATTGCTGAAGTCTTTAAAAATGTTATTGTCGATAGAAGTGACATCGCTGCCGATTGTTACGTTTTTTATGTTACTGCCGTTGTAGTTTTTGTCTTTTTTGAATGTTTCAAAACCGTCATTGCTGCGGATTGTCAGGCTTGTTCCGTCACTGCTGATTGTGTGATCGTATATTCCGATGTCGTAACCGGGTGACATTTGTTTAAAATGTTTTGATATTGTATCTTTGCAGGTGAAGCTGTTTCCGGATAATGCCATACTTTGCGTGCGTGTTACGCTTGTTGTATCGAATGCTTTCAATCCATAAAATTCATATTCATACGTTGATGCCCGATCTTTTATCGGAGTGATTTTATATGATATTTCAAATGTAAGTACCGGTTCGTAGCATCTGAATAAGCTGTCGTATACATCTACAGCGTCTTCATAAGGCATTTTTGATGGTTTTAATGCTTCCAAGTCGGAATATTTGATTTCGGAAGAGCCGCTGTGCAGCTCCAAACCGTCACATAATATCGAATATTTTATTTCCCAGCTTCTTTTGTTGCCGTCGTATTCGCCTATTGTAATGCGCAGGTTTCCGCTTACCGTATTTGCGTAAAATGTTTTTTCACTGAGCGTTTTCCAGTCTGTCGATATTTCTTTGTATATTTCATATTGACTTGCTTCTGTTGCGCTTTCAATACGTTCCTGCTCGGTTTGTATTATATTTTTGTATTCGGTTTGTAAGTCGCGTATTTCTGTTTCTCTGCTTTGTTTTGCTTCTTCTGTCGGTTCGCCTTTGGATAGTTCGACTGTTCGCCAAGGTTTATTGTTTATCGCATTTATTTTTGCGTTGCATTCTTTTTCGTAGTTTTTTTTGATTTTCGTTTGCTCGCTTTTCACGTTTTTGCGTATTTCCACAAGAGCGGCTTTTTTTGTTTCTATCACACGCAATA
>JAFLVQ010000172.1 GCA_022508205.1 Spirochaetales bacterium
GAACTGACGTAACAAGCTTGGAAGGCTTGTGTTCTACCATTGAACTACACCCGCAGAATACGCACCTTATATCAAAAGTTTTTTGCCATGTCAATCACTTTTGAACATTATTTATTTTCAATACAGCACAAAGTTCGTCTCCTCCGTCCTTTTCAAAGGAAATATGCACTTCTTTATCATACTGCGGAACAAAGATTTTTTTTTCTATTTTTATTTCTTCCTTTTTGTTAATAAAAATAAACGAATAATCCCCGGATGTGCAGTAGATTTTTTTCTTTTCACCTTTTTTGGAAAGAAAAATTTTTTCCACATCCTGCTCGCCAAGTTTTGTATTCCAAAAATTTTCACCATTGATTTTAACATCCAGCTGAACCGGCGGAACATCGAAATACACAACGGTTTTTATCGGCGACAACTTAATTTTCAAACTTGAACTGCGTATCCAGAACGGAAAATCTGCTTCATAAGAAAATGACGGCAAATACCCTTGCGAACTAACTCTAAACTCATATTTTCTTCCATTATACAAAGTCATTTCAGGTACATATTTCTGCCAATTACCGTTTTTTTCCCTAAAACTAACTTCGGCTCCGGAAGTTATATCTTTGCCCGTTTTTTCATCATACACTGAAATATCGAAATTTACAGGTTTGGATACCACTGTCGGCAGCCTCAGCGATATTTCGTTTTTAGGAAAAACCTTAAAAGGTTTTATTACGACAGTCGATTCGGTGAAATTATCATGATTCATCATCCTGACATGATACTCCCCGGCTCGAAGAATAATTTTCTTCTTTTTTAAATATCTCTTTTTTCCCTGCAGTGTATAATTTTTCTCATTACCGTTATGCAAATTTTTCAATGAAACAGCTATTTTGCCGGGATCCGATATTTTTTTATTATTAAGGTTTCCGTTCTCCACCTGTATATTGGCAATACCATACTTACATCCCAAATCCATACACGACAAAAGAAGTGTCGGAAACCACGCCCTTACAGAAAAAAACAAGATATAGAAAACAAAAACGGTGACCAACCCGATTTTTCCGACTTCAAAAGCAATAAACAAATCAGGATAGCGATACAGTGCCAATCGTTCAAAAAGCCCGCTTGTAACACCCACTCCGTTTTCTGAAAATTTTACTTCACTGTCATCACCGTTTACAATCAATGCCAAATCTTTTCTTACGGTGTTCAAATCTTTGAAACGAAACGAAATAAATTTAGTAAGTATGCGTATAATTTCATCTGCAGTTTTATACCGTTTTCGATAATCATGATGCATCATCTTGCGAATGATGGAAATCAATGTAAAAGGAACGCGCTTATTATATTTGCGAATTCCCGAATATCTTCCTTTCATAATTTTTTTGATATTTTCATTTGAAAATTCGTTTGAAAAAGGGCGTTTAGCAGTGAGCATTTCGTAAAATAAAACACCGAGTGAATAAAGATCCGAACAGGCATCCGCATCTTTGGACGACTTAATCTGCTGCGGTGACATATACGCCGGAGTTCCCAAAATAGTGCCCTGCTTTGTCACATTTTCGGAATCATGATTTTCCGGACGAAACGCAATTCCAAAATCGGTCAGTTTTATTTCACCCGTCACCGAAAGCAGCACATTGCCCGGCTTAATATCGCGGTGAACAACACCTTCACTGTGAGCGTACTTCAAACCTTCGGCAATTTTCAAAATTATATATGCCGCAAGATAAACTGGAATTTGCTTGTAACGATGAATCAATTCAGACAAACTGTACCCGTCAATATATTCCATTACAATATACGAAGACCCGTCTTCCTGAAAATAATCATACATATGTACAATATTAGGATGAGAAATATCCATCATAATGGACGCTTCACGCTTAAACCGTTCATAAAAACCGGCAGGAGCATTAGGCGAAAGTTTTTTCAAAATCACTTCTTTTCCCAATCCAAGGTGAATTCCCTTGTAAACTTCTCCCATTCCACCTTTTGCTATTTTTCCAAGAATTGAATACCCTTTAATTTCCATTCCCATAAACCAGCCTCTTTCTTACTTTTTTAAGTATCAATGCACAATGTTTTATCCGAAGAATTTTCCGCGCAAAACAGCGGCACTTCGCAAATACACTCATCTAAAATAATTTCAGGATTCTTCAGCGTATCTTCAAAAAAAGCGATTCGCATTAACGGATTGTGAATCTGCACATATCTGTCGCCATTAATTCTGTTGTAAAGACCGTGTATAGGACGATGCCCACCAAAATAGTAACAACCGTCGCAGTCATTATTCAAAAATTCATTCAAAAACCATTCTGCCGTACCTTTGCCGGCTTTGAAATTTTCAGTCCATGTAAACGCATCGATTAACATTCCGTTATCATGATAATTAATGATTTCTTCACGGGAATAACAATATAATGGTTCCGAATGACTGGCTATAAAATTTTTCCCGAGTGCAAAAATCGGCAGCAGTTTTTCAAAAGCCGCATATTTTTCCAGAATTTTCTTTCCGTAACTATTCAGAAAATACTCACAAATCATTGCCCCTTCATTGGCATACTTTGCAAACGGATAATTGCCATTACCGTATTCATTCAAAATATTCTCATGATTGCCTTTCAGAAAGTGAAATTTTTCGGGATAACGAATTTTCAGAAGCATAACGGCAAGCATTAAATGAAAAGAATCGGCAATCTCCTTATCAATCGCTTCATGTTTTTTGTAATGCCCAAAGTATTCCTCTTCCGCTTTTTTCCATCGCTCAACGGTTGATACTTCACTGTGGACTCCGTCACCGAGGCAAAGAAGTGTAAAATT
>JAFLVQ010000173.1 GCA_022508205.1 Spirochaetales bacterium
TTACCGCCACACATCGGGAGTTTTTGAACGACGTTTCAATACAGAAAACTACACAACTGCATTAACAGCAAGCTGGTGATAAAAAAACGACTGCCTGCAGGAAAAAATCACACTTACCATTTTTTGAAAAAATCCGATAATTTCAACACTGCTATATTTTTAGATAAATTTCTGGAGAAAAATAATGAACGAAAACAGAAATGAATACTTCACCGGAGTTGTGTTGGTAATTATCGGTATTTTATCGACAGCATTATTTATAGACGGTTTTTACTTTGAATCCGCAATTTTCAACATGTTTTCAAGCGGTTTCAGCAGGTGGGCCGAAAATATGTTCGGAATATTCTCTATTATGATGTTTTCAATTCCCGCAATCATAGGAATTGTTCTGATAATGGGGGAAAAGTCCGCAAACCGTATATTTATGCTGTTCGGGTATATTTTGCTCGCGCTGCTTATTCCGCCGTTTTTTCACAAGGTTTCGGGAAATAATTACAATGCCGGTGTTTACGGTATGAAAATTTCGCAGTTATTTTCCGGCAGCGGAAGTACGGCGATAGAAGCTGCGATATATTTCCTGTGGCTGGGGCTTTCCGTCGGATTTTTATTGTTTCCGATACGCGGAAAAATTGTCGAAAGCATTGCGAAATTAATGCATATCGAAACATCTGCGGCAGATAATTTCGATAATTCGCATACTTTTTCGCATGAAGACAATAAACAGACTATTTTGCCAAAAGAAAAAAACGACAAAATTACCAAAAAGAACAACAGCTTCAGCATACATAATTTATTTCCGAAAAATAACACTGCGAAAAGCAATACGAAACCAAATAACGAAAACACTGCAACAGTGAATCACGAGCCACGTCACAATTCGGCGGATGACGATTTTTTTGTTCCGCAGAAATCTTCTTCTTTTAAGGTAACGGAACGATTTTTTTCGGACAAAAAGGAAGAGGATATTTTGAAACCGCAGAAAAAATCGATTTTTCAAGTCGATTCAAAACCGGCAGCTGAAATCAAAAAAGAAATACCGAAAAAAACAAGTATATTTGAAGTTTTCCAGTCAAATCAAACCAAAACGGAAACAATTCCGTTTGTTTCCAAAGTTATTTATGAATCGGAAGACAAACGGATAGAAGTGCCGATGTTTTCAAAAGCTCCGATTAAAAAATTCACAATGAAGAAGAACAAAGAAAACGAAGAAGAATATACGCAGGTCGACACGTTGTCCGGCAAAGTGTACAACAAAGCTGCTGCCGGCTGTGAAAATATAAAAATCGACATAGATTCTCACAGTTATTTTGAAAAAACAAAAGATAATTGGCCGGAATCTTGGAAACGTAATTACGATGATGAAATCGAAGAAGCGGATAATTATGAAGAAGCAAATAGTTACGAAGCGCAAAACGATTATCAAAATGAAGTTTCCGATTATCTTGAAGAAACGATGGAAGAGGAAATGATAAACGATACTATTTCCGACTTGGTGATGCTGGACAGCCAAACTTCTTCATTTATGGACAGAAATCCGTTCGACTTCAGTAATGATGACGATGATGATTTTTATCATGAAGAAATTATTGATGAAGATGATGAAAACCATGATGCAGAAACACGGAATTCGGATATTTTTCTTGATGATGATTGGGATTTCAGAAAAGCAAAAAAAATGGACGAATCTTTTAACAGCGGCGAATATACATACAAAAAAGAGCAAGTTGCCGCAGAGGAAGAATCGCCATTCGATACCGACGACGAACCGTTTATTGATGATGCCGATGATATTGAATGTGCGGAAGAAGTCCGATTTGAAAGCGAAGAAGATTTCAATGCATACGAAAATATAGATACCGACGATATAAAAAAATTTCTTCATCAGCATTTAACAAGAAATGAAAAAGAAGTCAGACCACAGAAACCTGATTGTTTCCAAAATGAGAATCGACAAATCGGAAGTTTATACCGCCGGGCAGTGCAGTTTGACAGGCTTCCGAGTGAAAATCTCTTAAAGGAAAATAAACAGCATATAAATCAAGAAGAATACAGACGTGCCGAAACCGAATCTGCCGTAATTTTGGAAAATACATTGGCCGAGTTCGGAATCAAAGCAAAAGTGTGCGACATAATACACGGACCTGTTGTTACGCTGTTTAAAATTATTCCGGCTCCGGGAATTAAATTATCGAAAATCGAAGGCTTATCTGACAATTTGGCACTGCGTCTGGCTGCTCAGTCTATTCGTATTATTGCACCGATTCCGGGAGAAAAAGTAGTAGGTATAGAAGTTCCGAATCCGAAAAGAGAATTGATATGTTTTAAAGAAGTCATCAACAGCGGAAGTTTTACCGACAATTCGTATCAAGTTCCCGTAGGATTGGGAAAAGATATTTACGGAAAAGTCATTACGATTGATGTGCATAGAATGCCGCACATTTTAATTGCCGGTGCTACCGGAGCGGGAAAATCAGTGTGTGTAAACGGTTTTTTATGCTCGATTTTGTTTTCACGTTCTCCGGAAGATGTAAAAATGATTTTGATTGACCCGAAAGTCGTCGAACTGCAACCTTACGACGGAATTCCTCATTTGCTTACTCCGGTAATTACAGACCCCAAAGACGCGGTAAATGCATTGAAATATCTTGTTTACGAAATGGAAGAACGATACAAAATTTTAGGTAAAATCGGAGTAAGAAGTATTGTAGAATATCGCAAAATGGTAAAAGAAGGAAAATTAAGCATGACGCTTATGCCGTTTATCGTGTGCGTTGTCGATGAATTTGCCGATTTGATGACTACGGT
>JAFLVQ010000174.1 GCA_022508205.1 Spirochaetales bacterium
TCATTCCGTTTCCGCAGACGATGGGCATTGTGCTTTCAAAACTTGAGCAGGTCGCCTCCAACATCAACCAAATGGGCGCGACAGTCGGTGACCAAGTAACGCAGTCCGTAAAGGCAACACTCGACAAGACAATCGAGAAAATCATCAAGGAAGAAATCAAGAAACTCAAAGAAGAAATATTGGCTTCCATTACACTGCTCCAAGAATGCCAGCAGCACCTGCAGAATGCACCGGCACACCTGAAAGAGGCTGCGGAAAAAATGCAGGCGGCAGCGCAGAAAAACAACGAGATTTACAACAGCTGGTTTGAAGAATATGCCGAAAAGACCAAAGGCGTGAGCAACGAACTTTTGAATATAAAGAATGCACTTGCGGGTATGCCCGGAAATTTCAGCACTATCGACACCTCAGTCCGGGAAACGGCGGAAAAACTTTCCGCAAACCAGACGACGCTTGAGGCAGCTCTTGCCGAATCGACACAGGTACTCGGTAAAACAACGGAGATAAATAAATCTTTATCGGAAGATTACGAGTCGCAGTCAAAGAAAATGGACGACATGATTTCCCAATTTACCTCGCTTCTCAATGAGTACAAAGAAACGAGCCGCGAAAGTCGCGAGTTGCTTGTCGGTTTCAAGGGCATGGATCAACAGATTGCCGAGATTTTCGGGCATATCAACGAGAACACCAAGACGTACAGCGACGTTATCGGGAACAGCCTTACCGGGTATCTGCAAGGCTTCACCGATGCCACTAAAGATGTGTCCGCAAAATTCGCCGATGCTACGGATGCACTGCGGGAAGAGATTGAGAAGCTAAACAAATCCGACAAGGCAAAAAAAGTGTAGGTGAAGCCAAATGCGCACAAAACGGTATCGACATATAGAAGAAGGCTCAGGCTACGACCTGTCAATAAGTGACTTGATGGCGGCTCTTTGCTGTATTTTTGTCCTCGTCACAATTTCGATTATTGTTTCGTTGACAGAAAAAACTCAACTTGCAGACAAGAAGAATCGTCTTGCGGATGAATATATAGCATCATTGATGGAGAAGAATCGTCTTGCAGATAAATATATTGTTTCATTAACGGAAAAAAATCAGCTTGCCGACAAATATCGGGAATTGCAGCATGATTTGTTTTTGGATTTAACAGAAGAAATGGAGGCGTATTTGAAAAAATGGGGCGCAACAATTGACCCCGATACACTTACAATCAGATTTTCGAGCAACGACGGTTTTGCGCCGAGAAGTGCTGAATTGAAACCCGGATACAAAAAAGTTCTGCAGGAATTCTTTCCGAAGCTCATCAAAATTTTGGAACA
This sequence comes from Spirochaetales bacterium, assembly GCA_022508205.1. Classification (GTDB taxonomy): domain Bacteria; phylum Spirochaetota; class GWE2-31-10; order GWE2-31-10; family GWE2-31-10; genus RGIG8597. The sequence goes on from JAFLVQ010000174.1 coordinate 1,323, forward strand.
GGACAAATACAAGAACGAAATAGAAGAAATCCGAATCGAAGGATTTACGGCACCAGACAGCGGAGATCCTTACGGAGAGGGCAGCGAACATGACTATGTTGCAGGAGTATGGCTCAGCCAACAGAGAACACAAAATGTATTGCTCTACTGCCTGGAAAACACGGAATATTCGCAGGAGACCGACCCGAAACGCAGGGAGGCAGAGAAAGATTGGATCAGAAAGCACATCGTGTCAAACGGCTACTCACTTTCAAAGCCAATCGGAACAGACGGAAAATTACTCGACGGAGACGGAGAAATAGACAAAGCAGCCACCCGCCGCGTTGAATTCAGGATAAAAACAAACTCGGACAAAATCGTCCAGCAGTTTCAAAAGATAAACGGGAACTAAAAATGGAAGCAATAACTTCTCTTCAAAACGCAGATTCATCTATCAATAAACTTCTTGCGGAATCGAGAAATTCGGTTCCGTTTGCAAATGAAAAAATCGAAAAAAAAGTACAGTCTCTCACATTCGCCATAAAAGATACATTCAAAATCGATTACTCGCGGCCGGTCGCATTCAAACTCGGTGAAAAGGAACGAGTACAGCGCATCTACATCGATTATTTGACTGGCAAAGCGGACGACTTCAACTCACATTACATACAGCTGCTTGCGTGGCATTTGCATGAACTTAAAATAATGTCGAAAAACGGCAATACACTTTCGGTCTTTGAATATCCTCCGTTTCCGCTCACACCGTTCACCGTTGTCGAAAAAACATTCCGCCTGTTCCATAAAAAACGCATTGATGTGAACAAAGTGTCGTATGCCCTTATACTGAATTATTTGGATAATTATAAAAGTGCGTCCAACAGATATAAAAGAGTATTAAGAATATATCTTAAAAGCATAAAATTTTCGGATGAATTGGATGTTTATTTTTTCGATGCAAATAAAGTGCAAGCGTATGTCGCCAACAAAACCGCCAAAACCGCACCATTGACAGAGCTTTATCCCGAGCGGCTCTCCCGTTTGAAAATCAGGCCAATAACATTGAACACCGCGTATTTTACCGACGCATGGTTTGAATGGGCGATTAATACAAGTTTTTTAAATATCATAAAAAACCTTAATTGCAGTTATTTTAAAAATTGCAATGAATACAAACAGAGAATGGTTCTGGTAAAAATGATAGCCGATGGCATATATTCCTTAACGGAAACAAAGTTAGAATCTGTTTGCACAAAATATATTTTTCCGTTGATTAACGGTAATCCATTTAAAAAAGAATTTTGGGACTTGAATTATACGAGCATTTACAGAAACTACCTTGAAAGAACATGGAATTTTATAGAGCATAATTTTGTGCAAAATCCAAAATATGAAAAAATGATTGCCGAATATGAAAAAAATTGAGGAGTAACCATGATTACGGACGTGCGATATAAATTCGCTGATTATCTTGTTGCCGAAAACGGTCATTCGCTGT
>JAFLVQ010000175.1 GCA_022508205.1 Spirochaetales bacterium
AAAAAGCCCAAACATCAAAATCAATCTGCGAAAGGAGAATCAACGCAGACATCGACACGGCAGCTTTGCCGGTCCTTAACATTTTGAAAATATATACAGTGCAGCTCAATTGTAAATTGACAAGAAATCGATTTTTTGCGAGTAATTGCCTGATTTTTTTATGAAGGTGGCAATGTATGTGCAGTAAGAAAACTATTTTATGCTTTATACAAATCATTTTTGTGCTGCTGGCGTTTGTTGCGTGTTCCAGCGGTGCGCAGGTAAATACCGAGTACAGTACCGAAGAATTGAAAACGACATTTTTGAAAATCGAAGAAGAACTGCCGGAAGCTTTGATGAATGATGAATTCGATGCATTTATTGAAAAATTTGGTATTTGGGAGAAAAAATTCAATGCATTCAAAATCGAAATTGCCGGAAAGGTTATTCCCGAACAAGTCCAACGTGATATTGACTTTCTTAATATCGAAGTACGCAAAATCAACATGCTGAAAGAATTGACAGATTAAAAGGAATAAAAAGAATGGCCATGCAAAAAGTCGAATTGATTGATGACAGTGCGGGTAAAATTACGGAAGCAGCTGTTACTTCGGAACTTTTGACCGCACACCGTAATTTGACGAATGAAGAAGTTGCTGTTCTGAAAAACAACGGCTGCAAATCAAATGATTCAAGTTGGAAAAATATTTTCGTTACGGATGAATTCGATCCTAATCTTATACAAAATACCGATTTCTCGGGAACTGTCGTTCTCGGCAGAATAAAATCGGGGAAACTACGGTTTCATGATTTGGTACTTAATATCGGAATTTACAATTCTCTTATTGAATCGTCGGTAATCGGTGACAATGTGGTGATTCGCAATGTCGGTTATTTATCCAATTATTACATAGGCAATCATTCTGTTTTATTTAATGTTCAGGAAATGAGCTGTACAAATCACAGTAAGTTCGGCAACGGAGTATTGGCAGCGGGAGAAACGGAAGATCAGAGGATTTGGATCGAAGTGGCTAATGAAAATGGCGGCAGAAGTATTCTTCCGTTCGAGACCATGCTGCCTGCCGATGCGGCATTGTGGAGCCGGTATCGCGATGATAAAAAATTGCTTGCGACTTTCGTAAAAATGACGGAAAGAGATTTTTCCTTAAAAACAGCAACGTTCGGTTATGTGGGAAATTCCGTTGTGATAAAAAACAGCAGCTTGATTAAAGATGTGAAAATCGGAGACTGTGCTTATATTAAAGGTGCTTTTAAACTTAAAAACATGACTGTGTGTTCCAGTTTTGAAGAACCGTCGCAAATAGGCGAAGGCGTGGAAATGGTAAACGGAATTATGGGGTATGCCAGTAAAGTCTTTTATCAGGCAGTTGCCGTTCGCTTTGTAATAGGACGCAATTGTCAGTTGAAATACGGTGCAAGACTGCTGAATTCAGTACTCGGCGATAATTCTACTGTTTCATGCTGCGAACTTCTCAATAATCTTATTTATCCGTTTCATGAACAGCATCACAATACATCTTTTTTGATAGCATCGACAATTTGCGGACAATCCAATATCGCAGCAGGAGCAATGATAGGTTCAAATCATAACTCCCGATCTCCGGATGGAGAAATTATAGCAGGACGCGGATTTTGGCCCGGACTGTGTTCCGACTTCAAGCATAACAGTAAATTTGCTTCTTTTACATTAGTTGCAAAAGGTTCTTATCCCCATGAGCTGAATATCACATATCCTTTTTCGCTTGTAAGCAATGATAAGCATGATGTTTCAATAAAAATCGTACCGGGCTATTGGTTTAGGCACAATATGTTTGCAATGGCAAGAAATAACTTCAAATTTATCAAGCGTGATAAACGGATAATAAAAGCGCAGCACATCGAAATGGAATATCTTGCTCCGGACAGTATGCAGGAAATACATTCTGCATTGGAACGAATTATTCTTTTGACCAGAGAACAATTGCAGCGTGCGGGAAAATTGGAGAATAGAGATGATGCGGAAACTTGGCAGGAAGCAAAGGATTTTCTTCATAAAAATCCAAACGGTCAGTTAATTTTGGAAGATTTGTCCGCAATGAGAAAATACGGTGCAAAAATAGTCTGCCCGGCGCAGGGGTACCGTGAATATCGAAAGATGATGAAATATTTTGCAGTAAAAGTACTGATGGATTACTGCGATAAAAAATCGGTTGCATTATCGAAAAATGTGTTGGATGAAATATATGCCATGCCGCTTTTTATTTCATGGGAAAATGTCGGAGGACAAATAATTCCTACGGAAAAGATTAAAACGCTGCTTCAGGGGATCAATGAAGGTGTTATATCGTCATGGAATGATGTTCATGATTTTTATGATAAATGCAGCAGCTCGTATCTTGCCGATAAAGTGCGCTATGCGATTTATTTGCTGGAATATCTTTACAGTAAACCGCTTCCTGAATTCACAGCGAGTATTTACCGAAATATTTTGCTTGATGTCGGCAATGTTTCGTCTTTTATATATGAAAGTTCTGTTAAATCGAGAAAAAAAGATTATCAGGATGATTTTAGAAAAATTACATACCGCAATAACGATGAAATGATTTCTGTTGTAGGGAAATTGGAAGAAAATGATTTCCTGTTTGAATTAAAATCGGAGACTGAAAAATTTAATGAGAAGTTGAAAAATTTCTTTAATGATTTTATTACGTGAGTTCAGTCGAAGTGTTTATCACAGCATCAAAAAAGATGAAGAATTAAGTTGACATTGAGTAACGGTTGT
>JAFLVQ010000176.1 GCA_022508205.1 Spirochaetales bacterium
GAAAAATAAAATAAAATATTTTTTTCTATTATATTCATATATTTTTCCGCCACTTTCACTGCCTGAACAGCTTCTTTTACATCGTGCACTCTTATCCAGGTAGCTCCGTTTAGAATTGCAATCGTATGCACTGCTATCGTTCCGGCAACTCTTTCATCGGCAGGAACCGATTTTTTGTCTGTCGATAAAACATTTCCGATCATTGATTTTCTTGACGCACCGACAAGTACAGGATACTCACCAGCGGCAAGTCTTTTAAGTCCTGCCAGTAGCCGATAATTGTCATCCGTTGTCTTGCCGAAACCGAATCCCGGATCAAGTATGATTTTTTTTATCCCCATTGATGAAAAAAAATCTGCCCGTTCGAGCAGTGAAGAAAACACTTCTTTGCAGACATCTTCATATATCGGATTATGCTGCATTGTAAAAGGCGTGCCTTGCATGTGCATTAAAATGCATACAGGTTGATACTTTACTGCAATATCGGGCATCTTCGCATCCATCGTAAAACCGCTTATATCATTTATTATCGAAACACCGCGGCGTATTGCTTCTTCGGCTACTGTCGATTTATATGTATCAATGGAAATTTGCGTATCAAAACGTTTTTTTACCGCTTCTACAATCGGAATAACTCGTTCAAGTTCCTCTTCTGCCGATATACGTTTGCTGCCCGGTTTTGTTGTTTCTCCGCCTATGTCGATAACATCAGCTCCGTCTGCTATCATCTGTTCTGTGTGAAACAAAGCTTTGTCGATCGAATTAAACTTTCCTCCGTCACTAAATGAATCCGGCGTTGCATTCAGAATTCCCATAACGGTTACTTTTTTATTCAGCTGTGTTTTCATCGGGTGTGTCTTTGTCTGTCGAAGAAATATCGTTAAGTACAGAATCAAGCAGCTTATTCATAAAAGGAAAATTCGATGTAATTTTCTTTGCGTAATTAATATTCGTTGCCGCATCACCTTTTGCACCATTCATAAGCTGGTAATACGCAAAATATAAATACATTGCTTGTCCGGCTAAATCTCCGTCCATAATGTAGTCGGAATTGCGAATCCATTTTCTGCCAATCCACACTTTTTTCTCATCCGCTGCGTAAGAGCTGTATCCCCTGAAATCCACAAAAAGCCAATCATTGTAATTTGTGATTATATACCCCAAATCACCTTGGTGAACATTTTGCTGCGTTACCCAATCGATGTCCGGAATTTCGTAAGTAGCAACGCTCGGCTTATCGATGACGATAACTCCCTTTGCCAAATCATTCATATCCATCCAGACTTTTTTTGAATTATCCATTTCAACAAGGAAAATCTCCTTTTCACCGTCGAATTCTACTTGCTTGCACTCGACTTTGACGCCGATTCCGAGTCTGTGAAAACTTCCTTTAGCCAGCTGCTGCCACTTTTTGCCGACATCATCACGGTTTATATAGCCGATATTCATCAAATTTTTTGTGTAATAAATATCGTTTTGCTTTAAATCCTGCCTTACGGTCGGTGCGCTTTGTATACTTTTTTGTACACTTTCATCTGATTCCGAACTATTCTTTTTTGCAGTACAACTTATACAAATAAAAATCAAAAGCCACTGAAAAATCTTTTTCACAGTATCCTCCTAAAATCCGTCATATTACTTAGGAAAAAAAACATGTTTTAGCAATGCTTTTCTGTTTATTTTTCTGTTTTATTTCCTTATTTAAAAATATTTTGTATAAATGCGGAATCCAATATAAGGAGTACAAATGTCACCGGAAAAAAAATACATAAGGAATATAGAGCGTCTGGCAAAAAAAAATAATGTTTTGCCTGATGTGATGATAAAGTACTGGCAGGATAAATGTGCCGTATTTGATGAAATTACCGATACGTACAACTTTTGCAATGAAACAAAAATGTATTCAAATGATTCTGTGCAGCCGTTTATCGCGCTTACAATTAACGGCTCGATTATCATTGCTTCGTCTGCGCAAAGTGACAGGCAGCGTGAAATTCAATATCTTCCTATAGAAATCCGATGCGATGAATCGAGTATTGTTCCCAAAAAAGCAAATGGCAAGCTCAGCGGACATGTGGAATATCTTAAAAAGATAGATTTTGAAAACTTATTTTCTACTTCTCCTGTGATAAAAATAAAAACGGCTGACGAACCGGATAAAAAATTATCTGCCGAAAAAACCGCGCAGTTTACAAAAGAAATCACCGATGTATTTACAAAAATAAACAATGACATGATGCATGCTGTTGATTAGTGAGGTGTAAATGAGCATAACATACGGAATAAATCCGGTAAGAGAACAATTAAAATCCGTTTCATCCGGAAGTATTTATTTTTGTGCCGGTGAATTGTCTGCGAAATTAAAAGAGCTGGCAGCAAAAGCGCGCAGCGCGCAGCTGGATATTATCTTTCTCGAACGTGATGTTTTTCAAAAAAGGTTTGGCGAATGGGAACATCAAGGCGTTGTTTTGGAATCAAATGCAGCTTATTCTTTCGTTTGCAGCGAAGAAGCATTTTATAAAGAATTAAAAGATACTGAAAGTACAGATACAATTTTGCTGCTTGATGGTGTGAAAGATGTGGGAAATTTAGGAGCGATTTTGCGAAGTGCACTTTTATTCAATGTAAAATATGTGATTTTGCCGAAAAACAACAGCGCATCCGTAAACGAAGTTGTAATAAAACGTTCAG
>JAFLVQ010000177.1 GCA_022508205.1 Spirochaetales bacterium
TTAATTTTCTTGGATGTTCCATAAGTTCTTTCAATTCTTCTTTTGTTAGCTTTCTTGGCATAAGTACCTCCTGTTACTGTTTCCAAAATGGAAATAGTTGAACTGCCGAGCTTTTCTCGGTAACTCAACTATTTCAGTATATCAAGAAATTATTTTTTTTCATCATCTTTCAGAGAAAAAATATTTTTTGAAAAAGTACGCAAAAGGACAAGACAGTTCAGACTGTAGCATCAAAAAATGGGCGGAAATCAGCAAAGTATTGCCGATTAATTAATACAATTTTTCTTTCTTTACTTATTAATATTTTTTCTTTAATATTTATTTAATTTTTATAAAAACCAAATATCAGATAATCGAAAGGAGCTTACCATGAATCGCTTTTTCTGCACAATAATTTCATTTTTATGTGTTGCGCATTTATTTTCGGCATCTATGGACGCGCGAGTTCGGACAGTTCCGCAGTCGGCTGCGGACTCGGTATTTACGAATCCAAAAGAAGGACTTCCGCTTGTGGTGCGTCATTTGATTCAAAATGCAAACGGAGCGCAGGCAAAGGTTAAAGTTATGCATGACTGGATTTGCGACAACATTGCCTATGATACAGATATGTATTTTTCCGGACGCATTTCAATGCAAGATTACGAGAGTGTTCTTAAGAAGCGGAAAGGCGTTTGTTCGGGCTACGTTTCCGTACTCAACGAAATGTGTCGTCTTGCAGGAATCGAGTCAGTCGGAATTCATGGATATTCAAAAGGATTCGGCTATCAAGGGAAGCTCGGAAGCAGGCCGGATCATGAGTGGAATGCGGTCAATATCGGCGGAAAATGGCGGCTTGTCGATTGTACATGGGACGCGGGTCATGTCGATAGGAAAACATGGATAAAGAACTATTCGGATGAATGGCTTTTTCTTGAGCCGCAGTATTTTATCTACTCGCACTTGCCGGAACGCGACGAGGATCAATTTCTCAAAGAACCGATTTCACGCGAACAGTTCGTGAAAGAACCTTATGTAGCGGGGAAATTTTTTCGTTACGGCTTTTCATTCGGGAAAATAAAACCTGACTATAAAACAACGATTTCTCAATCGACAAAATTCGATTTCGGTATTTCAAAGAGCGGAGTTTCGATAACGGCAGCAATCCGAGAGGCTGATTCCGGAAGGACAATTAGAAATGCAGTGTGGATAAACCGTATGGGAAATACGTTTACGGTTGATTTTGATGTTCCCGATCGGAAAAATTACCGTGCGTTGATTTTTGCCAAACGGACGGCGGAAATAAACTACGGTGATAATTTTCCTATTGTTCAGTTCGAGCAGTATCTTTCTCAGGCAGAACAACTGCTTGCGCAAAAGAAAATTACGCAGAAAGAATACGATTTTTTCTGCGGCGCATTTTTTAAAGTCGACGAAAACAACAAATATTATCTTTCGGAAGATTTATTTGCGACTGAACGAAAGCGCGCCATCGAAAAGATTTTTAAGCTGCTCGATGTTTCGCCGTTTACATTGGAAGCAGTTTTTCACTTTGAGCTGAGTGCAGAACGTTCGTACAGTGGATTCGGAAACGAACTGAAATATCCATCGTGCTATGCAAGTTACGACAGCGCAACGAACACAAAACTTGTTTCTCCGCTCGGCGGTACACTCAAAAAAGGCGAGAAAGTCAAATTTGAGATTTCCAGCAGAGACTATGTAGGAATCGGTGTAAATGTGTCCGGTGTACTTATGCCGCTTCAAAAAGATTCAAAAACCGGTTTATACACTGCCGAGCTTGAAGTAGGTGACGTGGAACAAGTCGTTGTATTTGGCACAAGCAACGGAAAAAATTATGCGGGATTATGGTTTTACAATGTAGAATAAATTTTCTGTTTTGTTCGTTTGACAGCAATGGAATGGAGAAAACTTTATTGAATATCTAAAGTGACTTCATTCCATTTTACAGAAACCACTTTTAAGGAACATTCGCCTATCGGGCTGTTTATTCTGCGCATTTTGATTACATCACCTTGCTTTACATAGTAGTTATAAACAATCGGCACGGAAGAAGCCGAACGATATACCGTAATATTGATACACCATATATCTTTTTCCGTATTTTTTATTCCCGTAATGCTGCATTTGCAGCCTGTGACATTTATGTCCATTGGAGAAAAATAATCTGCGACAGACAGTGCAAAGAAATCACCTGTTTTGAAAGTTACGGTCTGCGCAAAACAAAGGGAAACAGTAAATATAATAAAAATACACAGTAATGCCTTTTTCATATCACGCCTCATTTTTATGCTTGTTCAGCAGTTCTTTAAGATTTGCCGGAATTATAATTTTTCTTTTGGCGGAGTGCAACTCAAGCTCCTCCAAGAATTCATATTTTTCTTTGTTGCCCCAGTCTTTCCACTGTGTGTTGGCATTGTCCACTTTGTAATACAGCTCCAGATATTCCGGGTACAAAGTACCGATGGTGTCGCCGAATTCCAACTCTTTCAGTTTCAGGCCTTCCTGTTTGTAGGCAATCGGAGCAGAGAAGATTTTTGCGTCGTTTTTTGCCCAGACAATCG
>JAFLVQ010000178.1 GCA_022508205.1 Spirochaetales bacterium
TTTGTATATGTTTCGCTTGCAAACGGCGTTTTCGTTGAGTCAATCGTTATCGTCAAGTTGTACAACGACCCTGTAATCATCGGTGCCAGTGTCTCATTTTCCGAAAATTTCGAGTCGAACGTCAGCGAATAAACGCATTTGTTTCCTTTCAGAAGCTGCAGTGTGATTTCTTTCAGCGGATATTCATCGTCCACACTTCCCCGTATGGAAAACGTTTTATTTTGAAAGTATTCGATGTTGGTATAATCTCTGTAATTGAGTTTTTCGAGAGTAGCTACGGGTTTCATATTGGGCTTTTGGATTGTTATTACGCTCTCTTCGTTATCAACCGTAATAACGATAGTCTTCGATGAATTTTCAGAAGAATTGCCCGCTCTGTCGTAAGCCGTTGCCGTAATCTCATATTCGCCCGATTCCAAATCTTTGAATCCGTAACTCCAATAATTCCCCGCAATCAACGCCTGCGGCAGATTATTGCTGTCAAATACAGGCGATCCATTGCATAAAACCGTCAATAAAACTTTGGTTACTTTTACGTTATCGGTCGCAGTTCCCGCAATTGTAAATGTGCCGCTCTCATAAGCAAGATTTTCGGGCGTGGTAATGGAAATTTCCGGAGCCGAAATATCGGGTGCGGAACCTCCGCCGACAAACATGTTAGATGCGTCGCAAGACCACAATCCGATTATAAAAAACAAAATGAGTAATTGTCTTATTTTTTTCATTTCAGCCTCCTTTATCAATAATTTCCGCCGGTACTGTCATGGAAGTTTGCTTCCAACTTACCCTTATCGGTTCCCGTTGATCCGGCTGTCACTTCTGCCGGACTGCCTTCCTGCCATTTCCATAGTAAATTTCCGTTGTTGGAAACTTTGCAGCCCAATCCATGGAAATAAAGTGTTCCCGTTGCGCTCCATGTTATTGCCGAAGCCTTATTATTCGTAGCACTACCCGCAAGCAGCATTCCGTATTGAGCCAGTTGTTTTTCCAATGCATCGTTAATCGTAGAACTCCACGTACCCGAAACACTCTTTTCATCCCACGTCAGAGGGAAATTAGCTACCGAATTGCTGCCGCTTGGCTGGTCGCCGCCGCGGAACGCATAAAATTGTATAGTGCCGTTATTAGAATAATCTGTAGAGGTCGGAGAACTCTCTATTGTCGTTTTAAATGCTTTTTCATACACGGTATCACTGTAAACAGAACCCTTTTCAGCTCTGGCACTGATAATAGAAGTCGAATTTATTGACACACCTGTATATTTTGTTCCGCGCCATGTAACCGAATCGTTTCCCGCATAAAGTGTTCCCGGAGAAGCGGCGGTAGCGGTACTGCTTGTTGAATAATAAACCGTTGCGTCTTTCGTTACCGTATTGACTTTGAAAGTCGTTTTATCAGCCGTCGTGCCTCGTCCCGAAATCTTGTTTATACGGATGACAGGCGGCTGCGGCGTATCGCCCGAACTGAAAGATGCAGTTGTTACAGCTGGGCTATCGTGTCCCACCGAATCTTTTACGATGCCTTTTTCCGTCGTAACGGTATACGTTTCGCCCGTCATTAATCCTTCTTTTATTGTAACGGTTACTGTGTTTCCGCTTACGGCAACGATCGAGCTTTCCATCACGATTTCCTGTTCGTAATATCCTATGGTTTTAAAATAATTCACTAAACCGCTGTTTGTCGGATCGTACTCATATTTCAGGACATACTTGGCTGTGGAATCAACCGTGCCGTTGTTGTCCGATCCGTTAATGGTTCGTTCATAGTAGCCTGCAATACCTCCTTCCAGTGCGACATATTCGTTGTATTCGGCAGGCGTAAGGACAATAGGAGCCGCATACGCTTCACGTGTCAACGTCAATTTTTTGCCCGCAACTTTTTGTACATTCTCGCTGAATGTGTAAGTCAACGTTTCGCCTCTGTAAGTCGGTGCTCCTGCGGTAGGTGCTTTGGTATCGACTTTTACATTGTATGAGGACAAATTAAGAGCCGGTGTGTTGCTCCACAAGCCGCTCAAGCCGCTCATCTGCTGTTCTGCAAGCTCGTCTTTTATTTTTCCCGTAATTTCCTTAATTGTAAGATTGTCTCCGTCTGTATCTTCCGATGCAGCGGTTCCTACCTCATACGTTACGGTATAAGTCGTACCGTCTGTCGACCATTTGCCGCCTGTCAAATCTTTTCCGTTGCTCAATTTTACACTCGGACTTTCACCTCTATTTGCAGCACGCGAGAACACGAGTGAAATTTCCACCGTATCGCCCTCTTTGCAAGTCTGGCTGCTCTTGGAAGACGTAACAGACAAAAGTTTTGCCTGATTTGCATCTACGGTAAATGTCAAATTTTCCGATGCTGCACTGTTATTGCCCGCGTTGTCCGTTTGATATGCCGAAACGCTGAATGTTTGTTTTCCGCCGGCACTGACTGTCAATTTGTTTTGTACTTCCTTACTCAACTGTTCAAATGTCAGCGTCTGCGTTCCGTTTCCTGCTGCCATAGTTCTGACAGGTGAACTGTTTAAAATTACAGTATAACTTTTTGTTTCGGTGATTA
>JAFLVQ010000179.1 GCA_022508205.1 Spirochaetales bacterium
TCTGCCATATTGTACAGCGGCAGCACAAGCAGCGTTACAACCGCGCTCAGTCCCAAAACAGCGATGCCTTCATTACCGAAAACTTTCATAAACAGAACAAAAAAATACTGAGAATACTTTCTATCGGATAAATAATGAGTGTGTAAAAAATGTCCGTCATAAAAATTCTCCTTTAATGATTCTCTACATCCGGTTTTACTCCAGTCCAATTTTCTTTTACGAAAATATTGTCCTTCACATGAAAAAGTTCATTATCGGTATATTTGAACGTATATGTACCGTGATCCGAAATCGAATATTTGTGACTGTTTACCACTGTAATTCCGTCATTCTTTTGTTCTCCGTTCAGCATTTTTCCGGTAAACGGATTTTTGCGCAAATCTTCCGGCAAATGCGAAACGGCAATTGTAGGCACATCGGCATTAGTCATAAACTCGTAAGACGTCTTCACTTCACCGACTGCATTAAAATCTTTTACTAATAAAAGCGGATTATAAAAAGCATACTCTCTGGCATCATCCAAAATCGGGAAAATCGAAGTAAACGGACGAACTTCAACATCATAGCCATGATCTGCCGCTATAATAATTTTGGTGTTGTCATAAACACCTTCGGTTTTCATTTTTTCCCACCAATTGCACAAAGTTTCCAGCGCACATACATTCATTGAAAAAAGCGATTCATCGGCTTTTCTGTACGGGAATTTATAATTATTTATATATGAAAAGTCGCGAGTTTTGCCCGGAACAAAATCCGGCGGATACGCATTGTAGCTATTGTGGGTAATGTCATTGACAAACATTACAAGCTCACCGACATCTGAATCATAAGTACACAGTTGCGGTAAATAAGCTAATTCGGAATAAGAATCGATACATGCTTCAAAGCCGTTTATTATATTTTTATACTGCTCAATATCCATCCAACAATTGTCATCGCAAAAAATAGGCCGCAAAACTACCGGCATTTCTCTGAATATACTGAAATTCAATAAATTATTTTTAATCATTCTTTCTCTCCACGTTGTATTGTTTCCATCCAGCGCGGATACCAACTCTTCTGCGATTATCGATTTGTTTTCATGTATCCATTTTTTGCTGTAACGTCCAAGCAGCAATTCACTGTCAAATCCTCTGCTTTTTAAAACATTGACATCCGGAATCCAAAAATATCTGGCATAAACAGGATCGGCAAATGCACAATGATACCCTGCATTTTTGAAAATCGTGGGCATTACCAAAAGTGATTCATTATGTTTATCGACAAGCGGAACATCATCACGCCGATTCATTTCCACCGGCGCATATTCGTAACCGCCGAACAAAGGCGGAGCACCCATAACAGTATGACCATTAAATGATGCCGTATTGGGATAAAAAACGAAACCCGACATTCTTTCTTTAAGTGTCGGATCATACTTCAGTGCTTCTTCAAAATAATTGCTTATCGCACGGTCGAGCATTATCACAACGACATTCTGCTTTGTTTTGCTGAGCTTGAAAAACGGCAGGATTTCCTTGCAACTGCTGCTTGAGCTTTTACTGCTTTCTTTCTGAACATCATTATTCAGCGCAATATACTTATTATGTTCTTTTTTAATTTCCGCAAAATTTCTTACAGACATCACCGCCAATGCAATAATACAAATGCTCAATAGAGAATTAAGCCATTTCGACTTACGAAAATAAAGCAGCAGCAATACCGCAGACAGGACAACGGCAAGTACCGCCAAATTAACAAAAATTTCATTCTTACTTATCGATGAAAAAGTTACGGGATTGTCAAATGTGAGTGTCACGGAAATGGTTCCGTAATTTCCCGGAAATAAAAATACATTTACTATCGAACAGACGGTTACTGCCAGCCAAATCAGCATTAACGGATATTTCACACGATTTTTGAACAGGCAGTAAATCATCAATGGATAAAATGCCAACAGACCTACACTTTGCGCAAAAACAGTCGGAATAAACGACAGCGGATTTTTCGACGGTAACGAAACGACATGCGCAAACTCATGTACAGACGACGCAATCAATGACAACGGAACAACCAGTCCGGCCAAAATTGCAAGCACTCCGCACGACAGCAGAAATAAAACAGTCCAGTCATTGCGGGTTTCGTTTCTCAATTTTTTGTTGAAAATCCCGTACATTTTTGCTCTTTCAAATACTTGCGGCAAGAAGTACAAGCATAGTGCTACCACTCCGAAAATTATGCATAACACTATCCTATTACCAAGAGTAAAGCTGGGTTTTATAAAAGGGAAAAATCTTGCTATCTGAGGAATCAACGTATAAATGCAAAATAAAGACAATCCCCAGAAAACACCAGTCATCATTAATCTGAAATTGCGTCCGGGATGAGCCGTGTGGTGGAAAATATTTTTCACCAGCGAAAATATATTGTTCATCGTCCAGTACAAGACAAGTCCGGACGGCGACGGATACAGCAGCACCAAGAAAATCAACGCCATTATCACCAACTGCAATATTTCCTTGCCCGTCAGCTTCTTCCCGTAAACCGCCGCAGACAACAGGTTTAT
>JAFLVQ010000018.1 GCA_022508205.1 Spirochaetales bacterium
AAGTTTAATGCGTTTTTGAGTCATTTATAACGACGGGTTTAATATAATTTTACATATTTTTACAGGGACAGACCCTAATACCAAAATGGGATTAGGGCCTGTCCCTTATCACAAAGCGAATGCCAGCCTTACTATACTACCGCTTTCATCGATAATCACAAAGTTAAAATTTTTAATGTCAGGTAATTTATTTCCATGTTTATCTGCTTGAATAAGAAAGGAATTATTTTCATCCTTTTTAATAGTGAAGTCGATTTGGAAAAAGTTACCTTGCATATAATCATTTGTTTCGCCGTCATCTTCATAATAGCTTGCGGTACCGATACTGGAAACAAATGCGATTATTTCAATAGTGTTGAATGTTTTTCCGTCGTTTTCGATTATTCCCGTCGGAATGCCGCAATTTTCTTTTATAAAAAATGCAACTTCATCGGTAGAATATTTCATATAAAAATTGCCCGGTTGAATAACGGCAAAATCTTCAAGTTCATTATTGTAAAGTCTTACATGTAAATAAGGATGGTTTTCCGCAAGATACACAATACGTCCCTGTGCGTTCGGCTGATGAACCGGAGCAATAAGAAGACTTCTGCCGAGATAAAACTCATCCTGACATTCGAGTGATTGAGGAGATTTATCGTAAAAAGCAGTCGGAGTACAAAGCGGCGCAAGGTTTTTTACCGCATGAACGAATTCTGTATACATATATGGAAGCAGTTTATACCTTGTACGTATAAAATGACGCATACGATTCGTAGTTTTATCGTCAAAATTATACGGTTCTTGATTTCGTGTACCAAGTGCGGCATGATTACGGAACAATGGACTGAACACTGCAAACTGCATCCAGCGCAGAGCAAGTTCGTTGGAAACATTGCCGGAAAATCCGCAGACATCGGCGCCTGTATAAAAAAATCCGCAGATATTCAAACTTATAAGCATTTGAATATGCAGTAAAAGATGTTCCCACCAGCTTTGGTTATCACCCATCCAGATTGCGGCCATACGATGTGCGCCGGCATAGCTGCTTCGTGTCAGCAGGAAAATTCTTTTATTCGGAAAATCTTTTTTGAATTCATCAACAGTTGCGCGTGTCATGTTAAAACCGTAGAGATTGTGCAGATTCTTATGATTGATGCTGCCGTTTTTTTCATCTTCTGCAAAATGATACATCTCCGAATAATCGTCGCGACGATTTGCCAGTGAATTTAAGCTGTCGCGAATTTCAAAAAAATCCCAACTGTTATTTATTGCCTGCTCGGTAATTTTCTTTTTTGCTGCATCGAGTTTACGCGGAGTATAAAAAATTGCAGGTTCATTCATATCGTTCCAAATTCCGTCGATACCATTATTCCACAAAAGGCGATACAGTTTTCCCCACCAGCTTCTGACTTGGTCGGTAAGAAAATCGGGGAAATGCACTAAACCGGGCCAAACTGCCGCAGTGAAATCGGTTTTTCCGTCTGCTTCTTTGCAGAAATAATTGTTTTTCACACCGTCTTCATAAACGGAATACCCTTTTTCTATCCGTACGCCGGGGTCTATTATCGGAATCAGTCTGATTCCGCGTTCTTTCATTTTTGCAGTAAACTTTTTAAAATCGGGGAATTTTTTTTCGTCAATAGTAAAAACTTTGTAATTATCCATATAATCTATGTCGATATAAATTGCATCACATGGAATCCCCGCAGCAGCCATGTTGTCAGCAACTTGCGTAACGGTTTTTTCATCGGGATAACTCCAACGGCTCTGCTGAAACCCGAATGCCCACTTCGGTGGCAAATAGGGCGTTCCGGTAAGTTTCAAATATTCACGGATAATTTGCAATTCGTTTCCAGCGGCAAAAATGTACAAATCGAAATTTTCGGAGGGAATTTCTATCGATAAAACATTGTACCGGGTAAATCCCGCATCTATTTGGAAATCGGTCGGGTAATCGATAAATACGCCGATTTTTTCATTTTCATCACTGATGATGAAAAAAGGATGCGAGCCGTACAGAGATGCTTTTTCTTCGGTATGGCAAGGATCGTCGGAATTCCACATCCTGTAAATATGACTGCGCTTGTTGATTCCTCCGACTGATTCGCCCAGTCCGAAAATACATTGTTCTTTGTTCATTGTGTATGTCAGTTTGCAGGATTCGGCAGTTTTTTCGCATTTAAACAGCGGCAATTTTTCTGTTTCGGTAAATGAAAGGTCATTTGTGTTAAGAATTACCGCTTCGGTTTTATAAGGTTTGCCAAAACGAAATAATTGCGTCGACGGTGAAATTCGGCTTGTTTTGATTTTCATGTTTACCTCTTTGTAAAAATATTTAAAAGATTTTGTGAAAATTCGTTTCCCTTACTGTGAAAATATTTTTTCTTTTTTTAAAGAAAATAATATATCACATTGTATAAATTAATCAGTATTTTTTTTATGTACTGAAAATCGCAATATGTAAATTAAATGTTGAATATTAATAGTAATCTTTCCGATAACTTGAAGCGGAACAGAAAAGGGAACGTTATGGATAAATCGTTGGAAGAACGAATCAAAAGAATACTTGAGCAATGTACACCGGAAGAATCGCAGAAACTTCAGTCGAAAGTTGAGTCCCGCAAATTCAGTGATGAACCATTTGTTAAAGAATACAAAAATATTTTGAAAAAGCGTCGGCTGTCTGCTTGTCGCAGTGAAAGTGATTATCATAAAGGCGAAGAAATCCCCGAAAGTGATGAACGAACGGCACAGGCTATGTTGTGGCAAAACTCTATGTCGGACGAAGATGTGGATTGCAAACTTCTTAATGAAGCGACGGATTATATCAAGTTACTGATTTTTAAAATGAAAAGCTCTATATCCGGATCTGCCGAAATGGAGCTTTATATTATAAATTCTGTTTTGGATTTATTTCAAAAAAAAGGATATTCGGAACAAATGCTTGAACAAATCGAGCAAATTACAATAGAAGAGCTTGACAGGGTGAAAAAGAGCAGGGAAAAGTGAAATGAAAATAAAGAAAAATGTACAGCTTGGAAAATGGACTACATTTAAAATCGGCGGTGAAGCTAAATATTTTTGTGAACCGAAAGATCAAAGCGAGTATTTGGAAGCGATTAGTTTTTGTTTGAAAAACGGTGTAAAACCTATGCTTCTGGGAGCCGGAGCCAATGTTCTGTTTGGTGACGGCATAATTAACCGTATGATAATCTCCACATTGCATTGGAATAAAATCGAGATAGAAAGAGCTGCACAGATACTGCCGCCGGCTTGTACTTTAACGAAGAACGGCGGATGTTCTTCGTTGAACCGTGAAAAATGTTCGATAGCGGCTTACGTCGGCTGTAAATTAAAAGAAAATGAAAAGCTGTCTGCTCTGGTGCGTTTCGGTGCCGGCGTAGTAATAAACGATGCGGTAAAATTTGCCGCGAAACTCGGTTTGTCCGGGTTGGAATTTGCCGGCGGACTTCCGGGAACAATCGGCGGTGCCGCATATATGAATGCGCGATGTTACGGCAGCGAATTTTCTCACATCATAAAGGAAGTTAGTATTATCGACAACGCCTTGCAGTACAAAGTGATTTCGGGGGCAGACCTTGATTACGGTTACAAACACAGCATTTTCATGGAACATCCGGAGTATTGTATTGTTGATGTGGTGATAGCACTTATGCCGTCGTCGAAAAAAAGTGTTCGTAAAAAGACGAAAGAAAATTATCTTGACCGTGGAAAAAAAGGTCAGTTCGCGTATCCGAGTGCCGGCTGCGTCTTCAAAAATGATTACGCTTCGGGGATTCCTGCCGGTAAACTTATTGATGAAGCAGGATTAAAAGGATTTGCCATCGGCGGAGCGCAGATTTACGATAAACACGCTAATTTCATTATTAATAGGAAAAATGCCAAAGCAATAGATGTAAAAAAAATCATCAACGAAGTTCAGAGAAAAGTAGAAGAAAAAAGCGGCATACGTTTAGAGCCGGAATTGCAGGTTATAGACTAAATTAATCAAATTACCTTGACATTATTTAACTAAGATGTTTTAAATCCCACCAATTACAAAAATAAAACTGATAATGATGAAAAATGTTTGAACAGCAGGAAGGCGGAGGCTATGGTGGAATTAAGGGCGAATTTTAATGCACGAATATTGAAATTAGAAAATCAATATGACATTCGCAGAGAACTTATTAACATAAATGCAGATAAAAGGGCGTTGGATGTTCTTGCTTCCAATATGGAATTTCTACATGTACGTTTGGAACAAGTCGATACTCGTGTCGCAAATACGATAAAGCAGCTTGTTATCAAACTCGGCGGCGAAGCTGCAATCTCGCAGGAAGCGTACTCTTACACGGTAAGAACTACAAGTATGCTAATTTCCGCCTCTCGCAAAAATCTTGAATTTCTATCAAAAAAATTAGCTACTCCGCAGTATGAACTTGAAAATATCGGAAAAGAACTGGAACGCTGTCTTGACGAAGCGCGCGGTAATTTTGTTATCGGGAATAAAGTTTTTGATTTCAGTCATACCGTGTATTTGGCCGGAATCGTGCGCCATCGTCCCGGAATTTTGGAAAAACGTGTTTTGGAAAAGGTTGAAAAATACTGCAAAGCCGGTGCCGATATTATTGAAATTTTAGCCGGTTATCCGGGCGGAATTCTTCAGCCGGAACCGGCTTCTTCTGAGGAATGCAAAGAATTTGCGCACCTTGTTTATATGATAAAAAAGGATTTCCCCAACGTTGTAATTTCTACCGATATGGCAAAAGTCGGTGTCGCAAAAGCAGCCCTTGATGCCGGAGCGGAAATGTTCTGCGATGTAATTCCCATTCGTTACAATTTGGAATTGATTCAGTTTATTGCCAAACACAATCTGCCTATGTTTTTGATGTATGCTCCGAGTCTCAATCGTTTGCCGCAGCCTTTGGGGGTAGTATCCGATATTTTGCGCGATATTCAGGCTAATACAAATTTCGCAGTAAGCAACGGTATTGCCAGAGAAAAAATTGTTATTGATCCGTCGATTTGTTTCGGAAGAAAGGATAAGGATAATTTTCTGATGATGCGGCAGTTAAGCAATTTCCGTCATTTGAAAATGCCGATATCTATAATGTTTTCAAGAAAAAGTTTTTTAAATTCCTCGCTTGTCGGCAGTATGCGCAAACAGCAGGTTTGCAGTGTGATTTCCAATACACTCGCAGTACTGAATAACTGCAATATTGTGCGAGTCGAAAGTTCGGAACAGATTTTATTGCTTAAAAATGTTTTAAATATATTACATCCATCAATAGAAGCATGAGTATGATTTGGCTGACATTAAGTCCGTGGGTTATTTTTACCAATATTTTTTCTGCGATTATCGATATTCTTGTTATCACGTTTATATTTTATAGTCTTTATAGGATTTGCGCGCAAACAAAAGCCGTTCAGATCTTGCACGGATTGTTGGTTTTTGTTCTATTGTACATAGTCGCACGTATTTTGAAACTCGAAACATTTTCTTGGATATTAGACAGACTTGCCAATGCCGCAGTTGTGGCACTTTTTGTTTTGTTCCAGCCGGAGCTTCGCCGAGTCCTTACAAAAATTGGTCAGTCGGAATGGATTGGCAAGATTATAAAGAAGAATCCGAAAGATTTGGATGAAATTTTACTGGCTGTGGAGAATTTTCATCTGTTGTCAACCGGTGCGTTGATTGTTTTTGAAAGAAATGTCGGATTGAAAAATTATATCGAAAGCGGCGAACTTCTTAATTCCCGAATTTCGGCAAGACTTTTAATGACAATATTTTTTGATAAAACCGCACTTCACGACGGAGCTGTAATTATCCGTAATGACCAAATTGTTGCTGCGGCATGTTATCTTCCGGTAAGCGACAACAATACGATTGACCCGAAATTCGGTACCAGACATCGCGCGGCACTTGGATTGGCGGAAGAAACCGATGCTATTATCATTGTGGTGTCGGAAGAAACCGGAAAAATTTCCATGGCATTCGACGGTAAACTGTATTCCAATTATGACAAAGATACACTGCGCAATGAATTGATGAAATTCTTGGGTTATGAATTGGAAGGAGAGGAGGCTCTTCCTGATGAAAATGAATAAAAAAGTCAGCACAATTTTTTCTTCCTTTACCGACTTTATGCACCGCAATTTTACTGTTAAATTAGCGTGTTTTTTTCTTGCACTGATTTTGTATGTGTTTGTTGCGTTTTCGGAACAGGCGGAAAAAACATTTGTCAAAAAACTGCGAATTGATAATCTGCGTGATGATTTGATTATTTCCAATTCGATTCCTGAAAATATAAAAGTTATCATCAGAGATAAAAAAAAAGTAATCAATAAATTATCCGAAGATGATTTTACCGTTTCTATTAATCTTGATTCCATTACTCTCGATTCGATTACGGAAGATAACGGCAGCGGAAAGACAGTTAAAGTCGAATATAATATTCCCAAAATAATGGCTTCTTTTTTCAGCAGTATTACCGTAATTCCCGAATCTCTTACCGTCAATGTAGAAGCGATAAAGGAAAAAGCCGTTCGCCTTTCGGTGCCTACGGCGGGCGTTCTGCGACCGGGTTATTACATTAAAGAACGCAGAATAAACCCGGTTGATGTACGTATTTACGGCCCCGAAAGCATTATTAATTCCATAAAAGTTGTGGAAACCGAACGGGTGGATATTAGCGATGAGTTTGAATCTTTTGAACGTCATGTAAGAATTAACTCGCTTGATCCTAAAGTAAAACTGCAGGGGATGCAGAGTGATACTGCAACGGTTTATTTTGTTTTGGCAAAGAGGCAGGGAAACAAAACGATTTCTATAGAGCGTGTTTACCTTACCGATTTGGATAAAAAATTTTCCGGCAAAGTTACGAATACGCCGGTAAGTTTGACTCTTGTAGGTTCCGAAGCGGCGATTGCGGAACTTAATGGTGAGGATATTGTAATCGGTGTAGACTGCAGCAATGTTGTAGTACCGGGAAATTATTCGTATAAAAAAGTAGATATTGTACTTCCGGGAGGAATTTCAGTATCTTCAATGAATCCACAGGTAATCGATGTTACGGTAACGGAGCGTTCGGAAGAAAAATCTCAGTCAAAAGAAGAACAGACGGAAGAAGCGGAAGAAACAGAAGAACTGGAGGAAGAAACAGAAGAGGAAGCTCCGATTGTAGATGAATAGGAGTTTTTATGAAAAGAAAATGTATAATCGTACTATTTCTCATGTTTGCGGCAGTATTTCTGTATGCCGGAAAGTGGGAAATGCTGCTGTCCGCAGGGCTTGAAGATTTCAACAAGGGGCAATATTCTTTTGCCGTAACTAATCTGAAAAAATATTTACTTCTTACAAACGAAGCCGATGACATTGGGCGTTCCAAAGCACTGTATTATCTTGCGGTAAGTTATTATTTTGACGGCAATCAAACACAGGCTTTGGTTTATATGGATGAGCTTTCGGTAAAATATAAAACTTCCGATTATGCACAGCAGGTAATATTTTGGCGGGGACTGGTTTTTCAGAATCTTGGCAATTGGTATGATGCGGAAGAACAGTTTCTGCGATTTGTAAAATTACAGCCGAATTCCGAATTGGAAGACCGTGCGCTGCTGGCTGCTGCTAATTGTCAATATGAACAAGGGCGGTTGGATTCCGCCATTGCAACGGTTACCCGTGTTGTGAATAATGAAAAAAGCGAGAAACAGGAAGAAGCAAGCGTTTTTTATGCGTATATGCTGCTGAAAAAGCGTGAAAATAAAATGGCGCGCGATTTATTGGAAAATTGGGAGCGAAAGCTCGGAAAAAACGGAAACGGTTACGAGCTGCGGGATAGATTCTGGCTGTATCTTGCGGAGCTTAATTTATCGGAAGGCAATGATGACGAAGCTTTTCGCTTATTGAAATTAATAGATTCCTATGCGGCAGGCAGTCCGTCGTCCGATACGGCACTGCTTCGATTGTCGGAAATCGAAGTGCGCCGGGGAAATACGGAAGTTGCGGCAGAATATATTCTGCGTCTGAAAAACGAATATCCGCTTTCTACTTATAATATCGATGCGCTTCTTTTGACCGGAACAATTGCCTATAATGAAGGCACGTATGAAAAAGCTGCTGAAATTTTCAACGAAACTATAAGTGTGACCGAAAATTCTTTGCATTCTCTTAAAAATAAAGAAGATTCAAAACGAATGCTGACATTAAAGAGCAAGGCGATTCTTTACAATGCGGAAATTTACAATGCAATGGGAAAGAAAAATATTGCCTATGAAACGCTGCTTTCGATAATCAACGGAAATTTTCCGTTAAAAGAAGAAGCTCTGATTCGCGGAGGAGAACTGCTTTTGGAACAACGGAAAATTGCGTTGTTGGGCGAATTCCTAAAACGCTATGATCCCGAAATGACCCAGCTTCGCATTGACAACGGAATGAAAAAGCAGGATGAGTACAAAATAACCCGTTATGATTTGCTTTTTGCGCGTTATCTTTATGAAATAAAAGATTTTGAAGGTTCATTGAGTAGAATTGAAAATATCGAGGAAGCAAATCATTTTTATGACAGTGTGCTTATTCTGCGTGCAAAAAATTATGCGGCGTTGGGTAATATGCTTGAGGCTGCTTCACTTCTTAGGACGCTGCTTGCCAAAACGGAACCTGAAAATCGTGCTTACATAGCATTAAACCTTATGATAATGAATTTCAACGGTGGGAATTATCATGAAGTACTGCTGTTGGGCGATGTTTTTCCTGTTTATCTGAAGGATATTCAATATTCACAGCAGAGAAATTTGCGGCTTTCGGCAGACTGCCTTATCGGAATGAGTTGTATGCAGCTGAAAGAATATAAAAAAAGCGAAGAATATTTGCTGCAGGTTCAAAAGGCAAAAGAGCGGACTGATTTAACCGAAAGAGAGCGTAAATTTTTAAATGAATCGTATTATTATTTGGGATGGGTGTATTACAAGCAATCAAAATACATGGAAGCAGCTGCAGATTTTGCGGCCGCAGGACAACTGATAAAAAATACCGAAATGCAGCAGGAATCTTTGTTGATGGAAGGCTGGTGCTATTATTCCTCACAGGATTATCAGCAGGCAGCAGTGAAATTTACAGAGGTTTTCAATAAATGTTATCCGCAGACTTCCGGCATGAAGGCATTGTTTCAAGCCGCAAAATCTTATCAGAATTTAGGCAATAATTCCAAAGCGCAGTCTATGTATAAGCGAATTTACAGCCAATTGGGCGAAAATGATTTTCAGTCGCAGGCTCTGTATGAATTGATTCGTATCGCTTTGGCAGATAAAAAATTCGAGCAGGCAAATTTGCTTGTCAATGACTTCGGACGGCGTTTTTCGGACAGTCCTTTGTATGCCAGTGTGCTTTTGCTTCAAATGGAAAGTTTTTTGGCGCAGGAACGGTACTCGGAGGTGCAGAGTGCGGCGTTGAATTATTTGAAAAGATATGCTGATCACAAAGAAAAAATTGATGATGTGTATTATTGGGCGGGCTACAGTGCATTCAAAAATAAAGATAATGAAACTGCATTGCAGCAGTTTGATATGTTGCTTGCCGCTTATCCGGAAACGCGGTTTAAAGAAACAGTGCTTTTGTCGCAAATCGAAATTTACCGCAGAATGAAAAATTATCAGAGTGAAGCCGAAAAAATTCGAGCTTATACGCAAGCATACGGAGATAAAAACCATACATATCAGTTCAGAATGGCAGAGCTTGAAGAATTGCAGAAAGGCGTCAGCCCGCAGGAGGCGAGCCTTTTGGTGCGCAAAAATCAAGGTGATAAAATAGCAGAGTTTGAATTGGCAAAATTGTACTATGAGAACAGCCGAGGTCAGGAGGCTTTCGATATGATGACAATTTTGCAGAAAGAAGATAAGTCTGTTGCCGGAGCGCGTGCAAATAATTTTATTGCAGATACGATGTATGATAAGGGGGAATATAAAGAAGCACTTCAAATGTATGCGGCGACAGTTTCCGAATACAAAGCCGATGCCGGAGAAATAAGCGAGGCACTGTATAAACTTGCATATTGTTATTATAAATTGGGAGCAAAAGAGCAGGCAGCAAAATATGCCGATATGGTGATTTCCCGGTATCCGGATAGCCAATGGTCGGGAAATGCAAGAACTCTTAAAGGTGGTCTGAAATGAAAAAACTATGTGTTAATGCGATATGTTTTTTTATTGTATTTTCGGCTTTTGCGCAAACGGCCGGTAACCCCATGCCCGAAATTCTTTTACCGGAAATCGATATTAACATTCAGGATATGAAAGAAATTCATGTCGATACACTCGAGGATTCCGAAGAATTTCTCGATATTAAGCTGGATCCGCTGGTAAAACCCGAAATTACTCAGTCGATAAAAATAGATTTGGAAAAAACGTTACCAGCAAGGCTCGACGCTCCGGATAAAAAAAAGCCTGTTGATGCTCAAATTAAGTTTGGATACGGTGCAAATAATAATATGCTGGCGGATTTTTCCGTGTTTATCAGGGAACTTAATCCTAATATCGCAGTGACTTATTCGCGCCGTGCAAAAGATAATTTCTGGATTGATGAACCGCGTCGGAGGAATTACTATTCTACCGATAAACTTATGACAGATATAAATTACGCCAAAAGTTTTTTCAGTTTGGATACGAATCTCGGTTTTTATTCCAATGTGAACTCACTGCAAAATCAGAGTATTTATCGAGACATGGGCAAAAAACTTTTGAATCTCGATGTTACTCCGTCGCTGAAATTCGGTGAAAAAAGCGAATTGTCTTTGGCACTGCATAATTCATTCTTTTTTACTGATTTGAATGACGGTGAAAGTAAAGCTGTTAATTATAAAAATGGTTTCGATTATTTCTTGGAATCAAATATTATATTTTCGCAGGTTTTGATGAATGATAATTACCTTAATTTTAACATAGGATACGATTTGAATTATTTTAACACTGAAGCAGACGGGATTAAACCTTTGCTGAGCCGACGAATGTTTCATGCATTAAAAATGGGAGTAAATTATTCGGGTATTTTTATAGATGCGTTTTATTTATCCGGTAAGCTTGATTTTTATGGACAATGGAAAGGCGGTGAACAAAATTACGGCGAATCATGGCGTAATATCGACAATATAAGCGATCCGTTTTTTTGGTCTATTTTGCCGTGGGTTAATATCGGTTACAATTTTAAAGAATACTTTAACTGCTTTGCAGAAGGCGGGATTTTGCTTCGCAAGCAGTCGGACAGAGAATGGTTTCAGGAAAATGATTTTTCTTTGATTCCCGACGATATTACTCCGGGGCGGCATTGTTACTTTAAAACCGGTATCAAAGCAATGTATGGCGGTTATATAACCGGTTATTCAAATTTTGAATTCGCCTATAACTGGGGCGGTTACGAATGGACTGTAATCGATGAAAATGAAATGATTTATACGCTGGAAAAGCGCGATTCATTTGATTTAATACTGCGCATGGGACTTAC
Organism: Spirochaetales bacterium; assembly: GCA_022508205.1. Lineage (GTDB taxonomy): Bacteria > Spirochaetota > GWE2-31-10 > GWE2-31-10 > GWE2-31-10 > RGIG8597. Next base: position 11,480 of record JAFLVQ010000018.1, read on the forward strand.
GGCAAGTTACCGTCAGATAGTGAAATTTACGGCGGAATGGGAACATGAATTTTTGGATAAACTGGCATTTGAGCCGGGAGACAGTTTAAAGGCTCGGCTTGACTTGGGAGTTTCGCGTGTTGGGCTGCAGTTTTTCTTCCAATTTACAGGGAAATTTGTACGTACCGATGATATGGGCAATGAAATGAATAATTTGTATCTTCTCGATGCGGGGGTAGATTGGTCGTATATGGAACGGATGGGAATCGGCGCGGAATTCAGTAATATTATATATATTGATAAATATCAGCTGAAACGCGGATATGATGAACCCGGATTTGAATTTATTATTTATACAAAGATTGGCTTTTAGGAATGTATAAACTTTTCCTTGACAGAATGTAACTAATGATTTATACAGCTAACCGATTATGTCGAATAGTGTAATGGTAGCACAGCAGATTCTGGTTCTGTTCGTGAGGGTTCGAGTCCTTCTTCGACAGACGACTGGCGGCGGATTGATATTTTATCAATGTGCCGCTTTTTTTTGCAATAATCAGCACATGGGGGAAAAATGGAAACATCGGAAAAATTTTTGGAGATTGCGGGATTGGGTAGTTTAAACTGGCACCACCAGCTTATGAGCTTATCCTCATTGATTAATATTAGTTTTGCTGCACTGATAGGCTTTTTAATCATTGGCATTTATGTCATGACGAGTGACAGGGGACGACGTGATTTTTCATTGATACAATCGGTTCCTGTATTGTCGATGCTAATGGCAGTAATAATGAGAATAGACAGCAGCCGTGCGGTAATGTTCTTCGGGATATTCGGGATTTTGAGTATCGTAAGGTTTCGTTCGGAATTGACCGACCAAAAGGGAATCACTTTCATACTATTTTCCATAATTATGGGGCTTCTTGCCGGTATAGGACAATTTCTTTTAGCGATAATTTCTTTCTTTATAATCGGATTCGTAATTCTTATTATTCGTTTGATATTTTTGAATACACGTTACAGAACGGCAAAAGTTGTTGTACGCGGGAATGAAGGTATTGATATTATCAAAACGATCGCGGAGAAAATTTTTGATGATGAAATGCAGCGTGAGGAACTGGCAAGCGATACTCAAAAATTTAGGTATTATGACTATATAGCATGCTGTCAGATCAAAACAAAAGCCGGAGAAGTAAAACGTGAGATTGAATATTTGCTGCATTTCCATCACGTGGATGATGTTTTTCGTATTTACAACAGATTGCAGACAAAGTTAAATGAAGCTACTTTGGAAATGGATTTGGAAGACAGAGACAGATATTGATGATAAAAAAATGAGTAGTGACTCGTTTGGGAGCATTACTCATTTTATATTTATTCTGCTACAATCCGCCGCGCTTTTTCCAAAGCTTCGTTAATATTTGAACAGATAAATTCTTCTTTCAGAATTTTTGTGAAACCGGCTTTTTCCAATGTATGACGCACTCGGTTATTTACACCGGAAAGAACTATTTGGACTTTTTCCTTTTCCGAACGCTTGCACAATGTTTCGAGATTGTGCATTCCCGTAGAATCTATAAATGTTACTTTTCTCATTCGGATAATGCGGACTTTCGGCTGTTCCGCGATTTTGCTCATTACTTCTTCAAACTTATTCGCTATTCCGAAGAAATATGGGCCGTCGATTTCATAAACTGCCACATCTTGAGGAATTATCAGTTTTTCTTCATCATGCAGTATTACATCCGATTCAGCATTAGGATCGATTTCGTTTTTGAAAGTATGGATTTCAGTTGTTTCATTTGTTCGGTGCAGAAAGAGCAGCAATGCTAATAATAACCCTATTTCTATTGCAATTGTCAAATCGAATACTACGGTAAGAACGAAAGTTATTATTAAAACCGCAAAGTCTGATTTCGGATTTTTTACCATTGAGACAAACGTTCGCCAGCCGCTCATATTGTAGGATACCATTATAAGTACAGCAGCAAGGCACGGCATTGGAATCATTCCGACTAATTTTCCCAAAAATAAAAGGACTAATGTCAACACTCCGACATGGACGATTCCGGCAATCGGAGTTCGTCCGCCGTTGTTGATGTTTGTCATGGTTCGAGCGATTGCTCCGGTTGCGGGAATGCCGCCGAAAAGCGGTGAAGCTATATTCGCGAATCCCTGTGCGATAAGTTCTGTATTTGAATCGTGTTTGTCGCTTATTACTCCGTCGGCAACCATTGCGGAAAGGAGCGATTCTATTGCTCCGAGTATTGCAATTGTAAATGCCGGCGAAAATAAATCTTTAAGCATTGAAAAAAAAGTTTGTCCTTCTGCCAGTGTAAGTTCCGGCAGGTGCGGCATTGGAAGTCCGGAAGGCAGTTTGTATAAATCTTCGATTGTAGTGATTCCATTGATTCCGCAGAATTTTTTCAGCACCCACACAACGGCTGTTGCCAAGATAATAGCGACTAATGAGCTTGGAATTTTTTTTGAAATTTTCGGAAAAATGATTATTACAGCAAGGCTTCCGGCTGCAACGGTACATGAAGCAAAATTAATATGCGACATATTTTGAATGTAGTAAATCCATTTGCTTATAAAATCAGCCGGAATGTTTTCCAAGCCCAGACCAAAGAAATCGTTCATTTGTGTAGAAAAAATGGTTAGTGCTATTCCGCCCGTAAAACCTACGATTACTGGGTACGGGACGAATTTTATAATTGAACCAAGTTTAAAGACCCCCATCAGTATAAGAATAATTCCCGCCATTATTGTAGCTATCATTAATCCCGATAGTTTGTACTGCTGAATTATTCCATAAATGATAACGATAAATGCACCTGTAGGCCCGCCTATTTGTACACGTGTCCCCCCAAATGCGGAAATAATAAAACCGGCGATGATTGCGGTTATGAGTCCTTCGGTCGGTCCGACTCCGGAGGCTATACCGAAAGCAATTGTTAAAGGAATTGCTACGATTCCTACTATAATACCTGCCATGAAATCTGCCGAAAATTGTTTGCTGCTGTATGATTTCAGCGTTTCAAACAAGCGAGGTTTAAAAACATTTTGGAACATAAAGAAACTCCGAAAAAATGTAATTAATGTAATTGTTTTGATCTGAAAAAGAGTAAAACAGTGCGTGTTCTATTCTTTTATTGTACTTTTGTCAAATTAATTGGAGATAAAATAAAATATTTGTTAAAATAAAAGTTATTAAAAAATATAGAAAATTTATATTTTCAAATATGGATATATATTATATATAGAACATTTTTTAAGCTAAATATTTATATAACCGATATTTTATAGGTGACAAGGAGGAAGATTTTATATGAATATACGTAAACTCGATGGTGAATTAAAACTTCAGAATGAAGGAAAATTGTCTCTTTTCTTTTTAGGAGTAGGTAACGCGTTCTCAAAACGACATTATCAAAATAATTTATTGGTAATAAAAGGCAGCGATTCTCTTTTAATTGATTGCGGAACAATTTGTTCAACAGCTTTTTGTCATTATAAATCAAGCATTAGCCATGTACACAACTTTATGATAACTCATTCGCATGCCGACCATATAGGCGGACTGGAAGAGGCGATGTTGACCGGGCGCTATGTTACTAAAATAAAACCGAATATTATTATTACAGATGAATATAAAACTCGTTTATGGGAAAATTCTCTTAAAGGCGGGAACGCTTGGGGAGAATGCAATGACGGCAGAAGTTTGAATTTTGAAGATTATTTCGAGCAAATCCGTCCGCAGTTGATTTCCGAAACGCCTCGTCCGTTGTATCAGGCAAAAATCGGCAACATTGATATAAAAATATTCAGAACAAAACATATGCCGGATAATGCGTTGTCTTGGAAAGATTCGTTTTTTTCGTATGGGGTTGTAATAGATGAACGAATTTTGTTTCCGTCAGACACTCGGTTTGACTTAGATATGATTACTTGGCTGTACAATAAATATCCGATTGAAATAATTTTTCATGACTGCCAGTTTTATTCGGGCGGAGTTCATGCTTCTTATGATGAATTAAAACAGCTGCCGGCAGAAATTAAGAGCAAAATGTATCTTTGTCATTACGGTGATAATTATGAAAAATTTACTCCGAAAAATGACGGTTTTATAGATTTTGCACAGCAAGGCTGTTATTACGATTTTGATTAGGCAGTAACGTTTTTTTAAAAACGTTGCGGCTTCTTTTTAAATGTTGCCGCTTTATTTTGAGAAGCAGCAATTCCCACCTTCTTGTTTAGCCTGAGCCAATGATCCCAAAGAGTTGAAAAGCAAGTCATGCTTCAGCTGTTCAATTGATTCTTTCGGTAATTTTGAAGAACTTGATATTCCGAAACTCATTGATACGGGGATTTTTTTGTCATTATAGAAGAATTCGGTTTCCTTGATTGCTATTCTGCATGCTTCGGTTGTTTTCAGGCATTCTTCAGGTGAAACTCCGATCATAACTGCGATAATTTCATCACTTCCGAAACGTCCGATTAAATCGAAAACACGTAAGTTTTCTTGGAAAATCGCAGCTACGGTTTTTAGGATGTGAGTGCCGAAATCATGTCCGTTTTTGTCGCAAATTTGCAGGAAGTTGTCCAAATCTGCCGTAATAACGGAAAGCTGGCCGCCGGTTTGAAAAATTCTTACAATCTCATTTTTAAAATGTTCCATAAAGGCTTCTCGAGTAAGCAAACCGGTAACTTCGTCATGAGTGTTTATTTTGGTAATTTTTTCTTCCGACTGGAATAACTGCTGCTGCAGACCTAAAATTATCATTACAAGAAAAATTAGAATTAATAATGTCAGCAGAAAAACGCTTAACATCAGAAATTGTTTTCCGCTGAATAAATCGCTGAATTGGTCAAGGTTAAAGCTGATTGCTATGCTTGCGGACGGTTTTTCCGAATTCTGCTCAAATACACAGAAAAAAACTTCGTATACTCTGATTTTTTCTTTTCCGTGTGTAATGGAAATATTTGTGTGTATCAAATTATCGCGGTAATTATTATGAAGAATGCTTTTTTTTAAAGAAACGGTTTTTCCTTCTTCCATAAGTATTTTGCCGTCTGCATTGTATATTGTAAGATTCAGCAGAGGAAGATAAAAATCGTCGGTTTTAATAAGCGTTTTCAGAAGCTGCAAATCTATCTGTTCATCTTTCAACGAATATTCGAGAATATTCTTCATACTTTGAGCCGTTTTCATCGACAACTGCGCTCCGGCTTTGTGAAAAACGAAATTTGAAATATTGATATACAGAAAAAACATAACAATAAGGAATAAAAATGTAATAGCTACAAGAAGAGAGCGTTTTTCAATATATTTTTTTTTATCCATAAGTTTTCCTCAGTTTTGCATATAAGCTCACTTTACTATATTTTTGTTCATCTGTAAGTGAAAAATAGTCATTATGGCTTTATTTTTATCCGCCTTCCCAATTATTGATTTTCTTCGTTAATAACTGTTTTTTTGTGTGCTATGAAAATAAAAGAAAATAAAAGTAAGTTTTTTGTCTTTATGTTAATAGCATTATTATATATATCAATAATTATGTAAACAAAGGAGATGCAAAATGGCTAAAGATTCTGATGAAACAAAAGTAAAAGAGCTCAAAGATCAAGATTTGGAAGATGTTTCCGGCGGAGCTGGTCCAAGCAACAGACATCGTGATTAAAAATTATGTCGGTGTGATTTTTAATCGAATTCAGTGGGCAATTTTACTAACTAATCGCAATGCACTCATTAATCTATGTATTGATGAGTGCAGTTTAAGGAGTTTTTATTAATGAAGAAAAAAATTATCCCTAATATTTTCAGTATTGCTTCTTTGCTGGTGCTTTTCGGATGTTCCGGCGAAACAAATGGAAGTAATTCCGATGATTTGATGAAGGTAACAATAAAAAAGGGCAACGGAGTTTCCGTGTATCAGATTGACGGCAATTCAAAAATTACAACCGTAACCAGTACGAATGATAAAACTGGAATCAATGAATTGCGTTCTTACACTTATGACAATGCAAATGATTTGCAAATGGTGAAAATCGATAATTCCGTTTATGGCACATCGTATATGTATTATCAAACAGAAACGAAACGTTCCGACGGAAAAATTGTCGCCAAGACAAAGACAATGGCGAATACGCGCGGCAAGAACGAAACGTACACAATGGAATATTGCTATGACGATGACGGAAAACTGCTTGGAATTATAATGCGCGATACCAAAGGTAATATTTTCGCAAAAGGGTTGGAGGAATAAATATGAAGATAGTAAAGACGATTTCGATTTTATTGCTGCTGCCTGTAGGTGTTTTTGCGGAAATTGCATTTAATAATTCCATTTTCGATTATCAATGCGAAGTTATTGATTTTTCGGAAAGCGGCATTCAGGAAAATGTGCGCAGCAGCGGCATTGTAAATATATCGCCTATGGATTTAAAAGAAGGTGATATTTTTATCGATGCAGACGGTACCGCTCAAAAAGTAAAGAATGTTTCCAGATCGGGCAATGAAATTATTATAGAGGCAATTCAGCCTGAATTAGTGGAAGTATTTCAATTTGTATCCATTCCGGAACAAATAAGCGATATAGAATTTTACGGACAGGAATTTTCACGCGCAAACTCTGTTTTTACCAAAGGAATATTGGAAGAAAAACTTTCCGGTAAAAATGTAAAAAGCAAAAGTTTGAATGTCAGCCTGAAAGGTCAAAAAGTAAGTGTCGAAGGGCGATTCAGAAACAATAAATCAAAAATAACTACTGCGCTTCAGCTTCCGTATACAAAATTAAATATGCACGGTACTTGGAAAGTTTGGAAATGGACTACGGATTATTATAAAGGAATGGCAAAACTGGAATATGACTGCGACTTGGAACTTGGAGCCGGATTGGGATTTACCATAACCGACAGCAAAACATGGGATATTTTGTTGTTTGAAGGAGCTGCGGTTGATCCTAATACTGTTTCGGGTGTTAAGGCCGAAGTATATTTCTTCCCGAGTATTTCAGGTAAAATTTCTTCGCAGATAGAAGCGTATTCCAGGATAAAAATGGATGTAGGCGGACAATGCCAGCTTGACGGTGAAAGCATTTTTTGCGTACCGACCAATTTCAAAACGTGGGGAAAAAGCAATCCCGTAAATTCGGCGGGAATGAGTGCAAATGCAACGCTTTCGGGACGAGTGGAGGCAAGATTCGGCCCTAAAATAAGTGTAGTTCTTTTGGGACTTTCCGTAGCATCATTGACCGGTGCCGTCGGGCCGTATCTTTCCGGTGACGTGGGAGCATCTGTGTATCTGTACAAAGATTTTGCATCATCGCGCAATGATAAAGCAGAATTCTCATTTGATTACGGAAAAATCGAAATCGGGCTTTGCGCAAATATAGACCTTGGAATGATCAACGACGTGATTTCAATGACGATTTGGGACAATGACTTTCCGCTTTATACTAAACAATACAATAAATAAGGGGAAAAAATGCGAAAACAATTCTGTTTATTAATTTTATGTATGCTGATTTTTGCCTGTGATACTGAAAAATCTTCAGGTGACAAAGATAAAACAAATGAAACAATCGAGACAAAAATATCATCGACTGAACTTCAAACATTTACTCAAAAAAGCCGCCGTGTAATAAAAGGCGGTGACAAAATCGGAGAAATGAAAGAAGTTAAGCAGTACGGTGAAAATATGGAATTAAAATATTACGCCGTATATGATTACGGCCAGTACAATAAGGAAACAAAATCGGGAATCGTTTCGGCGATTCTTTACGGTGACGAAAAAAAGCAAAAGGAAATAGGAAATGTCATTTATACATACAATGACAAAACCGTACTGATGGAGACTTTTGATAAAGGAGAAAGAGTCGCGGCAGTGACCGAATATGTTGAATACATAGACGATAATTTCAAATTTTATACAAAATACTGTAAGTATTTACCTTCGGAAAATAATAAAGTTGTTTATTATAAAATTTCCGATTTCAATAACGGAACATTCGATTATGCTACTGAGAAAATGTATTTTGCAGACGGGCTTACATGGAATGCCGAAGAGCATAAACCTATCGGTGATTTGAAAATATTGGAAGAAAATACGTGTCAGTACAACACAACTGCTATTCCAAATACGGATAACAAACAACATCAGTGGACGAGTGAAATTTACTATGTCAATGATTACAGTGAAAGCGGAGAACAAATTTCGGCAAGGAAATTTCAATATGATTTTATATGGAATGAAAAAATTTGTAAGACTACGCATCTTCAGCAGGATTCATTTGAAATCGATATTAATACAAACGAAGTTTCGACAAATGATACTGTCAGAAGAAGTTTTCAAATATTCGGAACTGAACCGAAAATAAAGCGCAAAAGCTGGATTTCCGCTGACGGAGAAACAAAATATTATCACAAATACGGATATGCACCTGAACCGAATAAAGATTCGGAGTATTACATAAACTGCGAGGACATAGTTGAACTTTCAAATGGTATTGAATTTATAAAAGAGAGAAAAACCTATTGTCATTATGTCGATGAAAACGGCGACTTAATCTATGAAGAAAGCGAATCCCTCGGGAATGAACCGTCGCGCAGTATAGAAAACAGTAAATTCGATTTTACGCTTATGCCTGAAAGATACAGCAGAGGCAGATAAATTGACAAAGTCAATCTTTAGAAAAAAATCATTGGAACGATTGTCATCTCCCGAGCAAATAGACAAATTGCTTGCTGTGGGAAATATAAAATCGTGGATGATAATTTTGGGAGTTCTTTTTTGCATCGCAGGATGTATTTTGTGGGCATTTTTGGGGGAACTCCCGAATTTTATCAAAGGCAGCGGAATGCTGCTGCACGGAAACGGTGTTTCATTTATTTACAGCGAATTCAGCGGGATAATAGACCATTCGTATTTACTGGAATTTGGGACAGTGGAAAAAGGCGATATTGTTGCGATTCTGCGTAATGATGAAATCGGAACTGTCAGAGAGATTAAAACAATGCACACCGGACAGGTAATGGAAATATTTGCAAATCTCGGAGATTATATTTCTGTCGGGGATATAATTGCAAGTATCGAAGATGAAAATACCGGTTTATCTGCGGTTTTATATGTACCTATGTCGCAGGGGAAAAAACTCAGGCGGAGAATGCAGGTTAATTTGAGGCTTTCTTCCGTTAATAGAGAAGAATACGGGTATCTGCAAGGGTGGGTGAGAACATTTTCGTTTTATCCTGTGTCGCAGTCAAGTGTTGCAAAAACGTTGGGAAATTTGGAATTGGCAGGGAAAATATGCAGTGATGAGCCGGTAATAAAAGTAGAAGTTGAACTTTTGCGGGATTTGATAAATGAAGACGACTTTATTTGGACATCTCGGAAAAAATTACCGTATAAATTATCCGGCGGAACAGAATGCGTCGGATTAATACTGATAAACACGTTTAAGCCGATTGAACTTTTATTTCCATAGAATAAATTGGGGATTCACTTTATGAAAAAAATAAACAAAATTTGTAAAGTCCCGACTGTTCTGCAAATGGAAGCCGTTGAATGCGGGGCTGCTTCACTGTCTATGATTTTGGAATATTACGGAACGTTTCTGCCTTTGGAACAGCTGCGGCTGGAATGCGGCGTATCACGCGACGGAGCGAAAGCGAGTAATATCATAAAAGCCGCAAAAAAATTCGGATTACATGCAAAAGGATTCAGATGCGAGCCGAAAGAATTAACCGAACTTTCTTTTCCCGCAATAATACACTGGAATTTTAATCATTTTCTTGTTCTGGAAGGATGCAGAGGTACATATTTCTACCTCAATGATCCGGCGTGCGGGCGGCGTCGGGTTTGTGCCGAAGAATTTGACGAGTCTTTCACCGGTATTATCATAACATTCGAGAAATTACCTGATTTTAAGCCGCAAGGTAAACCGGTTCGCCTTTTGTCTTTAATAAAACCTTTGTTAAACAGGGAAATAATATGTCTTATGCTGTTTTCCGGTTTGGCATTGACATTTCCCGGAGTATTGATTCCGTCACTGCTGCAGCTTTTTTTTGACCAAGTTATTGTTGCAAACCAGCTGCAGTTCGGCCCGGCTGTTTCTGCGGCAATTTTAGCTTCCGGCTGCTTGCGGTGGTTGTTGCAAAAAGTACAGACTGATGCAATTGCGCAGCTGCAGCTTCGTTTGGAAATCGGAATCGGTGCAAAAACGATTTGGAAGATTCTTCATTTTTCGCAGCGTTTTTTCTCGCAGCGTTACCCCGGTGAAATTGTGGATAAAGCGATGACTTGCCGTAAAATTTCGGAAACCGTCTCCAAACTGCTTGCAGATATTGCGGTTCCGTCTTTTATGATGATATTCAGTCTTGTTTTGATGATGTTTTACAGTGTGCAACTTTCGCTTGTCTGTGTGGCAACTGCATTATGCGATATTGTGATTCTGCGAATTTGCATCGGAAAGATCGGATTGGAAAATCAAAAGGCACTTTTGGATCGCGGAAAACTTATCGGCGTGGAAATGAGCGGCTTGCAGATTATAGAAACAATCAAAGCCTGCGGAATAGAAGAGAATTTTTTCAGACGTTGGGCAGGATTTTTTTCCAAAACTCAAAGTTCTTGGCAGAGACTCGAAGTGTTTCGCTATACGCTTCTTTTTATTCCCAATTTTTTATCATCGGTCAGTTCTGTCGTTTTGCTGATTTTCGGCGGCTTACTTGTAATGAAAAACAGTATCACTCAGGGAACTCTTGTCGCATTTTTTCTTTTGTCATCGGAATTTTTGTCTCCCGTAGAACATTTGTCGGGATTGTCGGTTGCATTGCAGGAACTGAAAGCCGACTTGCTTCGTTTGGGCGATGTGCTTGATTATTCGGAAAATAATGTAATCAACTGCGGCGATGAGTGCGAACTGTCGGAAAATGAAACTACTGCGGCGGTTGAACTGAAAAACGTAAGTTTCGGCTACAACTTATTGGAAAATCCGTTGATAGAAAAAATGTCATTCAAACTGCGTGAAAGCGAAAGCATTGCATTTGTCGGAGGTTCCGGTTCGGGAAAATCAACAATTGCAAAACTTATAAACGGCAATTTGACGCAATGGAGCGGAACAGTTGCGATATACGGCAAACCGCGTCAGGTATATTCCGCAGACGATTTATCTCAATGGATAGCCAGTGTAGATCAAGATATTTGCTTGTTTGAGGCAAGTATTTTCGACAATATAACATTATGGGATTCCACAATTTCGCTGAATGAAGTAATCCGTGCCGCAAAAGATGCGTGCATCCACGATATAATTTTGCGCCGACCGGGAGGATACAGCTGCTTAGTGGAGGAAGGCGGCAGAAATTTCAGCGGCGGTGAAATTCAACGTTTGGAAATTGCCAGAGCATTGGTGGGAAATCCGAAGATTCTGATTATGGACGAAGCAACAAGTGCGCTCGATTCCGAAACTGAGCAATGCATCTGCGAAAATATCAGGCGTCGGGGGTGTACATGCATAATTGTTGCACACAGGCTTTCTACTATTAAAAATTGTGAAAAGATAATGGTTCTTGACCATGGCAAAACCGTGAGTTTCGGAACTCATGAGGAGCTGCTGAAAAATTGCGAAACTTATAATGAGCTGCTGCACAATATGCAGGATACTGGAGCGTGATTATGGGGGAACTCAGTAAAAAGGCCATAAATCGCAAAGAAATGATGAATCGTACGATTATTGAATTTGTAAATCTTACCGGACGAAAAACATTTTTTACTACGGGAAAAAGTAATCCGCAGAGGCATGAATGTATATCGGAAGTTCTGCGTGAAATTGCAAAAGTGTTTGGTACAAAAATTTCGGTTCCCGATAATTGGGACAAAGAACTGCCGAGTCTTGCCGAAAATTCAAAACTTGTATGCCGAGAAGTTGTTCTGCCGCAAAATTGGCAGAAAAGCGACTGCGGCATTTTGGTTGCATTCTGGCTGCATGACAATTTCCCGGTAGCGTTATTTCCCGATAAAAACGGATATAAAATGTTTGATCCGAAAAAAAAACAGTGGCAGAAAGTAACGGCGGAAATTGCGGAAAAATTCGGAGTGAAAGCGTTTTTCTTTTATGATTTTTTTTCTGATAAAAAAATTACGCCGAGAGATTTATTTCAATTTATCAAAAGGCAGTTAAATGCATTTGATTTTGTTTTGTTGGCAGGAGCGGCTTCGGCAGCTTCGATGCTTTCATTGCTTTTCCCGATAATTACCGGATTTCTTTTGGATTATATAATTCCGTTGTCACAGCGCAATTCGATGATTACAACTGGATTTTTTTTAGCCTCTTTTTTGCCGGTACAGTTTCTGTTTCAGTATGTGCAGATGTGTATTCAGGTTCGTGTGGAAACAAAAATGCACTGTTCGCTTCAAGCCGCTGTTTGGCACAGAGTTTTGCATTACAAAACAACTTTTTTTCGCTCGTTTTCCGTCGGTGATTTGGCAAAAAGGATTGCATGTATCGGAAAAATCCAAAAAAGTCTGCATGAATATTTCACGAAAATGCTATTTTCATGCTTGATTATGATCATAAATGTATCGCTGATGATTTTTTATAATGCAAAATTTGCACTTTTGGTTCTGCTGGTTATCGCGATATGGTTGATTCTTACAATTTCGATTGATAAATTGCTGTTGAAATTGAAGAGTGATATTTCGCTGCAATGCGGAAAATTATCCGGATTTCTTTTTCAATTAATGAAAGGTGTCTCGAAAGTACAGGCTGCAGCTGCTGAATGTACGATTTTTTCACAATGGGCTGCTATTTTTGCGCCGCTTTCGGGAAATGATCAGAAACTGTATTTGTCGTATGCGAAAGTGAAAAACAGTTATTTATTAATGCAGTGTTTTGTATTTGCATTGATTTATTTTTTTGCAGCCGGAAAATCCGAGATGTTTTCCATAGGAACGTTTGCGGCATTTACTTCGGCTTTGTCGGTTTTTCTTGCTGCTGTATGGAATTTTTATCACGGAGCAATAAAAAGCGTAATGGCAGCAGCGCAGTATAAACGGTTGGAACCGATATTTTCGGAGCAGCCGGAAACTTCCGGAATTAATGCGCCGCCGGGAAGATTGTCCGGAGCGATAGATATACAGCATGTGACTTTCAGATATTCGCAGGGTTCTTCGGCAATTTTGAAAGATATTTCGATGAATATCAAACCGGGGGAATTTGTAGCTTTTGTCGGCGGTTCGGGCTGCGGAAAATCTACATTGATGCGGCTTTTGCTTGGATTTGAAACGCCGGAGAGTGGCAGTATAAAATTCGATGGTCAGGATTTGGCGACACTTGATCGTAAAATGGTACGCAGACAGTTTGGCGTTGTTCTTCAGAGCGGTAAACTGCTGTCTGGCGATATTTACCAAAATATTGCCGGTGCAGTGGCCGATTTACCGATGGAAGAGGCGTGGAAAGCTGCTGAAATGGCAGGAATTGCGGATGATATAAGGGAAATGCCGATGGGGATGTTTACCCAGATAAGCGATTGCGGCGGAAATCTTTCGGGCGGACAGCGTCAGCGTATTTTGATAGCAAGAGCGATTGCGCGCAAACCGAAGATTTTGCTTTTTGATGAAGCAACAAGTGCACTTGATAATAAAACTCAAGCCCTTGTTTCGCAGAGTATCGAAAAACTGAAAGCTACCAGAATTGCGATTGCTCACAGACTGAGTACGATAAAGAATGCAGATAGAATTTTCGTATTTTCAAAAGGTGGTATCGAAGAAATCGGGACTTACGATGAATTGATGAGAGCACACGGTGCTTTTTACAAACTTGCAAAAAGACAGTTGATGTAAATGATGCCCAGACCTTGATTCAGCTTTAGAATATTGGATAATTGGCAAAAAAATCACTGCCCAGACCTCAATCCCATTTAAGAATAAACGTATCTGCTCGTTTTTAAGAAACGGTTTTCAATTCATTAAAAAGAGTGTACATTGCTTAAAAAAATTGATGAGGTATATTATGAAGCTGATTGATTTTCATACACATACTTTTTTTTCTGACGGTGAACTTTCTCCTGCTGAACATATACGCAGGGCAGCAGTTGCCGGATATTATGCAATCGGGCTTACTGACCATGCTGATTATTCTAATTACGAATATATATTTGATTCTGTAAAAAAAATGACGGATATGGTGGAAAAAAGCAGTTGGAATATTATTGCGATTCCCGGAGTGGAACTTACCCATGTCCCCGCTGCTTTAATCGGTGATTTAACCAAAAAAGCGCGTGATTTCGGCATAAAACTTATTATAGTCCATGGTGAAACTATAACCGAGCCTGTCGAACCGGGAACTAATTTAGCGGCAATAGAAGCCGGTGTTACGATACTTGCGCATCCCGGGCTGATAACGGAAGCCGATGCACTGCTTGCGGCGAAGAATGGAGTTTATTTAGAAATTACATCGAAGAAGGGGCACGGTTTAACAAATGGGCATGTCTACAAAACCGCAAAAAAAACAGGTGCCGGTCTTGTGTTGGATTCGGATTCACATTCTGACAGTGATTTTTTGAGTCCGGAATATGCGAGAGCAGTTCTTGCCGGCTGCGGAATGGATGAAAATGATATTCAGGCAGTATTTAATAATAACTGTGAATTATTGAGAAAGTTGACTGGGTTTGATAGTTAATAGTTATAAAATTATGCCCAGACCTCGATTCCATTATGGAATAAATACGTTGTCTTGCAGAAATAAAAAAATGCTTCCGAAATCACTGCCCAGACCTCAATCCCATTTCAGTATAAATCCAAGTATGTTTTTTTATTACTGACTGTAAGTTGTTTTTGTGATATAAGAGCGTAACGGTACAGTTTTAATGTACGGTATTTATTTTGTGGAGGATGATTTATGGCAATTCAACCAATTAACCAAATTACAAAAGGGCAGGGAATTACATTTGATAATAACGGAAAAATGAATGTTCCCGATACCCCGATATTACCGTTTATAGAAGGAGACGGGATAGGCGGCGATATTACAAAGACAATGATTAAGGTTGTAGATGCGGCTGTTGAAAAATCTTATGGCAGAAAACGTGAAATTGCGTGGACTGAAGTACTGGCGGGGGAAAAAGCCTTTAATGCTACAGGTAATTGGCTGCCCGATGAGACTCTTGAGGCGTTTAAGAAATACTTTGTCGGGATAAAGGGACCTCTTACTACACCTGTTGGCGGCGGAATCAGAAGTTTAAATGTTGCACTGCGTCAGATTCTTGATTTGTATGCATGCGTGCGTCCCGTAAGGTATTTTAAAGGTGTAGGTGCTCCTGTAAAACGTCCCGAACTTGTGGATATGGTCATTTTCAGGGAAAATACTGAGGATGTTTATTCAGGGATTGAATGGAAAGCAGGTACGGATGAAGTAAAAAAGGTGATTGCTTTTTTGAACAGTGAAATGGGATGTCACATTACCGAAACTGCGGGAATAGGTATTAAACCTATTTCTCCCGAAGCAAGTAAGAATATTGTCCGAAAGGCAATTCGATATGCAATTGACAATAAGCGCACCATAGTAACTCTTGTTCATAAGGGCAACATTATGAAATTTACGGAAGGTGCATTTAAGGAATGGGGGTATCAAGTTGCTAAAGATGAATTTGGCGATATTACGATTACGGAAACGGAATTGTATGATAACTATAATGGCAAACTTCCTGCCGGAAAAATTGTAATTAAAGACAGAATTGCGGATGCGATGTTTCAGCAGATTCTGCTGCGCCCTGATGAGTATCAGGTTGTTGTAACTCCAAATCTTAACGGCGATTATATAAGTGATGCACTTGCAGCACAGGTCGGTGGAATAGGAATTGCACCCGGAGCGAATTTGTCTGATAAGATTGCCGTTTTTGAAGCGACTCACGGAACTGCACCTAAATATACAGGAATGGATAAAGTTAATCCGGGTTCTATTATTTTATCTGCTGTTATGATGTTGGAGCATATCGGCTGGAAAGAAGCGGCAAGTTTGATTATTAAAGGATTTGAAGCTGCAATCGCCTCAAAACATGTTACTTATGACTTAGCTCGTACAATGGAGGGGGCAACAGAAGTAAAATGCTCCGAATTTGGGGAAGAGATTATTAAGAATTTTTAGTTTTGCCAATGGCATAAATCATTATTATTATTGTATAAGCGGTTGAGTTAATTATCCGCTTTATATGTTTCATTGTTTGTTTTCCAATTCTTTCGCCCAGACCTGTATTCTATTTTAGGATTAAGGTCTGGGCATTTATAATTTTATGCATTCAACGCTGCGATATATGCTCAGACCTTAATACCATTTCAGTATATATAAGTAATTCCTCCCATATACATAATTCTGTTTATGAATAAAATTATAGGTAAATA
>JAFLVQ010000180.1 GCA_022508205.1 Spirochaetales bacterium
GGGTACTATTATTAACCTTTTCCCAAATTAAGGAGGTCTTATGGAAAGGTTAGTGAAATCTTTATTTGTATCTGCGGTAATGATATTTACTCTTGTACTCACCGGGTGCGATGATGCAAGTGACGATTCGGACGATAAAGGTAACGACGGCATTGAGTATGATTCGAGGGAATGGACAATCGAGAACAAAGAAGTTAAAAATTATTTAGGGTATGCAACGAATGTAGTTATTCCCGACGGCGTAACGAGCATTGGAGCGGGCGTTTTCAACGGTTTTATCCGTCTTGAAACGGTGACAATTCCCGAAAGCGTGAAAAATATCGGTGCAGGGGCATTCAGTTATTGTGTCAGCCTTAAAACTATTGAATTTCCCGAAGGCACGGAAAATATCGAAGCAGGTGCATTTGCCTCTTGCACAAGTCTTGAAAGTGTAACGATTCCGAAAAGTATGAAAAGCATAAAATTTTGGGCGTTTCGTTATTGCACCGAAATTAAGACAGTACAGTACGGCGGAACAAAGGATGACTGGAACAAGATAGAAAATTCATCTTACCTATTATTTGTCAAAGAGGTAATCGGAAGCAATGGTGAATCGATTGCAGGCGGTTACGACCAAATAGACGGCAAAGTCGAAGAATAATTTTTTCTTTAAAATTATCAGGCGTATTTCCGATTCGGAGATGCGCTTTTTTTATTTCCCTATTACCGAATTGCCGATTGAAACATTTTTTTAAAGTGCCTTGACGTATGTTTTTGATGGGCACAGAAAAATTCCCGTATCGTAAAATTACATTTGTTGGTTTCAGGTTTTCTGTTATACTGAATTTGTAAATGTATTCGGAAGCGATATTTAGGGGGTAACAAAATGAAGAGGATAATCGACTGTAAAATGTGGAACGTACCAGTTCGATGCATTGCCCTGTGCGCGTGTGTTTTGCTGGCGGTGTCATGCGGAAATTCCGCAGAGGCTGAACCAAAAAACGTCAAACCCGCAGAGGATGCGGATAAATTAACGGAATACGGAACGCCAAGTGTTACGTTTGACTCTCCCGGAACCGACAGCGGCGTTATGCTGCAGGCATTTACATGGGAAAGCCACAAACAAGGCGGAACATGGTGGAACACAATCGAGCAGCAGGCAGAGAGTATCAAGCAGTCTTTTGAATATGTGTGGCTTGCGCCTTGTACTGACAGCTTGAGCGAAAATGGCTACCTTCCCCGTGAGCTGAATGTTTTTGACAGCAAGTATGGGACAGAAAGTGATTTGCGTGCGGCACTGAACGCACTTGCTCCCGCGAAACCGATTGCGGATATTGTAATCAATCATCGTGTCGGAACAACGAGCTGGGGCGATTTTACCAATCCGGACTGGGACGTTGTCAAAGGCAGTGATTACCGGGCGATTTGTTCCGATGACGAAGGATATACGAACGAGCCTTCATTTATGGGTGCGGTTCCATTATCTATGCGCGGCGCAAAAGATACGGGCGATGGATATAACTCCGGACGCGACATCGATCATACGAATACAACTGTGCAGCAGGGTATTGTAACGTGGATGAAGTCGTTGAAGGACATGGGCTTTGCCGGCTGGCGTTATGATTATGTGCGCGGCTTTGACGGAAAATATGTCGGCTACTATAACGCCGAGACGGACGCGGCGTTTTCTGTCGGCGAGCTGTGGCCGGACAATTATTCGGTTTCCGGCTGGACGCAGAAGTTTGAGGCATGGGTAAACGCGACATCGCAGGAATTGAACGGAACAGTCGGAAAGGCGTCGCGCGTGTTTGATTTTACGCTGAAAGGTGTATTTAATGAGGTATTCGGAAGATCAAGCGGGGCTAAAAACAGCAATTACGGCAAACTTGCCGATGAGAACATCTTTTTCAGGAAGCAGCCGAATTCTGCGGTAACCTTTGTGGAAAATCACGATACTGCCAGTACGCAGAAGCATTGGCCACAGGACAAAAACGATTTGGGAACGGAGTACGCGTTTATTCTGACTCATCCGGGAGTGCCTTGCGTTTCCGCAGAGCATTATTTCACGTCGGGAACATCGGACTGCATAGGCGGCAAAACAGTTCCCGGTACAACAATGACATACAAAAATCATATCGATTATCTGATTGCACTGCGCAATCAATGCGGCATTCAAAGTGACAGCAAACTGGAGGTTTTGAAAGCGGAATCGTCCTTGTATGCGGCAAAAATTATCGGAGACACGGCGTCGGTTGTCGTTGCAGTCGGCGAAGACCCTGCGTCTTATTCCGCACCGGAAGGATTTTCGCCGCTGTATTCCGGCACAAATTGGCAGATATGGAAATGACAGAGCGCTCTTTTGCCTGATATAACGCGTGATGTTTGCGTTGTAAAACTTATTTTAAGTTATTAATGCTTTTTATAGCCGTGATAGTGCCCGACTTTTTTTGCAACAAAAATCGACAATCTTCTATCTTACGAAAGAAATAAAGGACTTTATATTTAGCGTAAAATAAAAAAAGGGCTTAAGCCCTTTAATCCATTTCAATTGTGTAAAGAAGATTT
>JAFLVQ010000181.1 GCA_022508205.1 Spirochaetales bacterium
TGATACTGAAGATGAGGTAATCCAAGATAATCAAAGTCATTTTAAAAAATGTAAAAAGTGTTTTAAAGGAAAATAATGACTTCTCTCATCAGCCCGATTGTTATAATTGAAAAAATGGCGGAGAATATTTTGCCGTAACGATTGAAGGTGAAATTAATGGAACTCGAAATCAACATAGAAGACCTTTTAAACAAACGCCGGGTGGAATCCGAGCGCATCGAATTTAAGGCCGGATGGAATCCCGATGAAGTTTATCATAGTGTATGTGCATTTGCCAATGATTTTGATAATGTTGGTGGCGGATATATTGTTATTGGTGTAGAAGAGAAAAATGGTGTCGCGGTTCGTCCGGTAAAAGGTTTGGAAGAACAGGAGCTTGATAAGATTCAAAAGGAAATCCTGGGTTACAATAATACTTTGATTCCTGCATATTTCCCAAAAGTAATTATTGAAGAAGTAGATAAAAAATCTATTTTGATATTGTGGGTGGCGACCGGAATACAAAGACCATATAAAGCACCGGAACATGTGACATCAAAGAAGGGAAAAAAGCATTATTACTATATCCGTTATGCTTCCAGTTCTGTACGCGCAAACTTCGAACAGGAGCGTGAATTGGTTAATATGACAAACTATGCTCCGTTTGATACAAGACCTAATTTTGAAGCTACAGAAGATGATATTTCGGTTGCACTCTTAAGAGACCATCTGGTTGAAACAAAAAGTAAGCTTTCAAAACAGGTAATAGACCGCGGAACTATGGCTATATTGAATGATATGCAGCTTTTGGTCGGACCGTTTGAGCAGCAGTATATTTCCAATGTAGCACTAATGATGTTCTGTGAACATCTGGACAAGTTCTTTCCATATACACAAGTGGAGATTGTCAGATTTCCGGAAGGCAGTATAAAAAATCCGAATAATTTTAAAGAATTTCCGGTCATTAAGGGGTCTGTACCGATGATGATCAAGCGAACCATGCAGACTTTGCAGGATTTGGTAATTGAAGAGATGGTCACAAAGGTTAATTATCAGATGGAGGCCATTCGCAGATTTAATTATCCATATCAGGCATTGGAAGAAGCCGTGGTAAATGCTTTTTATCATAGAGATTATTTGTCCGGGCAGGCAATTATTATTGAAATCGAACCGGAACTTATTAGAATTATCAGTTTTCCGGGAATAGACCGATCTATTCCTAAGAGAGTGATTGAAGAAGGTGAGCGTTTCTCTTCCAGATATTACCGCAATAAGCGTTTGGGTGAATTTTTGAAAGAATTGGATTTGTCAGAAGGGAAATCCACCGGTATTCCGACGATTCAGGAGGAACTTCGAAATAATGGTTCTCCCAAAGCAAAGTTCTATACGGATGATGACAGACGGGCAGTGACGGTTGAAATTCCGATTCATCCGGATTTTTTGGAAGAAAAAGTTGCGATTGATGGGAAAAAAGTTGCGATTGATGGGAAAAAAGTTGCGATTGATGTCTTAAATGAGCGTATAAAAAACATGAAAGTGAATTCTCCGACAAAAGAAAAAGTTTTCATGCTTATAAATGAAATGCAGGAAGGAAGAATATTTGGAAGAACAGAAATTGCATCATTATTTAAAATATCATTAACTTCTGCCGGAACTTTGATTGCAAAAATGAAAGATGCTGATATGATAGAAGAAGCAAAAGGATATGGAAAAGGGAAATATAAAATCAAGTTGTAGCAGGTGGATGGGAATGAGTATTATCCACTGATATTTACCGTTGTTTTATGAGGACTTTTTAAACTGTTTGAAGTATGGAGAAATATTTATTATCGATTATAATAAACGTGCTGCATAAGTCAGAAGGAGAATCCCAATATGCCAGAAAAAAATATTAATTCTCATAAACCATGGCAATTTGATTTCGAGGAATATACTCGGCAGGGTGAACCCGAAAAGACAGAAAAAACATATGCCTGGAAAACCGCAATCGGACTGCAGGATGTGGATGGACTTGAAACATCACAATATTTGTTGGATACAGCAAAAGAGCATATCGAAGGAAACATTGACATTGAGGCGGCAAATGCCAGAATCGAAAACTATTATGAAGCCCGGGAAAATCGTCTGGGAAATGAACAGGATACGGAAGAAGCCGATAAGGTGTCGGTTCGCATTGCACAGATGTTAAGTGAAAAAGCCTTTCAGTTCTCACCGGCTGAATTTTTGATGATTCATAAGCGCCTGTTTTCCAGAATTTATGATCACGCCGGAACGATTCGGCCATATAATATCACAAAAAAAGAATGGGTACTTCATGGTGATACAGTGCTTTATGCATCGTCAGAAAGCATCATGACAACTTTGGAATATGATTTCAGAACAGAAAAAGAATTTTCCTACGAAGGACTGTCTTTGATTGAGTCCGTAAAGCATCTGGCAAAATTTACGTCCGACATCTGGCAGATTCATCCCTTTTGCGAAGGCAATACGAGGATAACAGCT
>JAFLVQ010000182.1 GCA_022508205.1 Spirochaetales bacterium
CAGCGGAGTATAATTTTTCAGTGAAAAAATCGAGCCGCTTAACGAAAGCGGACAAATCAATTCGATTTGTTTGCGAAATTTCATTAAATGATAAAAAGTTGCGTATCCCGGATCGACTGCAATTGCATAGTCAGGATATATTCCGATATATTGCAGATACGGAAGCGCGGAAGGGTAGGAGAATGTCACAACTTTATTCAAATACGGACGAATAAATTCCGTTTGATTTGAAAGTGATGCGCCGGCGGCAAATACGACGGCGGGCGGCATCGCGTCGGAAATTACCTGATTTAAAAGCAGCCGCAGATTTGCAAACCTGTTTTTATTCTTCTCGACATGCCGCACTTCAATTTGTGAAAATGCTTTATCGGCAACATCGGAAAGTGTTTGCTTTATCAGAATGTCTTTTATTTTCTCCAAATATCCGATGAAATTCTCTTTCTGTGTTTCAATGAAAGGCGGCCAAGTAATAACTGCAATATTTTTTGTATCGATTTTGGTTTTACGGATTGCATTTTCCAAATCTTCCACTGTTTTTAAATGATGAATTTTTTTGCTTTTGGCATTAATCGGGAAATCAATTGGTTCAAAAGAAAGAATATTTTTTATTTCCTGATTTTTTTCCAGTTCGCAGTTGATGAAATCGGCTCCGCAAAATGTAATTACAGTCTGCTTTTTAGTTAATTCGGGAATCGATGATAAATAATGTATAGCTTCTTTTTGAGGATTATAAGCGGAATAAAGCAGTTTTCCGTTACACGAGAAAACCGTAATTCCGCGTTTGCTTACGGATTGTTCGTAAACCGTCTTATTTTCCATTTTTTGCCATGTAGAATAGTTCTTCAAAATTTCGGGAATCAACCGGGTAGTTCACGGAAGAATTTGAAAATTCAACATTGCAGCTGCCGAATATTTCCGAGAACATATTTCTAATATCTGCGGTTATTTTATCCAGCAATGTATCTGCGATTTGACTGTCAGCTTCAGGCAGAATCGCATAAACACTGAAATCATTAAACATACTTACAAGACCGTTGGCTCCGACAATATTCATTACAATGAACTGAATGTCGGAAATGAAAATATCGATTTTGAATCCTTCTATTTGTTTTTCCAAACTTTCCGTATTCGTCAGCTGAACCTTTAGAATAGACAAAGGTGCGTCCGGATATGATTCAATGGTTTTTTGCAGATAGAACAAAATCTTATGATACATTTCATCAAATGGCTGCTTTTTCTCCGAATTATCCGGTAATGATTCGGTTTTTTCCTCAATGTCATTTGTGTTTTCAATCAAGCTGTTTTCTTCCGGTTCGACTTCCGGTAAGTCACTTTCTTCCGAAATTTCAGAGAATTCGTCAGTCTGCGCGGCATCATCCTCTTGCTCAGAATTTTCTTCCATTTCCGCAGCAAGATTTTCCGTTTGATACAAATTGTACAAAAGCGCGGCGTTCAAACGACAAACAAGAGCCAATGCTTCAATACATGCTGGGCTTATCTTTTCATTATCTTGCAGTTTGAAGCCGGCAAACAAGCCAATCATTCGCGAAGTAAAAATGTATGGAATCAGCAATAAAAAGTCTGCATCATTAAAATCCTTTTCCGATAAAAAGTGGCGCAGTAATCCTTTTGTATCACTGTCTTTTGTGATAAAGAAAAATCCATTTTCTGAAATTTCTTGGTAAATATTTTCAAAATCAACCGAGAAATGAAGCTTGTCTATGCTTTCATCATCAATATTTTCAAACTCGCAGCATTGGAACTGCTGCAGAGAAGGGGAAAATAGAAACAACGAAGATTTTGAGAATCCAAATGATAATGATGTCATGCTGTGGAATAACTGCATTGCGCCTTTTTCTTGAGGCAGTGTGGATAATTCCATAGATAATTGATTTATGCACTCAAAATAATCTTTTTCTTCATGCTCATTATTTTCCGTTTCGGTATCATTTTCGGATTTGTCATGAAATAAACTGTCTTTCTCATCGAATGAAATTTCAAAATCATCGGATCTCTGATTTACATTATTTTTAGTTGGCAAATCAATTTCGTTGTCCGGTTCAACAGTTTCTTCATCGATTGGAGTTTCTGTTTCACTGTCAGAAGTTACTTCTTCGTCTTGAAGTTCAGTTTCCGGCAAATCAATTTCGTTGTCCGGTTCAGTAATTTCTTCATCGGTTACAGTTTCTACTTCATTGTCAGAAGTTGCTTCGTCATCTTGAAGTTCTGCTTCCGGCAAGTCAACTTCATTGTTCAGTTCGACAGTTTCTTCATCAATTGCAGTTTCTGTTTCACTGTCAGAAATTACTTCATCGTCTTGAAGTTCAGTTTCCGGCAAGTCAACTTCATTGTCCGGTTCAGCAATTTTTTCATCGATTGGAGTTTCTACTTCATCGTTGGCGATTACTTCATCATCTTGAAGTTCAGCTTCCGGCAGGTCAATTTCGTTGTCCTGTTCAACAGTTT
>JAFLVQ010000183.1 GCA_022508205.1 Spirochaetales bacterium
AAAATGCAGCGATACTGCCGCTCATTTTCCGCTTTTCTCAAAGGAATATTTTCTTTGCACCTGTCTTGAGCGTATTTGCAGCGAGGTGCAAATGGACAGCCGAGCGGCGGATTTATCGGATCCGGAATATTTCCCGGAATTGCGGTAAGTTTTTCCGTACGATAGTTCGCACCCGGGCGAGGAATCGATGACAAAAGCCCTTGTGTATAAGGATGAAGCGGATTCGACAAAATATCTGCCGCTTTGCCGTATTCTAGTGTAAGTCCGGAGTACATAACGAGAATTTTATCTGAAATTGCCTGAATCAACGACAAATCATGAGTAATAAAAATTACTCCGAGATTGTATTTTTTTTTCATTTCTTTAAGCAGTCGAACTATTCTGCCTTGAATCGTAACATCGAGTGCCGTCGTCGGTTCATCCGCAATCAAATACAGCGGTTTTGCCGCAACAGCAAGCGCAATCATTACACGCTGAAGCTGCCCCCCGGAAAGTTGATGCGGAAAGTTGTTAAGGCGTTCCTCCGGATTGGGAATGCCGACTTCTTTTAATAATTTTACCGCCAAACTGCGGCATTCCTCTTTTGAAAGTGACGGATTACTACGCAGAAATGTTTCCGAAAATGTTTTTCCGATACTGTACAATGGGTCAAATGATCTGCCCGGTTCCTGAAAAATCATGCTTATTTTATTGCCACGCAGTTTTGACAGTTCTTTGCCTGATAATGAAAGAACGGGAATTTCATCTATCAGAATTTCGCCGCTTTTAATTACGTGTTTAGGCAGCAGCCCCATTATTGATGTAGCAGTAACGCTTTTTCCTGAGCCGGATTCTCCCACGATTCCGAGAATTTCGCCCGGCTGTACTTGAAAATCAACGCCTCGCAACGCTTTGAGTATCCCTTTTTCGGTTTTAAATTCTACTTGTAAACCTTTTACTTCTATCATTGAAGAAATCTCCGGTTATTTTATGGGGACAGACCTTAATCCTAAAATGGAATTAGGGTCTGTCCCTTTGTTGTTTGCTATAATTTAAACTTCATGAGTAATAGGAAGATCGGATGCAATGTAAATATTTGAATGTACTTCACCACAACCCGAAATTTCCTTTGCGATATTTGAAGCTGCTTCAATGCAGGACGGCGCGTTTGTTACTCCGTTTAGAGTGACTGTTTTGCCGTCATACAATACTTCCAGAAAATAAATCGGTAATTTTTCTTCATACAGCGCTTTTGTCAAAATCTTTTGACCGGTAATCAGATTGGTAATTGATTTCCTGCATTCTATTTCCTGTTCTTCATCTACAAGCTGCGGTAAAATAGTTGCAATAATATTTGCAGTCTGTACGGCATTCAGCCGTTCTGTATTGATAATAAAATCGTAATTTACCGGATCGCGCCAGCCTACATCGAAAAAGTAACGATTAAATCCCACTCTGTCATTGTCGGTATGCGTCATCATCAATTGAGCCCGTCGTTCATCACAGTTAAATCGTTTCATGATTCGCTGAATGCGCACCTCTTCCGAGCAAATTAACCGAAATGTTACTACGCCGGGAACATCTTTAAGCAATACAGGTGCACCTTGACCCACTAAAATGCAATTTCCCGATTCCGTTTTTTCATAAAGTACTGTTTTTAAATGATGAAGGAATTGATTTTGAGCAGATGAAAAAACATCAAAGAAACCCGGCTTTTTTTCACCGTAGCGGTCTATCATTTTTTCAGTAATGCCGCGTTCCTGCAGCGTTTCTTCAATTTCTTCCTTATTAATATAATGATAATTAGGCAGCATTGATGAAAGTTCTTTGGCAGTTTCATCTCCCAACGCCGCCAACTCTCTTGCAAGTACAATAATTGCCATAATGTCTCCTTAACATTTTTTTTTAATATTCTAACTTTTTTTTGGGTAAATAATGCAGCATTTTGGAAAAAAAATACTTTAAAATGAGCAGGAGTTGATGATGAAAAACATAGTTTTACTTTCTTCACTTATTTTACTGCTGATGTCATGTACACTTTTTTCACCGTGTGTCGTAATTGTAAAAAATCAATCCGACTATTCGATTCGCGTATCAAATGATCAAAATTCTGCGGTTATATCAATTGCGAAAAATAAAAGAGACCACTTTGAAGTTCTGCCCGGAAAAATCACAGTTTATATTGAAACTTCGGGAATTACTTCATCACGCAAAGTTATGGCAAACTATCTGGAAAATATCGAAATAATTTATGATGTAAAATAAAAATAAATTTTTCATTGTTACTTTCTATTAATTATTCGTTGTAGGAACAAATATGTCTAAAATACTTTTATTAATGATTAATGAGGGACAGACCCTAATGCCAAAATGGGATTAGGGCCTGTCCCTTGCATATCCCTCACTTAATCAGGAAAGTAATTCCCCTTGTCAATATCTTCCCAGACCTCGTAAAACGGATA
>JAFLVQ010000184.1 GCA_022508205.1 Spirochaetales bacterium
AAACCTATTATCTTTAGGGTTATCACACAAACAAATTGCATCTGCTACCGGCTTGTCTATCGAGGAAGTGGAGAAATTGCAATAGCTTCGTTTTCGACTTTCTAATGAAAGTCTGCAAGCCGAAGCCTGCTATCGTTTTCGACTTTCTAACGAAAGTCTGCAAGCCGAAGCCTGCTATCGTTTTTTGTTTCATTGACAACAGCATATATTTGTTATATGAAACACTGTTTTTATTATCAGATACAAAATTAGGGAAAACACTTTGAACTACGGATACCAGCCTTATGTAGGCAAAAATAATGCAAGAAAACATTATGTACATATATTCTTCAATATTTTGCTGATAACAGTGCTTTTATGTGCCGTAATTTGGGGAGTAGTTTTTTGTGCACAGTACATTAAACATAATAAACAAGAGAAAATTGCGGTAAAAGAATCTTACAGTGCGCTTTATTCCAATAAAAATTATCTCGAACTGATAGAAAGAATGGACAGCGAACTGCATAATAATCCGCTTCAGCCGGAATTTCTTGTTTACAGAGGGTTTTCATATTATTTGCTTGGTGAAGCCGAACATGATAGCAGCAGACGCAGTGTTTATTTTTCACTCGCGATGAGTGATTTGCGTAAGGTTCCGATTGTTTATTCGGCAAATGACCTTCTCGGAAATGTATATTTTTGTATCGGAAAGATTTATTATTATTACGGAAAAGGATATTATAATTTAAGTATAGAATATCTTAACCGAGCCATAAAATGCGGCGTAGAACGTATTGATTTGCTTTATGTGCTTGGACTTGTGTATTCATACGTTGGAGAATATGAAAAGGCAAATCAAATATTGCTCAGAGCACAGGATTTGGAAAAAAACGATTTGGTGTTGCTTGCCATAGGCGTGAATTATTATCGTATGGGAAAAATGGATGAGGCTGCCGAATATCTGGAAAAAACCGCCGATATTTCCGCTGAGATAAAAAATAAGGAAAAGGCATTGTTTACTTTGGGAACAATCTATTTTGAACAGGGAAAATATGAAAATGCACTGCGTTATTACAACCAAACAATCGAATTGAACGAAAATAATGCAGAAGCGTATTTTCAGCGAGGTGAGATTTATTACCTTTATTATCATGATAATATTAAGGCAAGGTCGCAGTGGCGCAAAACGATCGAGATTGATCCGGGACATTTGAAAGCGGGAAAAAGATTGTAAATTTAACAAATAGTTTAATGACATTTGTTATCACGGAGCAAATATTTTGATAGTATTTGCTGCTTATAGATATTTTTATAGAGTAAAAGAGGTGGGTATGGGAAAATTATCTGATTTATTTTCTTTGGATTTAGGAATTGATTTGGGAACAGCGAATACTTTGGTTCATGTGAAAAAGCGCGGAATCGTGCTTTCGGAACCGTCGGTTGTTGCCGTGG
Organism: Spirochaetales bacterium; assembly: GCA_022508205.1. Taxonomy (GTDB): domain Bacteria; phylum Spirochaetota; class GWE2-31-10; order GWE2-31-10; family GWE2-31-10; genus RGIG8597. The sequence goes on from JAFLVQ010000184.1 coordinate 1,432, forward strand.
AAAGAGGAACAAAAAAAGTAATTGCGTGTGGATTGGAAGCTAAAAAAATGCTTGGAAGAACTCACCGCGAAATTATTGCCATTCGCCCTTTGCGTGACGGTGTAATTGCGGATTTTGAGACTACCGAAAAGATGATTAAGTATTTTATAGAAAAAGTTTCACCTAAAAATATTTTAAAAGCAAAACCGAGAATTGCAATAGGAATTCCTTCATGCATTACGGAAGTTGAACGACGTGCCGTAAGAGAAGCTGCGGAACAAGCGGGCGCGCGTGAAATTTACCTTATAGAAGAATCAATGGCTGCGGCAATCGGTGCGAATATTGCAATTGATGAACCTGCCGGAAATATGGTCTGCGACATTGGCGGCGGTACTTCCGAAATTTCCGTAATTTCACTTGGCGGTATGGTAATTTCAAACGCAATCCGTGTCGGCGGAGATGAATTTGACGAAGCTATTTTGAAATACGTAAAATTGGTTCACAACTTAATGATCGGTGAATCTACGGCAGAAGACATAAAAATCAAAATTGGAAATGTATATGCGGAAGGCGAAACTAAAAAAATTGAAATTCGCGGTCGTGATGCGATAAGCGGATTGCCTAAAACGCAGGAAATAGATTCCAACGAAGTAAGAGAAGCTTTGCAGGAACCTGTCAGCCAAATTATAGAAGAAGTGAAAAAGACGCTTGAACAAACACCGCCTGAATTGGCTTCCGATATTGTAGAACGCGGTATTGTTCTTACCGGCGGAGGTGCATTGCTGAAAGGTTTGCCGAAACTTGTTGCACAGCAAACCGGAGTTCCTGTTATTATTGCTGAAAATCCGCTTCTTTGTGTGGCTTTGGGTGCCGGAAAAGTTATTGAAAAAAGACAAAAATAAACTATGCTGGATTTTATTTTTAATCATAAACGAGGGCTGGTGACATCTGTTCTGCTGATAATCTCTATAATATTGATAGGATTAACAGAAACGAAAGTGGGTAT
>JAFLVQ010000185.1 GCA_022508205.1 Spirochaetales bacterium
ACTGTTGAAGAAAGTGACGAGCGTGCGCAATTTGTAAAGCAGCGGCTCTGTTTATGCAAAGTTTTTTGGTCGCTGAAGTTTATTATTCTGTCAATCAATCGACGCCGCTGCCGAATAACGCGAAATCACCTTTGCATGGGTCATTGGGCCAGATTTGCTTTAAACCATTTGTCAGCAATATTGCATTTTTTAATGTACCGCTGCTTTTGGGCGGCAAAAGACCGAGCTTTATCGATTCCTGAATTACATGTATATCCATCGGAATAAGTAAATCAGCCGGACTGTACCAATTCCAGATCCCCAAATCGACGGGGGAATTTCTGCGGACCATCCAGCGTAAAAACATGTGTATGCGCTTGTTTGCGGAATCTTTTCCGTGAGGTATTACTTTGCACTTTTTAAAAGTACCGCAGATTACTTCGGCAAGATTTTTTCCATTGCAATGCTTGGCAAAATATTCTCCCAGTGTCGCATTTGTCTGCAGAATATCGCGCATGACATCAAAAAAATCTATGAAATCAGTATACGAATAAAAGCGGTAAAATTTCTTATCGCAGTTGATTCCTTTGGGAACGAAAGATTTGCGGTAATCACCGTTTTTCAGCCAATTTGCCGGACCTCCGAATGTGTCTGCTATGTCCAAAACTTCATCGATTTTTTTCAGAAATGCGTCACGTCGTCCGAATGCAAGAACTGCGGCAGTAAGTGCGGCGCATTCTATATCATCGATGCTTTTGTAACGTTTTAAAACGCAGCTTGGATCGTCTTGTGTAAAAGCGGAATTTTCGTATTTTTCCGCAAGATTTTTTATTGTTTCTTTCAGTTCGTTGCTTATTTCCATTATGTTTCCTACTGTATGTGTTCTATTGCATCGACAATTTTTTCATGTACTGCCGAAGTATAATTGACAACGAAGTAATGAAGTGCACTGTCGGGCGGATTTTTATAATACGCGCAAAGCGGCATTATTTTTATTCCGCATGATTCCAGCTGTTTCAAAAAATGTTCACTGCAAATATCGGAATGCAGACGCATCAGAAAATGCAGCCCCGCATCTTTTTCAAGTACTTCTATTTTATGCGCATACTTATTGTTTTGAAGTGCATTTATTACCGAGTCGCGTTTGGTATGGTAAAGTTTGCGCATACGATTTATATGTTTTTCAAAATAGCCGCCGCCGATAAACGATGCTAATGTAAATTGCTCGAAAGTCGGTACCGTACATGAATAAAAACCGAGTTTGGAATGAAAATCTCGAACCAAATTCGCAGGCAGCACCATATAGCTTATTCGTATCGTCGATGACAATGTTTTCGTAAAGGTGTTCATATAGATAACTTTTTCGGAAATATCAATACTTTGCAGTGTGGGAATCGGCTGTCCGGAAAATCGGAATTCACTGTCGTAATCATCTTCTATTATATAGCGTGACGGTGAAGATGAAACCCAGCTCAGCAATTCATATCGACGGCTTACCGGCATTACGATTCCGGTAGGGAAGTGATGAGACGGTGAAATGTGAATTACATCCGTCAACGTTTTTTCAAGCTCTTCGACGCAAACGCCGGCTTTGTCCATATTTATAAACGAGCATTCCACATTGTGGCTTTTGTAAACTTTTGCGATTTTACTGTAACCCGGATTTTCGACACCGTAACGTTTGTCAAATCCCAATAGCTGAATCAGAAGTCCGTAAAGATACTCGGTGCCGGCTCCGATAATAATTTGCTGCGGCGAAACCGTCATCCCGCGAAACCCTTTTAAATGTTCTGCGATTGCTTTCCGTAATTCAAGTGTTCCCCCTGCCGGCGGATTTTTCATTAAGTCGGTCTGCTTTTGTGTAAGCACTTCACGCATAAGATGTGCCCATGTCGCAAACGGAAAATTTCTTGAATCGGTTTGAGTGGCGGTACAATCTGCATTGCATTTATTTTGCTCGCAAGTTTTATCTTCAATATCGTTTTCTGCCGGCAGTTCTTTTTTCTGCATCGTATTCTTTATGTCGGCTGCGAAAAACCCTTTTTTAGGCAGCGAATAAATAAAACCTTCGGTCATTAACTGCGAATATGTATTTTCTACGGTTATTACGCTGATTCCCATATTTTTCGCGAAAGAACGTTTCGACGGCAGTTTTTCATTTGCGGCAATAGTACCGTTTAGAATATCTTTTTTTATACACTTATATAAAAATTCGTAAAGAGAATCGGTTCCTTTTTTGTCCAGCGAGTATGTAAGCATTGTATCGCCCCCGTATTATTGGCAACTGGCATTGTCATATTACTATAAATTGACTTTCTTTAAAATGCGGCTTACATTTCCGTTGCAATTGACTTTGAGTTGCAGATAGATTATTTTGCAGCTTTATGTAAGGAGAATGAAGTGACAAAACGCCGTATTTT
>JAFLVQ010000186.1 GCA_022508205.1 Spirochaetales bacterium
TCACCATGTCTTCCACGCCAAGGTAAATCGGAGTCGCCTCAAAGTATGTTCCCTGCTCAAGGCGTTCGGATATTTCCGGTGTTTCAAGAATCCTGTCGGCAATGTTCACTTTGTTAATCGGCTCGAAAAAGAATTGTTCCGTTGCTTTGAGAATATCGATGTTCACGAGCGCGGAAGTTTTGCCTGCGGCTCCAAGATAGTTTTTTCCGAAGGCACCGTCGGCAGTCACGGAATCGCTCAACTCTCCGAAAATAAATTCCTCAGATTTTTCTGCGGCGAGTTTTTTATATGCTTCGACTACATCTTTGTCGTAATCGAATATGACTGCAAAAAGCGGGTTCTGCTCAAAGTGACGATTGTCATTAAGGAATTTTTGTATATCAGTATAAATATCTTTAAATGTGTCAATCGCTTTGCGGTATTTGTTCTTGTAGTTTTCAAGCTCTTTTATAAGACCGTCATACTTTGGCACATCATTCCACAAAATATCCGTAAAAAGCTGATAGCACCAATCAGCTATGAAACTCTGCTTCTGGGCGTTGAACAAATTACGGCATGCGTCAAGCAGCTTTTCTTTTGCATCCGCAAGTTTTTTCTTAGTGACAAAAATACTGTCGGCAACCTCATCAAAATCGGAAAGTGCGGTCTCAAAGTTTCCGTTCAGGTTGTTTATCGTTTTTTCTGCATCATTTCTGCTTTTGCGATATTTATCTTTTGCATCGGTAGAAATTTTGATAAGCGATTCGACAAAATTGAAGGCTCGAACAATCGAACCTCTGTCAGCCAAGTCAGTTCCATCGGAATTTTTCTTAACACCAAGTTTGTGCTCGTGCAAATCAAGCAATAATTCCAGTTGTTTTTCAAGGTGACCAAGAAAACTTTCCCTGATTTTCTCAGCCCGTGTGGAATTCAAACTCCTGAATTCCATCACTTTTTCGGCAATGTCTTTTTTCCAGTTCAATATTTCATCTTTTAAATCTTTTTTGTTTATATCGTGAGATCGCTCTTCAAAATCAGAAATCGCAGTTTCAATATAATCCGTAAAGCTGCCCTTAAAACCATTCGATTCATTGAAAACGTCGAAAGAATCTTCCAGCTGCGTCGTCATAGGATTCATCTTGATTTCGTTTAAAAACATTTTTGCAAGTGCTTCGATTTCCTGCGGGGCATAGCTGTCATCAAGTATTTTTGCCAAATACTCTTTTGAAAGATTATAGGCACAAAGCTGCACAATCATTCTTTTCGGGTAAAGAATGGAAAAAGTTCCCATGCCGCTGTAATGAATGTCTTTGTTGTTGAGATTCTTATAATTCTGCCCTAAGTTTCCCATGACGTTGTTGTACACGGACGTCCAGTTCGCGCCGAGTTCATGTCCGGTCAAAAGATAGATGAAGCGGGCAACCATTTCGGAAAAAGCATTCTGTGAGTTGAGTGCAACGCCTTTCCCAAAGTTATCAAATAAAAATGGGTGATCAAACGGCTTAAGCGATCCGATTTCGGTATAGTCAGGTCTGAAATCTTTGTAGGCAGGGACAAAAGAGCGATACGGATTCCCGTTGTTGATTTCATTCATGAAATGATCCAGCTCAATAAGCGATGCATAACAATTTTGACGAATACTCGGCATTACTTGACCACCATCAAACATTGAAGCTAAGGCTATCATTCCGAAAATTTTCACTTGATAGCCATTCCCTGCTATATGATTGCAGTAGCGAACCATATAGGCGGTGTCTAAAAATGTGCCGCTTCCTGTTCCGCCGCAGACAGAACCGCAGATGAATACATTTATTTCTTTTGAAAGTTTTGCGCCGATATTTTTGTCAATGGCGATTTTTACGTCAACAGGCGCGCGCATGAACGCATTGATTTCCTCGTAAATTTCACTGGCGTTCCATGCAAATGTGAAGCGCCCAACGGGTTTTTTCTGACCCGCTCCGGTCTCCGCTTTGAGGAGCTGGGGTTTTAGTGAATCGGGAAACCACTCGTGAATTGCAGGGTAGTCGTTTAAATCAGGGGTAATACCGAAATTCACTTTCAATTGGCAGACTTCCCGTTGGGGATTCAATGACAAAGCTTCGTCCCGTACGGTTTTTATTGAACTCTGCGCATGAGGCATAGCTATGTCCGTATCGATAGAGAGCAACTTCAAAAACGGAAAATCCGCCATGCCGTGCTCACAGTTTTCCGCAATCATTTTCTTGAGCGCAAGAATGATGTTTTTCCCGGTTCCGCCAAGTCCGATTACAAGTGTCGGTTGATAGATTTCTGCCATAATCTGCTCCTATAGTCCTTATTTCTTTTTGTTCAGGCTACTTACGATTTCGCCGTT
>JAFLVQ010000187.1 GCA_022508205.1 Spirochaetales bacterium
ATGCGTTTTTTCAAGTTATTTTGACCCGGTTCGATTTATGCGGCACACCTGAAAATTCGACATACAGCATGATATGTTCGCCTGCTTTGACTTGACTTTCCAGACGCAGCGGTTTGTCGTGCCATGCCGATTTTATGCCGTCAAACACAGCCTCATTATTATAACGGACATCATAGTAATGAATCCAATACGGAATTCTGTTGTTTTTGCCGTCCCTGACATCTCTGCCAAGCAGATTTACGGTAAGTCTGCCGCCCGTAGACGATTTAAACATAAGCGATAAATAGCCTTTGCACGACTCGATTGTATATCCAAGTCCGCCTTTCTGAAGCCATTCGGGTTTATGCATCTTCATAGAATCATCCGAAGTCGATACAAGTTCCAGGTCGGGATTATCCCCGAAAATTTTTATGTCGATTCTTGCCGTAATGTAATTTTTCAAATCATCGATGTTTATTTCCGTCGAATAATAATCCCGCTCGATAAAATCATCCAGGCTTTGTACCAGCGAATTGCGTGAGCCGTTGCTTACCATAATGTCTTCTATGACTTTCGTAAGCCCGATGACCGCATAACATTCACGCATCGGGAAGAAATTATGATTCGTGACCCACTTATCCGCGAATCTGTATATTTCATCATCGAAATAAGTGCAAAACAAACTGCGGAAAGAATTCGAGTCGAAAACACGTTTCAAATATTTATCAGGTTCGCCCCATTGGACCGCGCCGCGCTTTTCGCCGTTATTGAGCGTGTCAATCACGCTTTGGTCGCTCAGCTCGACATTGAAATCGGTGCGCACCGTTTTGTCGAAAACGCTTTTGTCTATCGGGAACTTTTTGTTAATCTCCTGCGCAAACCGAATCGTTTCCTGCGAAATCGACCTGCCGCCTTCAACTTTAAAATCAAGCAATTTCGGGCAATATCGAGTAAACATAAGAGCCATCAAATAATCATTATCCGAACCCTCCGCAGTATGTCGTTTTATTCTGCATAAGTCGGAATCAATCAAAGGTGTTAAATCATACACATTGGAAAAATAACTTTCGACACTTGCTTTTCCGTAATGACTTCTGCAACGAGTTTCTTCATAAAGATGCCAGGGGCAATCGATTGAATTACTGTCCTTGATTTTATATTTTTCTTGCATGGCTTTGTATATATCAGAAATAAGCCGGCTAATTGCATCGGACATCTCTTTTGCAATAGTTTTGGAATACTTGTTGGCACCATTAACCTCGTGATTTAAATAATCCTGTGCGGATTCATTAGGGTATGAACGTATGATTTCTCCGCCAGCACCTGAAAATCTGTATCTTTTAACGGCATATTTTCTGTATTTGAAATACATTTCTTTGTGGAAAGTCAGTTTCGTATAGAAAGCGATATTTATTATGTCGCTTAGACTGTAAGGAACGGCTTGCTCAGACCACGCTCCGCTATTATTCAGTTTAAAACCGAAATAATCGGCAATGGAAGACGCGATTTCGTAATCCTCTGGATGACAGTGCAGATTGTCGTTAGCCGAGTTTATTCTTATCTTATTTAAATCTATTCCCGACATCAGCAACAATGCAAGCGTCATTCTTGTGTCAAAACCACCCGATAAATCCACAGTTATTTGATTTGTTTTAGCTGCCAGATTTCTGATTGTTGTCGTCTGGCGTTTTGCCCAATTGTCTAATATTCTCATACCTTCCGCAGAATCAAGCTCAACGGAATTTTCCTTATAATCAATGTAGTTTATCTTGAGTGCTTTTGTTTCAATATCTATTGTAATGACTGAATTCTTCGCCATTAGCGCAATTTCATTTACGGCGGTTTCTGTGTATGCACAACCGACAAGACCATTTACCAATAAAGTGTCCGCGTAATCGCGATTTAATGAAAGGGGGTATTTTGTTTTGAGATGTTCAAGTAGGCGAAGAAACGAATTGCTTAACGCAAAATAGTTGTCTTTTTTGAATAAATAAATTCCATAGCTGCCATTAAAATCCTGCTGTATTGTAATACCCCCCCACTATACAAATATATACATACACACCGCATCCGTTCAATGCGGCGGCGGCAGTCTCCGTTAGGTTCTCGTTATCGTAAATTCCGCTGTCCTGCACGGAATAACCGTACAGTTTTGTTTTTACATCGCGCAAATTATCCGAATCGATTATAAAAAATTCTTGCTCTACGTCAAAATACGGCGGGCATTCTGTCCGATTAATAAATTCTTTTTCAATCAATTGTTCGCTCATGAATAAACTCCGTTACTTAAATATCGCAACGTTATAACAAAAAGGCGGTTGAGTTGCAACAAGGTCGCAAAT
>JAFLVQ010000188.1 GCA_022508205.1 Spirochaetales bacterium
GCGTTACGTTTGTTTTGGAGAAAGGCGTGGAGCTTGTAGGAAGACCAAGCGCAAGCAGACCGCCAGTTACGGTGGACGGCGGCAATTTCATTATGAACGGCGGTGCAGTCAAGGACAGCAAAGTGGACCATGACAATACTTGGCATGGCGGCGGTGTGGATGTGGTACGGGGCACATTTACCATGAATGACGGCACTATTAGTGGAAATTCTTGCGATAGTGGTGCTGGAGTGAATGTAAAAGATAAGGCAAATAAAGCAGACCAGTATGGACATGCCGTTTACACTAAAAACGGCAGCAGGGACACTACCGCACGGGCAACTATGGCATTAGACAGTGAGAAACAAGGGCTTGATGGTGGCTGGGAATAGAAATCAGTGCAAAACAGCTGCCCGTATGGGCAGCTTAAAATAAAACAGACCGAAACGGTCAAAAGGAGTTTTTTTTATGGAAGATGTAACACAAGTTACGCAATCGGCTCAGGGCAAAACCGAGAGTTACTTTGACGGCGGAGTTCTTCAGCTCTTGGGGTGGAGAATACTTGGGGGATTGGTTACAAGCATAACGCTTGGCATCTGCTATCCGTTCGCGGTGAACTGGCTTTATGCGTGGGAGGCAAGGCATACTGTAATCAACGGAAAACGGCTCAAGTTCACGGGAAGCGCAGGCGGGCTGTTCGGGACATGGATTCTCTGCCTTCTGCTCTCTATTATAACGTTGGGTATATACGGTTTCTATGTGCCCATCAAGCTCAGGAAGTGGCGTGAGGCGAACACGTTCTTCGAGGACGAAATTCCGACATTTGATGCAGAACAGAAATTACGTGCAGAGAAAGCAAGCTATTTTGACGGTGGGTTCTGGCAGTGGCTCGGCTGGTCGATTCTCGGCGCACTTGTGACAATCTGTACACTCGGCATCTGCTATCCGTGGGCAGTGCAGATGGTTTACAGTTGGGAGCAGCGGCACAAGGTCTATTGCAAAAGACGCTGCACCTTTGACGGAACAGCTGTCGGATTGTTCGGCACGTGGATTGTATGCCTGTTGCTCTGTATCGTTACGCTTGGCATATACAGTCTCTGGATTCCGATCCGCATACTGAAGTGGAAAGCAAAACACACCAATCTTTTGGTAAATGACAGTTCGATAGCCTAAATGTACGGCGAAGGAGTTACTATCATTAGGAACATGATTGTGAAAAAAGAGAAGCTGCTAACCTCTTGCTGCACTTTAACTTGCAGCTGCATTTTCTTGTCGATGAAATCGGCAAATCTCCCTTTGAACCTTTGCAACCGGAGCGGCAGGAGCAAAAGCAAAACTTGTATTCCAAAACGGAAACAAAAATCATGCGATTAATGTAAAACCAATACGGCGCGGGAAAAAATCTCGCGCCGTATTTCTGTCAGTTAAAACTGTAAACTTAATGCGATTTGCATTCGATCCTGTTTCTGCTTAGGGTCGTAAACGCTTGAAAATGACGGTCTGATGTTGAATGACTGTCCGCCATGAAGTTTTTTGTAGATATTTTTGATTCGCTGCGCATTTATAAAAGGATATGCAGAAAGCGGAACCATAAAACTTGTCAATACCATAAGAATTCCGGAAGTCAAAAGTACGCTTCCGATAATATCGAGTGTTATATCTCGTCTACTTTCATGATCCCAACCATCATAGTAGTCGTACGGTGAGAGAACGTCTATTATAAAACCACCGACTGCCATAAGCGGAATAGATGTTAATGTCAAAACTCCACCAATTACAGACAGTGCAATTCCGGCATTGATATATTTTTTATAAACACCGTGAACCTGCTCTGCATCATCCAAATCGATTTCCCATTTTTGCTGAAGTTTTTTTGCAACAAATTTTTTTTCCGAGTTTTTAAGTGGAAGATTATCGAGATCGTCCGAAATCGAAAAAGATACATTGTATTTTCCCGAAGATTCGGTGCCTGAAAATCGCCTTGCAATTTTCTCAGCCAGCTTTATCACGTCATACGACATTGCCGCTTCACTTTCTGCAAACGTCACTTCGCCGGTTATCACGTCTATGGCACGAATATTTATTAAAATTTGACTTCTTAATGACGTAATTTTTGTCATTACAACGATTTCAGCTTCGGCACGTTCACCGACTTTGATTGCCGCAGCTTCATCGGAATTTCCGGCAGTGAAATTTGCCTCTCTTATTGCCTTGTCGAGTTGAGGCTGTCCGACGATGACATATCGTTTGC
>JAFLVQ010000189.1 GCA_022508205.1 Spirochaetales bacterium
TGCGAGCAATTAAAGAAAAAAAGTTCATTGTAAGCGGAAAAGAGATGATAGTCCGCACGGGAGAATATGCTTTCCAAGCAAACGGAAGCATTACACTGCAATCAGGTGAAAATGTTATTCAGGCGATTGCTACAATGGGACCGGAAAATAACGATTTGGATTTTTTCCCATTGCAAGTTGAGTATAAGGAAAATTTATATGCTGCCGGAAAATTGAAAAGCAGTAAATTTTCAAAACGTCCGGGTCGTCCCAGCGATGAAGCGATATTAAAAGGTCGAATTATCGACCGTTCGATACGCCCTATGTTTCCCAAAGATTTAACACGGGAAGTTCAGATTGTAGTCAATGTTTTGGCTGTGGATAATACGCAGCCGCTTGATGTTTTGGCTCTGACGGCAGTAGTTGCGGCTCTTGCAGTCAGTGATATTCCTTTTGACTGCAACATCGGCGGAGTAAGAATCAGTAAAGTAGACGGCGAACTTGTTGTAAATCCGACAATTGAGCAATGTAAAAAACAGGATTTTGAGCTTGTACTGGGTGGAAACGCCGAAAAAATAATAATGATTGAATCTGCTGCAAAAATTATCAGTGATGACGATATTCTTGCCGGCTTTAAAGCCGCATTTGGGCCGTTGGGAGAAATTGCCAAAGCAATGAAAGAATTTCAGGATGAAGCAGGCAAAACGAAAATCGATTATATCGAAAAAGAAGTAGATATGTCGATTGTAGAAAAAATCAAATCTGTAGCTGATGAAAAAATCGAATTGTTTTTTAAAGGACAGGCTGACGGTTCTATTTATCGTAAGGAATATGACAAATATGTTGAAGAACCGGTGTTTGCTCTTTTTACGGAAGAGGAACTTGAGGAAAATAAAAAAGCAATCGGTGAAGCACTGGATTATGTATTTAAAAAAACAGTGCGTCATCATTTGCTGAGAGAACATCGTCGCCTTGACGGCAGGAAGATTAACGAAATCCGTGAGTTGGAATGCCAAGTCGGTGTTTTGCCGAGAGTTCACGGAAGTTCCATGTTTATGCGTGGAGAAACTCAGGTTTTGAATATTTTGACACTTGGAGCTCCCGGAGAAGAATTGATTATCGAAGGGCTTGACGGAGAAGAAAAACGCCGTTATATGCATGCTTATTCTGGACTGCCTTTTTCTGTGGGTGAATGCGGAAGAATGAACGGACCGGGAAGGCGGGAAATCGGCCACGGAGCATTGGCAGAAAAAGCTTTGGTACCGGTAATTCCTGATACGGAAAAATTTCCGTATGTTATACGCCTTGTTTCTGAGGTAATGGGACAAAACGGTTCATCTTCCATGGGGTCTACGTGTGCTTCTTCATTGGCACTGATGGATGCCGGAGTTCCTATTAAAAGTCATGTAGCCGGTATTTCTATTGGTCTTATTACCGGGGAAAACGATGATGACTTTCTTACGATTACCGATATTCAGGGGCAGGAAGATTTCAGCGGCGATATGGACTTTAAAGTTACCGGAACATACGAAGGTATCACCGCAATTCAAATGGATACAAAAATTAAGGGACTGACTTATCCAATGGTGGAAAGTGCAATCCGTCAGGCACACGAAGCGAGAAATGTTATTCTTGATTTAATGTACAAAACCATTCCGGCTCCGAGGGCTGATTTATCGAAATATGCACCGAAGATAGAAATAATTATGATTCCGGTTGACAGTATCGGTGCAGTGGTCGGTTCACAGGGAAAAATAATCAAACAGCTTTGTGCCGATTATCAAGTTGTTATCAACATCGAAGATGACGGAGTTACAAATATTTCCGGAACAATCAGAGAAAATCTTGATGCGGTTAAGAAAATTATTAACGGTATCATAAACGATCCGGAAATCGGTACGATTTATGATGCCAAAGTTGTTCGTTTGATGGATTTCGGCGCGTTTGTGGAAATCTTTCCGGGTAAAGAAGGACTGATACATATTTCAAAAATGTCTAAAAACAGGGTGGAAAAAGTTACCGATGTAGTGGAGGTTGGTCAGACTGTAAAAGTAAAATTACTGGAAATCGATTCTCAAAAACGTCTTAATTTTTCGATGATTTTGGATGAAGAACCGAGAGTGGCAAGCGGAAACCGTTCTAAAGAACGTTTTAATCATGACAA
>JAFLVQ010000019.1:0-14217 GCA_022508205.1 Spirochaetales bacterium
AACAATAACAATAACAATAACAATAACAATAACAATAACAATAACAATAACAATGACAATAACAATAATAACAATGACAATGCCGGCGTAAAACTCGGCGAAGGCAAAGGAACTTTGTACATAACGGCAGGCGAGGATTTTGCCCAAAAAATAAAAGACAGCTTTAAAACTGATTTTGCCGACCACAGAATTTTAGCCGTTGCCTACAATTTATGGAAAGTCCATAAGCTCGAAAATGTCGTTCTCGTTACGAAAGATATAAATCTGCGAATGAAAGCAAAAGCTCTCAAAATAAAAGCGGAAGATTACACAAGCGGCACCGTCAGAGATGTCGAAACATTATACACGGGAAAATGCGAAATCGAAGATGACTCCGGCGAAATCAGCAGTACGATTTTCACCGAAGGCATAAACAGTAAAGACTTTGAAAAAATAACAGGGAAAAATCTTACTTACAACCAATATATTACCATTAAAAACAATAACAATTCGATTCTTGCTCGTTACGATGCATTTTCCGATAAAGTTATCCCGGTAGAAACAAAAAACGCCTACGGAATTCGTCCCAGAAATGCAGAACAAACATTCGCAATGGATGCACTGCTTAACGACAATATACCGATTGTCACAATTTCGGGCAAAGCCGGAACAGGAAAAACTCTTCTTGCGCTGGCCTGCGGACTGGAGCGACGTTCCGGTTACAAACAAATATTCATCTCACGTCCCGTTATTCCGTTAAGCAATAAGGAAATCGGATTTCTGCCGGGCGACGTAAAATCGAAACTCAATCCATACATGCAGCCGCTGTGGGACAATCTCAGAGTTATAAAAAACCAATATTCCGAAAAAGCAAAGGAATCCCAAAAGATAGAAGATTTAACGGAAACGGGAAAACTTCTTATCGAACCGCTTGCGTATATTCGCGGTCGTTCATTAAATAAAATCTACTTTATTGTGGATGAAGCACAAAATCTTACACCGCATGAAATAAAAACCATAATTACACGTGTAGGCGAAGGAACCAAAATTATATTCACCGGCGATCCTCATCAAATCGATACGCCGTACTTAGACATTCATTCCAACGGTTTGACATATCTAATTTCACGCTTTACCGGACAAAAACTATTTGCTCATCTGACACTTGAAAAAGGAGAACGTTCAATGCTTGCGGAATTGGCAAGTGACCTTTTATAAATGCAGTTTGAAAATAAAAAGATTGCCCGAAATACGTTAATACTGTATTTTCGGCAAATATTGATTCTGCTCACAAGTTTATACACCGTACGCATTGTACTTCAAACTTTGGGAGCAGAAGATTACGGAATTTACAACGTCGTTGCCGGAACAGTTACCATGTTCGGCTTTCTAAGCAGCAGCATGGCAACAGCGTCTCAGCGTTTTTTCTGTTTTGAAATAGGACAGGGAAATACCGAAAAGCTGCAAAAAATTTTCAGTTTAACATTTATAATCTATCTCATTCTGGCAGTATTACTATTTGCATTTGCCGAAACTGTCGGGTTATACTTTTTGAGAAACAAACTCGTAATTCCCGAAGAACGGTTACAGGCTTCTTTCTGGATTTACCAATTCACAATTTTTTCATTCATAATCACCATATTGACAACACCCTACATGGCCGCAATAATCGCTCATGAAAATATGAAAATTTACGCATACGCCGGCATTGCGGAGGCTGCACTGAAATTCGGTGTTGCATTGTCCTTGAAATTTCTGCCTTTCGACAATCTGATAAGCTACGGTTTTTTACTAATGATTGTAACTTCGATAAATACTGCATTTTACAGATTTTTCTGCACCGCACGCTATCCGGAATGCCGTTTGATTTTTATTTGGGACAAAGAAAAGATCAAAGAAATTATTTCATACAGCAGCTGGAATCTTTTCGGCTCAAGTGTCGGCATTATCAAAAATCAGGTTCTCAATATTTTACTGAACATCTTTTTCAATCCGATTGTAAATGCAGCACGCAGTATCTCAATACAAGTAAACAACGCGGTAAACAGCTTTGCCATTAATTTTACTACAGCGATGCGTCCGCAAATCATAAAGCAATATGCCGCCGGAAATTTTAATAATGCAAATCGATTGGTTTCCAATGGCTGCAAATACACTTTTTTCCTGATGCTCATTTTTTCAATGCCGCTTATCTTGGAAATGAATTACGTATTAAAAATATGGCTTTCAAATCCGCCCGAATCAGCCGCAGTATTCACGCGACTGGCACTAATCGACGCAGTAATAACATCGATCAGCTACCAAATAATGACACTGGCTCAAGCTACGGGAAAAATAAAACTATATCAAAGTTTGGTAGGCAGTATCCTTTTGATGAATTTGCCAATGAGTTTCCTTATTTTAAAACTCGGTGCTCCGGCTTACTCTGTAATGACTGTTACAATCATCATTTCATGCATTGCTACTGCCGCCCGCCTGCTGATTATCAAACACTTGACACCTTTTTCAATAACAGCATTTTTCGCAAACTCTTTACTGCCGATATTCTGTACAACTTCGACAGCCTGCATAATCCCGACGATTATACATTTTGCAATGCCCGAAAATTTCATCCGCTTTTGTATTGTCGTTTTTACATCGATTTTTATGACGATTTTCTGCATTATTACGATTGGACTTTCCCGCAACGAACGAATCGATATTATACAATGTATAAAAAAGAAATTTTCAAATAACCGCAAATAACCGTATCTGGAAAAAATTTCCGCCTTATGGTACAACATCGGGAAATGAGGTTTACAAATAAAAGGTTCTGATGAAAATCAATGAATTAAAAAATTGCACGGGATGCCACGCATGTTATTCTGCCTGTCCGCATGGCTCAATCACAATGTACCGAAACAGCGAAGGTTTTCTTTATCCTGCCGCAATCGACATTTCCTGTGTAAAATGCGGACTTTGCGAAAAAATTTGTCCTGTTATCACGCCGCTTCGGTCAATCGAAAAATCCCGTTCGGCAGCATTTGCCGCTGTCAATCAAAATGAAAAAATCAGAATGGAAAGTTCAAGCGGCGGAATTTTTACGGCAATCGCAGAGAAAGCAATCGCAGCCGGTGCCGTTGTATTCGGCGCAAAGTTCGCTTCCGATTTCTCCGTAATTCACGACCACACAGACAATACAAAAGATCTCGCGGAATTCAGAGGTTCAAAATATGTACAAAGCACGATAGGCAATTCCTATAAAGAATGTAAAGAAATGCTCGATTCCGGCAAAACAGTTTTATTTTCCGGCACACCCTGCCAAATAGGCGGACTGAAAGCCTTTTTGGGAGAAGATAGCCGCAATCTCATTGCTATCGATTTTATTTGTCACGGTGTACCTTCGCCGCTGCTTTGGGGAAAATATATCAGCAGCAAAACAGCGGATAATCGAAAAATTAGTAAAATCAAATTTCGGGATAAAAGGAGCGGCTGGAAAAATTATTCGTTCTCGGTCGATTATTCCGACGGCTCCGTTCACACACAAATTTTTCGGGATAACGAATATATGAGATTATTCCTGAAAAATGTCAGCTTACGTGCATCATGCTTCGACTGTAAATTCAAAGGAAATTCCGGATATTCGGATATTACACTCGGCGACTTCTGGGGAATCCAGCACGAACTGCCGAATCTCGATGATAATCTGGGAACTTCTTTTGTTATCGCTCACACCGATAAAGGCAAAGAAATAATCACAAAACTCGACAACTGCATCATAAAGGAAATTCCGATAGAATCGGGCAGAAAATACAATCCATCACTGATAAAATCTGTAAGCCGCCCAGCATCACGAGATGCGTTTTTCGCGGATTTATGCGGCAAAGATTTTTCCGTAAAAAAATTGGCAGCCAAATATACAGCAGACTCATTTCCCATACAAATCAAAAAGATGCTAAATGACATTTTTAAGAAATTATCAAAAGTGTTAAGGAAAAAAAAATGAAGATCGGGATTATGACATTCTGGTGGTCCGATGATAATTACGGACAGCTGCTGCAATGTTACGCGTTGCAAAAATATTTACGAAGGTTAGGTCACGACCCGTATCTTATCAGATACAAATGGTATTCCGACGTAATCAAAAATCCTCTGCCGATTCGCATTCTGAAAGCGTTAAATCCGATATATATGTACAAATATGTAAAAAATAAAAGAAACAAAGCTCTAATCAAAAAAGAAGCCGACAAAAATTCGCGCTGTTTTGATGATTTCAGAAAACGTTACATTGCACAATCGGAAATTCAATTTTCATCGCTGAAACAGTTGCGGGAAAATCCGCCGATAGCCGATGTGTACGTTGTTGGATCCGACCAAGTTTGGAATTTCTGGAACAATCCGGTTCGGCGTTTTCGCAATATTATGCATGCGTACTTTCTCGATTTCGGAGCGGCAGAAACAAAACGCGCATCTTATGCCGCAAGCTGGGGAGTAAAAAATATCAGTGCGGCGTACATAAAAGAAATTTCTCCGCTTCTGTCGAAATTCGATTATGTAAGTGTACGGGAATCAAGCGGAATCGATCTGTGCCGTCAGTGCGGCGCAAAATCCGTAAAATGGGCTCCCGATCCGACGCAGCTTTTATCCGCAGATACTTACCGTGAATTATACAACGAAAACAAACTGCGAAAACCGCAGAATACGTACCTTCTGCTGTATATTTTGAACAATAAATGCAGTATCGACATTCAAGCTGTTTATAACTTTGCGGCATCAAAAAATTTGGAAGTAATTTACGTGACGGGCAACGGAACAATCGACACATACGCAAAATTTTTTGCAACTATTCCCGAATGGCTTTATCTTATCGACAATGCCGAATATGTAATAACCAATTCATTCCATTGCAGTGTATTTTCAATTTTATTTGATAAACAATTTGCCGTTCTGCCGCTGACTGGCAAATATGCGGGAATGAATTCTCGATTGGATTCGCTTTTCAATCGTTATGAAATGGAATCCCGTTTTATTTATGCAAATGATTTTTCCGTATTGGACAGACCCTATTCCGCAAAATCACCAATAATATAATAAAGGAGCAATTTCGATGAATTGGGAACTTTTAATTACTTGCAGCAGCAATACTCATAATGACGGACGAGATGTATTCCAGCGAGACCACGACAGATTGATTTTTTCTTCATTGTTTCGCAGTTTAAACCAAAAGACACAAGTTTTTCCAATGCCCGAAAATTATTTTATTCACAATCGAATGACACACAGTATAGAAACATCGTGCGTAGGGCGTTCACTGGGAGAAAATACAGCCGCAAAAATTGCCGAAAGATATAAAATAGAAAATTCCTATGAATTTCAAGTAAAAGTCGGCAGAATCACGGAAACGGCCTGTCTTGCCCATGACATCGGCAATCCTCCGTTCGGTCATTCCGGCGAAGCTGCAATCTCGAATTTTTTCGAGGAAAATCTTTCGGTTTTATCCAAACTGAACGAAAAGCAGAAAAATGATTTTTTGAATTTCGAGGGAAACGCACAGGGCTTTCGGCTTTTGTCGCGCAAAGAAAGCGAACTGGATGTCACTCACAATGTTTTAGCGGCGTTTACCAAATATCCGCGCGAAAGTCTTGTTGCCGATTACAAAGATAAAAATGCCAATGCAAGAAAAGACCAGAAGAAGTATGGTTTTTTCCAAAGTGAGAAAAATCTTTTCGTAAATATTGCCACAGAATTTAACTTTCATTCACTTACAAACAAAAACGACATTGCATTTGCCCGTTCGCCTTTGGCTTTTCTTGTAGAAGCCGCCGATGATATTTGTTACACAATAATGGATATAGAAGACGGAGTTCGACTGAACATTTTGCCGTTTGCAAAAACGCAGGAACTTCTTATGCCGATATTGAAAAAATCCGAACACAACGATATTATTCAGCGCTGCAGCAAACTTTCCGATGACATTCAAAAAATAGGTTATCTGCGTGCAAAAGTAATAAATGAATTGACACGGCAGTGCAGCACCTGCTTTATGAAGAATCTGACCGAAATCGAAAACGGCACATACTCAAAATCTTTGATTACCGAAATTCACAGTGCAGAAATCGTTAATGACTTGAAAGAACTTGCGCAAAACAAATTGTATAATTATCAGCCGGTAGCGGAAATCGAAACAGCCGGTTTTGAGATTATTCGCGGACTGCTTGAAATCATTTTGGATTTGCAGAAAAATCCATCCACAAGGCAAAGCAAACAGCGTGCTTTATTATTTCCCGCACATATTGTACAGCCTGACGAACATCTCTCGCATTATGAGAAATTATTACATGCAACAGATTTTGTTTCCGGTCTGACTGACGGAGCTGCAATCAATCTGTTTAATAAAATACGCGGCGTTTCATTCCCACGCATTTATTGAGCAAATCGGATAATGCGCTTTCCCTTGAGCAAATTGCGGTCTAATCAAACTTCATTTGAAACTGTCACTTATGCACAAATTCCAGTTCATATTTCTGCTCAATCCGCGCATTTTCCGCATCAATTGCGTTTCTTTTTGCTTCATACTCAATCAATTTTCTGATATGTTCCGCCATTTCGCCAAAAGCGATTTCGCCTTCATCGTTGATTTCTTCGACTTTCAAAAGTTCGTATCCTACCACAGTTTCTATAATTTCCGAAACTTCGCCTTTTTTTAAACCGAAAGCCGCGCGTTCCAACTTTTCATTCTGCAGGCTTCCTCTCGTAATAAAATCGGGGAAAAAACCGCCGTTTTTTGCACTTATTTTATCCTCCGAATATTTTTTCGCAGCAGCTGCAAAATCTTGGCCGGCAGTAAGTTCGTTTTTCGCACGTTTAATTTTGGCAAATGATTTGTGCTTATTAAAATTCGGCGAAAATCCAACAAATATATGACGAACCTGCAATGACGGATTGATTTTGGAAATACTGGGATTTGTATTGTAATAAGCAAGAACTTCTTCATCGTCGACCGCATTATAGCTAATTTTTTCGTTTCGATATTTTTCGATAATTACATTTTTTTTCAAATCTTCCGCAATGAACGAGTAACTTAGCGGTGAATCTTTCAAATACATCTTAAATTGTTCCACATCTCCGATATAAGCTTCTATCTGCTTATTAACTTCGTCCTCATCGTAAACAAAATCCGATGCAGCGATCTCCTGATAATACAGCTCCTTTTGTGCCAACGAATACGCCATAAAGTAAAACAGTTCGTCAATTCGGTCTTTTGATACCGTAGAAAAATCGAGACTGTCCGCCGAAACTTGGTAATACAAAAACGGCAGAACATACTTGTTGGTTATTGAAAATTTTGTTGTATTTACCAAAGGCACTTCATTTTCAAAAGAAAACAGTTTTGATTTTTTTTCCATGTTCTTTGCAAAAATAAAAATATTGCCGGTATAATCGAATGCATCGGTCGATAAAAAAGGGCTGCACTCTTTTCCGGCAGTGCATGACATTAAAACAATAAAAACTATCGATAAAAAATATTCCACTTTCATTTAATAAATCTCCGCATAATAAAAAGAAAAAGACCTCATGTATCTTGAGGTCTCTGCTAATAAATAACTGTATTTACTGAATTTGAATCTCAATCAAACCGGGAGCTAACATAGACAGCATTTTCAATGAAGTTTCCTGCCAGGTTATTTGAGAATTTGCAATAACTTTGAAATGATATTTTTTATCTGCCGGCAGCGGAGTAACTTTAGTTATCCATTTAATAAGAGTTTTGATTCCGCTGGAATTCAAAAATGTCAATTTTGAAAAATCAAGTTCCACATACTTAATCCCGTTTTCGATTATTTTGTTATGTATTTGTTCAAAAAAAGGAACAAATATCGGTTCGGGATTCTGAACATCAATATCCCCTGAAAAATTTACCTTCACCCCATTTTCAAGGTCTGTAAGTTCTACATTCGCCTTTTCCGTAACAACATTATCCAATCCAAACTTATTCATACAATACTTCCCCACTCTATTTTAAGTCAAAAATTACCGAAACTTTCAATAAATTACTTTCTGTTGAAAATTTTATATCTGCGTTACTTTCGTAACGTATTCTGGCCAATCCAAGCTGTGAACCGCCGTCAGTTCTCAATGCAGCCTCCGCCATTTTCTTCAAGTAAACTTCTTCAGGATTACCGCTGTTGATTCTTTCAATTTCATTTCTTAAAACTTCGCAATTTGCAGGATTTGAAAAATTCTCAACTGAAAGATAAAGTTTATTTTCTTCCGGCTTATGTTCCACCGTAACTTTAGTTCCTTCATCGGACGCATATTTTACCGCATTTTCCAGCAATTCACTTGCCGCCATTGATATTACATCGGCTTTTTTACAATCTGTCAACGCTATGGCAAGAAAACTTTGAAGAAATGAACGCACTGCCGCAATGTAAGTCCATCTCGGCCCAAAAACGAGTTCTATAAAACCATCTTTTATATTTTTTGAGAGTTTCATAAAATATTTCTCTATTTATTAATTTTTAATGAAGCCACGATACAATATTGTTTGTTGTATTGCAACAATTTTTTAACCTTTAACTTTTTTCATGTTTTTTTAAGGATAAAGTACAGTTTTTTTCTTACCGTTCTTCATTAAAGTAAAATTAAAAAATTGTCGACCTTGTTATATACTTAAACAACAAAAGGTCTGAACAAATGAAGAACATATCTTTGCACGTAAAAACAATTATAGCAGTTACCTTACTCACATTTTTTATTTTAGCTTTACTGTTCATCGGAAACATCTCTATGTCTCAAAGATATATAAAAGAAAATTTCGATGCCGAAATAGAACAATTCAAATCTACAGCTGCAGGCTGCTTATATTTACCGACAAAAGAAATGCAAGTCGATACAGTGTCGGAAATTCTTTCCGGATTACTGCAAAATAAAAACGTTTTATGCATTGAAATATACCTGGCGGATTCACCTAAAGAAATATTTTTTGCCAAACAAAAAATCAACGGCAGCATAAAAGAAACGACACTTCCTTTTACCGAAACATCAAAACATATCGCTACTCAAGTAACTTTACGGCCTATAGAAAATACCGGAGTAAGTGCAGGATATATAAAATTTTTCTTTGATTCAGCTTCAATGCAATCGGATTACAATGCGGTGCGAAAAAACAGCTGGATTCTTTTTATTTGCGGCTGGCTGCTTCTGTCTGTGTTCATATACTTTTTTATCAGAAAAATATATCTTGCTCCGTTAAAAAAACTGATACTTGATATTGAAAATCTGAGCACGACGTCTTTCGATAATCCGATTTATATGAAAACGTTCGTGAATGCCCAAAAAGAATTTGCCGTTATTGAATCTTTTTTGAACCAATATCTCAGAAAAAACGCCAATGCGGCGGAACGGCTTCAAAATTCCTTCCGACAGCTGAAAGATATTTCCGAAGAAAATTTGAAACTGTCTTTGGAATTTGAAAATTCCATTAACACGGAAGCAAGTGCAATCGAAGAAATTTCGGCTACATTGGTAGAATCAAGTGCCTCCATTTTGAATATTTCGGACAGTACGCATTCAAGTGCCGAAAAACTTTCCACAAGCGCAGATAAAGCCAAAGCAAGTTTAAATTTAATTGACCAAATCACTTCGTCAATAACCGATATTTCCGAGCAATCCAAAAAAATCCAAAATGCATTGTCGCTGATCTACGATGTTACAAACGAAACGGAAATGTTGGCAATGAATGCGTCCATTGAAGCTGCAAAAGCCGGAGAATTCGGAAAAGGATTTTCTGTTGTTGCAAACGAAATTCGAGAACTGGCTGAAAAATCACAGGATTCGGTATCCGATATAGACGAAAAAATCAGACAGAACAATGAAATTGTAGAAAATACGCAAGATGTCATTACCGACGGCCAAAAGACATTAAAAGAAATTCTGGAAATGACGGTTGTTTCCGCTCAATTCTTATCGCAAATCTCCGTAGCAATCAACGAAACATCCACCGGACAGGACGAATTGCTGAAAGCTGTTAATAATATAAATACCGTAATGACAAAAATTGTTAATCTTGTAAATGAAATGAAAGTAAGAGCCAAAAAAATCGACGAAATTTCCGCCGTAATGGAAAACGTTTTAAAATAGCAGAAGTAAAAAAAAGAAGTGTATTTGGGGAAATACACTTCTTTTTTTTACTATTCAGTAATGAGTTGTTTTTTTATAAATCAATTTCTATTTCATCAATTTTAAATTTTTCGGCAACTTCGGGACTTACAAATTCTGCATATCGATAAACCAAGTCGCTGTGTTTATCGGAAAGATAAAGTTTAATAGTCTCTGCTTTTTTATTTTTTAAGACAACGTTCATTTGAGGAGCAATCGTATCATCGTTTTCCGTAAATCGGAACGCTTTTTTTTCTCTGAAAAATTTATTGGGAACATATAAAACCTTAACCGAATGGTCTCTGTCAAAATAATTGATTATAAGACCTTCCCGGCACTGAAAAACTCTTTTAATCATATAATTATTTACAGTATATTTATCTTTTTCTTTTCCTTCTTCGGATGTTGTCTCCTGAGCAAACGCACCTACAGAACAAACAACAAGCATCAAAATAAAAACAAACATTTTTCTATACATTAAAATTCCTCCTTAAAAATTCTTTATAGAAACTGTCCACTATATTACCGAAAAGCGATATAAAATCAAGAAAAAAAGAGAAAATAATTTACTTTACAGGAACATTGAGATATACTCCGGCAGCAAAAACGGATAATCTAAAAAAGAAACTCTGATTCTTATTATCGATTTTAATCAAATATCATAACTTTTTAATTATAAAGAGGAGTAAATGTTAGACTTACAAGAATTGCATCTTGCAGTAAACGACACATTCAAAGTTCTTCCCGCTCCGGGACTGCTCTTATTGTCAAATGACGGAACTCAAAAAAACTTTATCACTATAGGCTGGTTGCAATTCGGAAATCTTTGGGGAAAATGGACTGTAAATATTTTTATCCGTCTGTCGCGCTATTCATTTAAAATATTGAATAACAGCGAATATTTCTCACTGAATGTTTTAGACCCGCAAAAATACATCAACCAAATCAATCTGTGCGCACAAACTTCCGGCAGAAATCACGATAAAATAAAAGAAACCGGACTGACGACTACCGAAAATAGCGAAACAAAAATTATCTCAATCGCCGAAGCTCAAACCGTATTTGAATGCAAGATTCTCAATAAAGTAATGTTGGACAAAGCCAATCTTTCTGATGAATTGTACGAAAAATTTTATTCAAACGAAGATTTTCACCAACTGATTACCGCAGAAATACTAAATATTAGAAGATAAGGACTGTGTCATGAAAAAAGAAGCAGAAGAAATCAATAGTATACTAAAAAACTCGTCGCCTACCTTTTATTCTGTATTGAGCGAATTGGGAAAACGTCTTTATATGCCAAAAGGTATTATTTTTCAAAGCAATCAATCAAAAAATCATGCAAATCATTACAATGCATCTATCGGAATTGCCAAAGAGAACATCGGTTTCGACGAAGACAGAGGCATTACAGTAGAAAATCTTGCGCCTATGACGCTCAATTCCATAGGCAAATATTTTACCGGACTGGAGCAAAACGAGATTTTCAACTACGCTCCGCAGCCGGGACTTCCGGATCTGCGTGATTATTGGCACGAAAAAATCGTAAACCAAAATCCATGCCTGAAAAGCAAAGATCAAATAAGCCGCCCTATCTTAACCGGCGGACTGACTCATTCGATAAGTTTGGCTGCCGAATTGTTTACCGATCCGGGTGACGAACTGTATCTTGCTGACAAATTTTGGGAAAATTATTCATTGATTTTCGATGTAAAATATCAAGTAAATCTGGTTCACTACAAATTATATAAAAACGACTATTCGGGTTTCAATCTCGAATCGTTGGAACATACTCTGCGCAAATCCAAAAAGGACAAACTGATTCTGCTGTTCAATTTCCCGAATAATCCTACCGGCTACACAGCAACAGAAAAGGAAATGGACGGAATCAGAGACATACTGGTTCGTATTGCGGAAACAGGGAAAAAACTGGTTGTTATATGCGACGATGCGTACTACGGATTATTCTATGATAAAAATATTTATCAAGGTTCGATTTTCTCAAAACTCGCAGGAGTGCATGACAATATCGTTGCAATAAAAATCGACGGCGTATCAAAAGAATTTTATGCTTGGGGCTTTCGAGTCGGCTTCATAACTTTTGCAGATAATTTTCAATCGGCAGACGGTTACGGTGTAATGGAAGAAAAAGCGGTTGCCGGCATACGAAGTTCCGTTTCTTCATGTTCAAGTATTGCGCAGTCCGTTTTAAGCCACGCAATAAAGAGTGAAGAATATCTTAAAGAAAAAGCCGAAAAATTCGCGATATTGAAATCCCGTGTCGCAAAGGTAAAAGAAATTGTTTACAGAGACGAATATAAATCCTACTGGGACGTTTATCCGTTTAATTCCGGCTATTTTATGTGCTTGAAAATCAAAGATATTCCCGCAGAAACTGTCCGCAAACATGCTCTTTTTCGCTATGGATTGGGAACAATCGCATTTGACCAAGATTTACGTGTCGCATTTTCATGTATTTCCGAAAAAAATATTGAAACTGTTTTCCACATTATAGCCAAGTCGATAGAAGATATAAAGAAAGGCGATATTGAAACAGGAAATTAGCAGCAATGAAAGTAAGCATAAGAATAAAAAACGAGAATTGGAAGCGTGATTTGCAGGAAGCGGCAATGAACACCGTTAATAAAAAATGGAATGAAGGAAAAGAACTGACCGAAGAATTATTCCGAAAATATATAATAAGTGAACATTCGCCTATTCGCGCAGTCGATTTGCGAATTACACTGTATGATATTCCGTACCCAAACAGCGTCCATTTTGCCCGCCATGTTCATGCAATTCATTATGTTACTACACACCGCCCGGACAGAACAGGTCAAGAGCGAAGCGTAAACGATACATGCACACATATACTGGATGTTAATATTCAAGCGTTGATCGACATGGCAAGAAAGCGTCTGTGCATCGGAAAAGTGGACAAAGTGACATATACTTACATGCTGGAAATTAAAAAAGAACTTATTAACATGGGAAATTATTATAAAGTAATCGGTGAATGCTTGGTGCCAAACTGTATTTACAGAAACGGCTGCCCCGAATTCAAGTCATGCGGCTTCTTCGACGAAACAAAAAAAATTGCGGAGAACTACGAAAGTTACAACCGCAATTTACCGCAATAATTTTACATCTTAAAGACAGCAATAAGCGCCTTCGCTTCTTCATCGGAGCATTCTGTCTTTGACGAATATATGGAAGCGGAAGTCGAAGAACTTTTAGTTACACCGTCTTCGTATTCATACACATAGCCTGAGGTATAATAATATTTAAGATAACTCGTTTCATAATAATAATAAAACGCACTTATTGTATTATCTTTAGCATTATAAGAAATTTTATACATATATTCATTATTTGAATATCGCCCCTCTGACGAACTCAATTCTCCGTTAGAATAAGAGTCCAAAGTTTTCATATTTCCATTGTCATAATATGTACGCGACAAATACAATTCTCCGTCGGAATAATATTTTTCCGTTTCCGTTTTCCCATTGTCATAATATGTATGCGACAAATACAATTCTCCGTTAGAATAAGAGTCCGAAGTTTTTAGTTTCCCATTTTCGTAATATGTATGCGACAAATACAATTCTCCGTTAGAATAAGAGTCCGAAGTTTTCATATTTCCATTTTCGTAATATGTACGCGACGAGCTCAACTTACCGTTAGAATAAGAATCCGAAGTTTTTAGTTTCCCATTTTCATCGTATGTATGTTTAGTACTAAATACGTTTTCATTACACACATGTTCTTCGAATTCGGTGTAATGATAATTCAAACAATTGCCGCCGTCATGAAAAAAACAATAAAGTCGTCGCAATTTGTTGTTTTTGTAATAATACTTATAATACGTATACAAATATCCGTCAGGTGACACTACATCTGCGTATGATTCCACTCTGTACGTTTCACCGTCTATCGTTTCTTCCGTTGTTTCTATATACGTTAATCCATTAACGACGCTGCTATTTCCGCCTCCGCTGTTGCCGTCGTGTCCGTCATTACCGTCTGCTCCGTCTTGCGCGATTATTTGCCATGAGGTGCCGTCGTAAATGAACGATTTTTTCTGCGTTGTGTCGT
>JAFLVQ010000019.1:14317-27511 GCA_022508205.1 Spirochaetales bacterium
TTTGCCATGAGGTGCCGTCGTAAATGAACGATTTTTTCTGCGTTGTGTCGTAATATGCCCAGCCGCTTACAGGATTGCTCGGTGCCTTGCTAAGAGAGCCTTTCCACACTATCGAGTAGCCGTTGTTTACGTCGGTGCTTGTAACGTCTCGGTCTGTTACATTCTCGCACCCCCCCGCGAACAAAATCATGCTCGCAAACAGAAATGAAATCAACTTCTTTTTCATAATAAATTCCTCCTCATAAAAAAATAAAACAAGCAATTTATTTATAATTCTTATTTTTTTGTCAATATAATATTACTTCATTCCAAACATTTACTCTTTATCGAAAAGATATAACTTCCGCAAATTCAAAGTTTGCTATATTCTTTTTTTAACGGAAATGTAAAAAAATAAAAATCCGAGATTATTTCATTTATAAATTCTCGTTTCGTTTCACCTAAAAACGAATGTAAGAGAGGCTTTTTTATGAAACTTGGACTTGACATTGGCTCTACTACAATAAAATGCACTATTTTAGATGATGATAATAAAATTGTTCATCAATCATACAACCGACACTATTCACGAATAATAGAACAAGCAAAAACTCTTTTTAACGATCTATCAAAAAAGTTCCCCAATGTCGAAATGAAAATTGCCGTTTCCGGTTCTGCCGGAATGGGAATTGCCGACAGTCTGAATCTTCCTTTTATACAAGAAGTTTACGCAACGAAAATCGCAGCCGAATACTTTACACCGGGAACAGATACGATTATCGAGTTAGGCGGCGAAGATGCCAAAATCCTCTTTCTGACCGGGAATCTGGAAGTCCGAATGAATGGCTCCTGTGCAGGCGGTACAGGTGCGTTTATAGACCAAATGTCCACACTGCTGAATTTGACTGTAGAGCAAATGAATGAAGAGGCTCAAAAGGCGCAAAAAGTTTACACAATAGCTTCTCGGTGCGGAGTTTTTGCGAAATCAGACATTCAGCCATTATTAAATCAAGGTGCATTAAAAAGTGATATTTCGGCGAGTATATTTGCTGCCGTCGTAAATCAAACCATTGCGGGATTAGCGCAAGGCCGCCCGATCGAAGGCAACATTCTATATCTCGGAGGCCCACTTACTTTTATTTCCGAGCTACGCAAATCGTTTGATGAAGCTCTCAGCAAAAAAGGGTTATGTCCTGAAAACTCACTTTACTTTGTAGCTCTCGGAAGTGCGATGAAAGCCTCTACATCAATAAAATTATCCGATGTCGCAGAAAGACTCGAACAGTACAAAGGCAATTGCGCGTCATCCGCAACCTTGCCGGCATTGTTCAGAAACGAAGCGGAATACAACGAATTTGTCGCTCGCCATGAAAAAGACAAAGTACCATGCAAAGACCCGAATTCGTATACCGGCAATGTTTTTTTGGGTATTGACGCAGGTTCCACAACCATAAAGATGACCGTGATAAATACAGACCGTGAAATTTTACTGACAAGTTACCAATCAAACAGCGGAAATCCCATTCCGTTAGTATTGAAATTTCTGGAAAATTTTTACGAAAATCATCCGAATCTGCATCTTGCCGGCGCAGCAGTTACCGGTTATGGAGAAGAAATCATCAAAAACGCCTTTTTGATTGATGAAAATATTGTCGAAACCGTAGCACATTTTACCGCAGCAAAATCATTTTTGCCCGATGTGGAATTCATTATAGATATAGGCGGGCAGGATATTAAATGTTTTAAAATTGCCAACGGAACAATTGACAACATTTTCTTAAATGAAGCATGCTCGTCCGGCTGCGGTTCATTTTTGCAAACATTTGCAAGTGCATTGGGATATTCGATTGCCGATTTCGCAAAGTTCGGTCTGAAAGCCGACCACCCCGTAGATTTGGGTTCCCGCTGTACGGTTTTCATGAATTCTTCTGTAAAACAAGCTCAAAAGGACGGTGCAACTATCGAAAATATTTCAGCCGGTCTGTCAATAAGCGTAGTAAAAAATGCACTTTACAAAGTAATACGAGTAGGCTCCGCAAGTGAACTCGGAACTAAAATAGTCGTTCAGGGCGGAACATTTTTAAACGATGCCGTACTGAGAGCTTTTGAGCAGGAGCTCGGCGTAACAGTTGTACGTCCGTCATTGTCCGGACTAATGGGGGCATACGGAGCGGCGCTTTATGCCGCAGAACATGTAAAAAACGGCACAACCGTACTTTCTGCCGAACAATTAAAAACATTCAAACATGAAGTAAAAGCTACAACATGCGGACTTTGCAGCAATCATTGCCAGCTTACCATAAATACATTCGGAAACGGCAGAAAATTCATCGGCGGCAACAGATGCGAACGCCCCGTAACAAAACAGGATTCGGTCAATAACTTGGATATGTACCAATACAAACTCGAATTATTGCAAAATTACTGCAAACCGCAGACAACTCCGGGCAAACGCGGAAAAATCGGTCTTCCTATGGGATTGAATTTTTACGAACTGCTTCCATTCTGGCATTCGTTCTTTACATCGCTCGACTTTGAAATTGTCACATCGCCCGTATCAAACAGAACGTTGTTCCTGAACGGACAGCACACAATTCCGTCGGATACGGTTTGTTTCCCGGCAAAACTGCTGCACGGTCATATAAAAGCCTTGGTAGACAATGGAATAACGAGAATTTTTTATCCGTGCCTGTCGTATAATTTAAATGAGAAACTCGGAGATAATCACTACAACTGCCCCGTCGTGGCATATTATCCGGAAGTTATTCATGCAAATATGCCGGAAATCAAGCAGATAGATTTTAAATACGATTATTTGGGAATTCACCGCAGAAAAGATTTCCCCAAAAAAGTTCTGCCGATCTTGCAAGAGTGGAGCAGTGATATTACATTGAAAGATGTTCAAAAAGCTGCTGATAAAGCATACGAAGCTCACGAAAATTATTTGACTAAAGTTCGTGCCAAAGGCTGGGAAATGATTAACGAAGCTCGAAGCAAAAACATGCCTATTATTATACTTGCCGGCCGTCCGTATCACATCGACCCCGAAATCAATCACGGAATCAACAGACTGCTTGCTGCCTGCAAAGTCGCCGTAATATCGGAAGATGTCGTAAGTGACAAAGTAGAGCGTTTTCCTACGGCGGTATTGAATCAGTGGACGTATCATTCAAGATTATATGCTGCCGCTAAGTACATCGGAGACATAGCGGACATGAACCTGATTCAGCTTGTTTCATTTGGCTGCGGAGTTGATGCAATTACTACCGATGAAGTGCGAAGTATCCTTGAAAAAAAGGGAAAAATCTACACACAGCTTAAAATCGATGAAATCACAAATTTGGGAGCGGTAAAAATCAGACTGAGAAGCCTTTTTGCAGCAATAGGTCACAAGGAGAGTTAATTCTTATGAAAGAAAACGAAACAGAAGATATAAACAACAGACTGCGTGACAAACAGGGAAGAGTCCTTTTCACAAAGGATATGAAAGATTTTACTATTTTAATTCCGATGATGCTTCCCATTCATTTCACACTGATAAAAAATGTGTTCAACCACGCCGGCTACAATATGGAACTGCTGACAAATACCGGTCCGGCTGTAGTACAAGAAGGGCTGAAATACGTTCATAACGACACGTGCTACCCCGCGCTGCTGGTTATCGGGCAATTGATAGATGCATTAAAAAGCGGAAAATACGACGTGAACAAAACCGCATTAATTATCACACAAACAGGCGGGGGGTGCCGAGCATCCAACTATATCCACCTGCTGCGCAAAGCATTGAACAAAGCCGGTTTCGGTTTTGTGCCGGTAATTTCGCTTAACTTCGGCGGTTTGGAAAAAAATGCGGGATTCAAACTGACAATTCCGATTCTGCGCCGAGCAATTGCCGCATTGGCTTACGGTGACGTGCTTATGACGTTAAACAATCAAGTAAAAGCGTACGAAGACAATCCCGGAGAAACGCAGAAACTTACGGATGAGTGGGTGGCGAAACTTGCCGATGAAGTAAGCTGCGACAGAGGATTAACCACAAAAGAAATGGAAAAAAATCTTCATGCCATAATAAAATCTTTCGGTGATATTCCGCGTCATGTCGTTCCCAAAGTAAAGGTCGGGATTGTCGGTGAAATTTTTATCAAATATTCCGGTTTGGGCAATAACGAGCTGGAAACATTTCTTGCGTCACAGGACTGCGAAGTTATGGTTCCGGGCTTAATGGGATTTATGCTGTTTAAAATCGACAACCGACTGGAAGATATTCGACTTTACGGCGGCAGCCGCATGAAAAAAATCGTAGTTTCCATATTAATGCAATTCTTTACAAAAATAGAAACCCTTATGATTGACATTTTCAAAGATTATCCCGAGTTCATTCCGCCGTCGTCGTACAAGCACACAAAATCGTTAGTAAAAGGAATAATCGGTTACGGCAATAAAATGGGCGAAGGCTGGCTTCTTACTGCCGAAATTCTCGAGCTTATCGAACTCGGTTATGCAAATGTTGTTTGTACGCAACCTTTCGGATGTCTGCCAAATCATATTTGCGCCAAAGGCATGATTCACAAAATCAGAGAAAGATACAATGACGCAAATATTGTAGCCGTAGATTACGACCCCGGTGCAACAAAAATCAATCAGGAAAACAGAATAAAACTTATGCTTTCTATTGCACGAGAAAATCTCGCAGGTAAACATAAAGTATGAGTAAGTTATATTTGATAAAGGCCGATACACAAGAATCTCTCGAAATTCAAGACAACTGCACTATAGGAAGAGAAACATCGAATGAGATCGTGCTTTCTTCCTCTTATATCAGCAAATACCACTGCAAATTGACGAATAAGGAAAATGGGTGGCTGCTCAGTGATTTAAATTCCACAAACGGTACCTTTTTAAACGGCGAAAAAATCACTCATACTACCGTACTGCGTGATAAAGATACGGTAATGTTCGGCTGTGCGGCTTTTACTTACAATATAAAAATCGATAATGATATTGAAATTCCCGAAATAAAAACGTCTGTTATAAATAATGAAAATCTCGGCATTCGGCAGTACAGCGAAAAATCGGAAACGTCTTCCCAGCATTTCAAGCCGACCGGCAATACGAATCATGACAAACTTTTGTATATTCTTGTTCCGTCCATTGCCGGAATATTTCTGCTTTTCCTTGCGACAGTGAGTGTTATCGAATATTTTAAGCAGCCGAAAGCAAACGAAGAAAATATCGCAGCTCCCAATGTAATTATTCGCAATGAACATGATGCTTTGGGAAAAGGCATTACTCAAAATCAGCAGATACTGCTTCCCGAAAAAGAAAAAATGCACTACATCGAAGATTTCATCGTAGAGCGGCTGATAAAACTCGGTGAAATTCGTGAAAATATCACAACGGACATGATTACCAGAATAATTTACTACATGGAATACTACAGACAGGGACAAACTTTTTACGACAGAATGGAAAAACGTAAAAAGTACGTGCAAATTATCGAAGATGAACTGCAAAAAGCGCACTTGTCACCGAGCTACTCTTTTATTCCTTTTGTAGAATCCGGATACGAACCGGATGCATACAATAAAAAATCAGACGCAAGAGGCAT
Source organism: Spirochaetales bacterium (assembly GCA_022508205.1). GTDB lineage: Bacteria > Spirochaetota > GWE2-31-10 > GWE2-31-10 > GWE2-31-10 > RGIG8597. The sequence continues at coordinate 19,905 of JAFLVQ010000019.1, forward strand.
GTGGCAGTTTCTTCCGGCAACTGCCAAAGAATACGGCTTAACCGTAACCAAACTTCGGGATGACCGCACCGATCCCCGCAAATCAGCCAAAGCCGCCGCAAGATACTTTTCCGATAAGTGCGCTATTTTCGGCCACGATGCATTTCTGCTTGTAACCGCATCATTTAACTGCGGCGACGGACGAATTAGAATTGCACTGCAAGAGGCAAACGCACACGACGGCGAGCCTAAAAAGAAGCGTTCTTTTTTTTATTTGTATGATAAAAAATTGATTCCGTCGGAAACAAGAGATTATGTTTTCAAAGTTGTCGCTGCGGCTTTGCTTGCGGAATATCTTGCCCAACAGGAAATTACGGAGAAATAGATGAGTTCTTGGAAAAACTTTCTTGAAGAAAACAAAGAACTTCTTGATTCTATATATACCTGCTTGGAAAAAGAAACTTCAAACGGCACCGAAATTACACCGCCGAAACATTTCAGACTGCGATTCACTTCACGCGAGCTTTCATCTGTGAAAATAGTAATTTTGGGACAAGATCCGTATCCGCAATCCAATGCAGCTACGGGACGTGCATTTGAAGTCGGAACACTGCACTCTTGGTTCGATAATTTCAGAAATACATCTCTGAAAAATATTGTCCGTGCAATTTATGCCGCCGAAAATGACAAAATCTTGAAATTCAGCGAAATATTGCAGGAAATAAAAAACGGCCGTTTCAAAATTCTTGCACCAAACGAATTATTTGCTGCACTTGAGGCACAGGGAGTTTTGTTTTTAAATACGGCGTTCAGCTGCCAAGTCGGAAAACCGGGTTCGCATATAAAACTGTGGGAGCCGTTTGCTGCCAAACTGCTTCCGTTTATAGCAAAAGAAAACCCGGAAATTCTTTGGTTCATCTGGGGAAGCATTGCCGAAAAACAAACGCAGAATCTTTCCATAAAAAAACTGGTATCATCACACCCTATGATATGCTGCAATAAACCCAAAGATTTTTTATTTGATGTAAATATGTTTAAACAAACAAAAAGTTTAATTTGCTGGACAGGAATACATGATTAGTGCATTAATAGCGTTATTAATAACCAATTGCTCATATATGATTTAAAAAGGGGAGGAAAATGAATCATATTAACAAGAAAATCGTATCTTTTATAATTCTTTTAACGGCTTTTTACGCAAACGCAATCGAGATTGTAAATCCGGAATCACCGAAAGATCCGGAAGTCGAGAAAAAAAACATTACCAAGAAACAGTATAATATTGAGTTCAAAAAACAGGACGGACTTTTTTACCGCGGTTACACTGAGGGAATGACAGGCTTTTATCTTGATAAACTTACGTGGGACGGCAACAGCGAAGGCAATCAAGCAAAACTCATAGATTTTGTGAAGTCAATCAATATTAAAGGCTACAAAATGAGCAAGCGTACTGCCGAAAATTTGTCACTCGTTTATTACATCCCGTATATTTTCGACATTGAATTGAAAAACGGCTCAATGATTAAAGATGCCAAAGGCAGAATTCCGCAAATCGATTCATTTTACGTGTTTGATGAAACAGGAAAGGAAAAATGTTTTACATACTTCATGCGCTACTGGCTTGAAGACAAGCGAGTTTTTTCCGACAACAATTCCAATGATTACGATGAAACGCCGCCTCTGCCGAAGGAACTTGTGACATTTATCGAATTCGGTACAACAAAAAAATAGGAAAACAAAAATGCGACTTGATAAATATTTAAAAACCGCACTGATTTTTAAAACAAGAAGCTGCGGTGAAAAAAATATCGAAACCGGCGGCGTTTTGCTCAATGGCAAACCCGCCAAACCGGCTTCCGTCGTGAAAGAAGGCGATCTAATTACAGTCCGCACTTTGGAAAAAGAAACAACTTACAAAATTGTTCTGCTGCTGGAAAAAAATGTATCACGCCAAATGGCAAAAGAAATGTATGAAGTCGTAAGCGAAACGAAGCTGGACTTCATCTGATACAAAACAGGGGATAAGCCTTAACAGCAGAACGCACTATTTGAAAAATTTATAAGTATAATGGTTTGCTACTTTTTTTACCGAAACAGAATTCGGCGTGTAATCAAAATACACAATAGCGGAATCGCTTTCCACATAAACTTCCACAAAAGCATACGGTGCTATGGTTATGCTTGACGGACTTCCGTTTTTTATATTTTTAACGGTAACAATTTCGCCTGTACTGTTTTCAAACTTCCACATTATACAAGTACAGTCTCCGACTTTGCACGGATTGCATCCAAAAAGTACAACCATCCCGATAATCGACAACGCAAACACTAATTTTTTCACTTGCTACTCCTTAATTTTTTGATTTTAAAAATAATAAACATCGTTCTTTCTCTCTTATTTCCGGGCAAATTTTTTCAATTTTTACTGTATATTTTAATCCTCTTATACAGGCAAGCTCTTCTTCGATTGTTTCTCTGCGACCTTTGAAAAGCAAATACGGAATCCCTTTTTTAAAGTACGGCATTGTCATTTGCAGTATTTCGGCAGTCGATTTAAATGCACGGCATGTAATAATATCTGCGTTTTCATGAAAATCATTGACAAGGCATGAATGCACCTGAACATTTTTCAGTCCCAACGTTTTCACCGCCTCATCAAGATACGCCGCTTTTTTAGGACTTTTCTCTACCAAATGTATAATCTTATCCGGAAACGCAATGCCCAGCAGCAAACCGGGAAATCCGCCGCCGCTTCCCAAATCGGCAATTACCGAAAACGAGTCGAAATATGAAAAACCGCCGACACAGTCATACACATGTTCCAAAATTATGGTTTCAGCAGAAAGCTTTCTGGAAATTACATTCAGATCACGATTCTTCTCCATCATGAAATCAAAGAAATCGCAAATACTTTCTGTTTTATCCGCAAAACCCAAAGGAGCAATCAATGATTCTAAATATATCCGCTGTTTTTCCGTCATTGTGGAATATCCTTTTCATCGTAATATACTTTTTTCAGAACCAAGCCATTCGGTTCAATTGTATCGCGCGCAAGCTGCCTATTCGTTCCGTCGAGAATTTCTTTCATTCTGACAGGCGGTTCGCCTTTTCTGTACAACGCCAGCAATGTTCCGGTAATAATGCGCACCATATTATGCAGAAACGCACTTCCCACAACGCGCAATGTCACCAAATCATTGTCACGCATTGTATCCAACTTGTAAATCCGACGAACCTTTGTACGGCTTGGGTCATCCGCAGCACAAAAAGAAGTAAAATCGTATTCTCCTACTAAATACTTGCAATATTGATTCAGTACATTCACATCGAGGTCATAATAACAAAATGATGCAAAACGCATTCTTCGTGCATCGGGGAACCGTTGATTCACAAGAAAGTAGTGATATTCTCTTGCCTTTGCATCAAAACGGGCACTCCATTCATCCGGCATAAATTCACAGTGCGTTATACGGACTGTACGCGGCAAAATACTGTTTAGCGCACGAAGCCAATTATATTCTTTTAATTTATCAAGTCTTGTATGAAAATTTATTACTTGTCCGTCGGCATGGACGCCTTTGTCCGTACGTCCGGCACAGACAATTTCGGGCACTTCGCCGATAATTTTACACAGCGCATTTTCAATTTCACCGGCAACGGTCGGCAGCTTGTTCTGAGCCTGAAATCCGTAAAAATCAGTTCCGTCATACGACAGCGTCAGTTTGACATTCACTTTCCGTCGCCTTTTGCAGTTTTGAGATTTCATCGTAAAAATTTCGTGCTTTATTCAATATCTCCTGCGGTTTATTGGAATCCGATTTTCCCATACCGAAAATTTTTCCGTAGTACAATTTCGCTTCTTCCAAATCTTTTGCGCGCTCCTGCGGATCGGATATATCGCCGTATCGAAGTATCAATGTCGCAATTAAAAAAATTACACCGTCATATCCGTAATCTTTATCCAAATCAGGGCCCAACACTTTCATTTCTTCCATTATCTGCTGTTTCGATTGATTCAATTCCACTGCATATCGGTACAAAAACAAAGCTTTTTTATAAAAAGCAACGGAAAGAAAATCGTAATACGTGTCGGGTTGCTCCTTGTTCAAATCTTCAAACAAAAATGCGGCTTTTATCGCACAAAGAGCCTGTTTGATAACCGGAATAAATTTTTTAGGCGGAAAAAAATCATAACAGTGCATTGCCAAAAAATAACCTACGGCACCCGATTCCAACGTTCTTGCTTTGGAAAAATCCACAGATGACCCGATAAACTTTGCCGCCGCTGTCATCCGTTCTTTTCTGCGGCTTTGCAGCTCTTCTGCGGCATCTTTCGGTATTTTAAGAAAATCCTGCGGTAAACTGGCGTAAAAACAGTCAGGACAAACAACCGGCGTATAGATAAGCGGATAAACATTGCCGAACTTTTGACTTGGTTTATACAAACGATGCAGAAAATCCGTCAGTTCCCCCGCAATCAGCCTGCCGCCTCCGCTTTGCAGTCTTTCCTGAAAAAAATCATGACCACAGACCGGGCAGCAAATCGCTTCTCTTGAAAGATATGTGATGCCTTTTCTGTAAGCTGTTTCATCCATCAAATCCATAAATTGTTTCTCCTGATTTTATTCTAATATAACAACGGCAGCGGCAACGTCGGTTTCATGAGTCAGAGAAACATGAATTTTCGTAACTCCAAAGCGTTCCGCAATTTTTTTGGTTTCTCCATATAATTCCAAAAACGGTTTATTATCTTCATTGTGACGTACTTCCACCTCGCTTAACGTTACTCCGCCGCTTATTCCGATGCCCAATGCTTTCCCGAAAGCTTCTTTTGCGGCAAATCTTACGGCAAACGACTGGGCACTTTTCGTACGCTTTTTGCAGTATGCAATTTCATCGGCAGAAAAAACTCTCTGCAAAAAAGCCTCATTTCCCTGAAGGCGTTCAAAACGTTTTACATCACATAAATCTATCCCCACTCCAAGCACTCTATCTTTCCCGATTTCTAATAAAAATATTCATATTGATTAAATTCATCATCAATCAGTGCGCTTTCAGTCTTTCCGAAAACATCGGGATACAGTGCCATTTTCAAGTTTAAATACGGCACCGCTTTTTCCGTAATTCCGCCGGAATGAGTTCTCGGTACATTAACCGGATCCGCAATATCGAAATACTTAACTGCTTCGGTAAAATATTTCAAAGATTCGGCAAAGTACTGATATCTTTTTGTCCTTCTGTATTTTCCGTACAGTGCAGCTCCGAGATTGTTTGACGATTGATACAGCATTTTTACCGCATTTCGATGTTCTTTCAATTCAAGGTCAAGCGGACCGTTTCCTTGTCGGAAAGTGTTGAATTTATCATAAACCTCAAGCAGTTCACTGTACGCCAAATCATACTGCAGCATATTCAGCAGTATAGTTCCTTTCATAAACTTCAGAGAATCCGCATCCGGACTTTTCTTCAGCAAGTTATCGATTTTTGTATACGCTTTGTCGTAGTCACCTTTTTTGTAATACAGCCAGCCCATATTATAATTCATGATGTCATTGCTGAAACCTTTTGATTCAGCTTCAGTATAATATCTTAACGCTTCTTCACGGTCGGCTTTAGTCAAATACGCAAAATTTCCCAAATTGTAATACGCTTTGCCAAAATCGGGATTGAGCGAAGTCGCCATGTCAAACATCTTAAATGCACGAATATCGGTTCTCGATGTTTCATAATAATTTTCACCCAAATTATTGTAAACATCTGCCTGAAAACGATTGAAAGCCTTTTCGGAACCGAAAATCCGCTTAATATCTTTGCCCGAAAGCATTTCCATTTTAGCTTTGGCACTTTCCAGATTTTGTCTTTCCTGCGGTCTTACGGAAAGAGCTTTATTATAACGAGCCATTTGGTAATCATATTCGGGATAAGGCGGCTTCTTCGGTACCAGAGGCCCTACGGAAATAAGAATTCGCCTTGCTTCGTTTAAATCTCCGCTGTCAATCAAGTAGCCGGCAGTTTTTATCTGCGTTTTGTAGTCTTGTTTTTTCAAATAAGCCGCCGCCCAATGATATGTATCAATAACTTTTTTGTGATTATCCATTTTAATGTAAGTCAAAAGCAAATTATTTATCGCAGCGGCATCATTGAGTTTGTAATCAAGAACATCGAGGAATTCGTTTTCCGCATCTTCAAGTTTGGAAGGGTCGACTTCTGCCCATTTCAAATACGTTTCTCCGCGTCCGTTTTTAGCCTTCAAATCTTTGCGGTTTCTATCCACCCAATAATTGTATATAGACAATGACTTTTCATATTTTCCCATGTCACGCAAAAATTCCGCATATTCAAAATCGAGCATTCTGTCATCACGCTGCCGTGCTGCCATTTCATATTTTCTTTCTGCCGCAACATTTCTTTCATGATCGCGGAATTTTCTTGCATACGCAATAATTTCACCGTAACGCGGCTGAATTTGATATGCCTTGTTAAAATTTTGTTCGGCATACTCATATTTGTTTTCATCGATATTTTTTTTACCGAGCTTATAATATTTGCCTGCCGTATACGTAGGATAAAGAATTGTGACATAAAACATCACCAAAACGGCAATCATTACAACCAAAGCCGCAGCTCTCGCCAAAATCGGCAAAACATTTTTTTCTATAATTCTGAGGAACGACTTTTGTTTTTCTTCATAAGCTTTTCCCGTCAAACGAGTTAAGCCGACGTTATGAAGAGATTTATCACCGGTTAATTTTTCGTACTGGGCGATAATATTTTCCTGATCGCCGTGCTTTATAAGCTCTTTGACAAGAAGATGAACTCTTGAATCCGAATATTTTGAATTAACTATCGCTTTGGCAATTTTAATTTCCGCTTCTTTCGGAAACGAGGAAATAGTAACGATTACTTCTTTACGTTCTTCCGGAGACAACACGATTTTTTCGTTATCGTCATCACTTTCGGCCTCATACGATTCCTCATCATCCTCTTCCGAAACAAAAGGCGATGAATCAGGCTCTGCCGCCGGTTCGGAATACGCATCATCAACAGGCGAATCATTTTCCGAAAAATCCAGACTGTCAAAATTCGGCAGCCCGTCACCGGCCGGTTCATCATCGGAAAGGCTCAAGTCATCCAAAGATGAAAGATCCAGCAAATTTTCGTCATCACCGCCGTCGGTCGTAGAATCATTTAACATATTCGATAAATCGATTTCATCATCTCCGTCAATCGAAAGACTTGGCAAATCCGGCATTTTATTTGTATTCGGCAAATCTCCGTCGTTATCGAAATCATCTGCCGCAGGCAAAGCGTCTTCCACCGCATCATCGTCAGACAACTCCGGCAAAGTTTCCGCATCTTCTGCAGGAGCTGCTTCCAATTCACTTTTCGGCGCTTGTATATCTTCTTCCGCAATTTTCTGCTCATCGTCTTCCGATATATCTTCCGCCTGCAACGCATCAAGGTTATTAAAATCGTTGAAATCATCAGCCGACAGAAGTGAATCCATATTGAAATCGCCTGAAGAAATATCATCATCCATCATAAATGAATTATCCAAAGGCAAATCGTCGCCCGTATCAAACGAATCGATTGATAAATCTCCGAGTTTGGAAAAATCTTCATTTATA
>JAFLVQ010000190.1 GCA_022508205.1 Spirochaetales bacterium
GAACTTGAAAATGCGTGGAATTACGCAGTAACAACAAGTCGCGGGGATTTAACGGAAGTTATAATAGAAGAATTTATAAAATTCGACAGTGAAATTACGCTGCTGACTGTAACTCAGAAAAATGGCAAAACGTTATTTTGCGCTCCGATAGGTCATGTACAAAAATCAGGCGATTACCGTGAAAGTTATCAGCCTGCTCCTATTTCAGAAAAACACTTGGCGCAAGCTCAGGATATGGCAGAAAAAGTAACTGCTTCGCTAAGCGGTGCCGGAATTTGGGGCGTTGAATTTTTCTTATCTACAGAAGACGGAGTTTATTTTTCTGAATTATCTCCGCGTCCGCACGATACCGGTATGGTGACTCTCGCCGGAACTCAAAATTTAAATGAATTTGAACTTCATTTAAGAGCAATTTTAGGATTGCCTATTTCCATCCAACAATTTAGAGCCGGAGCAAGTGCGGTTATTTTGGCAGATTCCGATACACAAATAATACCGGAATATACAGGAGTAGAAGATGCGCTATCTTTGAAAAATACAGATATTCGGATATTCGGCAAACCGATTACCAGAAAAAATCGAAGAATGGCTGTTGCACTGACGTATTCGGACGGTAACGAGGATATACAATCATTGAGAGACAGAGCTGTAAAAGCTGCCGGAATGATTAAAGTTGTGGAACATACATAAAATAAAGTGACCGAAGTTTTTTTAAGAGGTCACTTTTTTATTACAAATTAGACACTTATTTTTTTATTTATAAGACTTCCAATAACGCTTCCGTCACTGTTTACGGAATCGATTTTTACTTGGTAAATTTCTTTTTGCAGTAATTTTTGATCGGTTTTGATTTGTACATCAAGATAATTTTCCGATTTCCCGGAAAACAGCGAATCAATGCCATTTTTTTCAATCAAAACGTTCAGCGTTTTGCCTATGAATTTTTTTGCGTAGTATACAGTTTGGTTTTTAATCATTGAAGTTATAAGACGAACTCGTTCATCTCTGATTCTTTCCGGAACTTTCGGTTTCATATCGAAAGCTTTTGTCCCGGGACGAGGCGAAAACGCAAAAACATGAATATATGAAAAATCGGAAAGTTTCAGTAGGTTTTGAGTTTCGATAAAATCTTCATCTGTTTCTCCAGGAAAACCAAGAATTAAATCAGATGATAAAAATGGATTTTCTCTGCTGCTTCTGATTTTTTTCACTATTGACAGGAATGCATCTGTTGTATATTTCCGATTCATTGCCTTTAAAATTTTTGTACTTCCGCTTTGCAAAGCCATGTGAAAATGAGGACAAATGCGCTCGTTTTTTATAACATCAAAAAAGTCTTGTGTCAGATTCTGCGGTTCCAACGAACTTAATCTGAATCTTACAGTAGCTGTTTCATTCAAAAGGAGTCTCAGTAAGTCAGAAAAATGTAAAGAATCACTGTGATAATCGGAAATATTTATTCCGGTCAAAACAATTTCTCGGTAACCGTTTTTCTCAAATTGCTTGACTTCACGAACTATATCCTCCGGAGAACGAGAACGACTTCGTCCTCTGGCAAATGGAATTTTGCAATATGAACAAAAATTATTGCAGCCGTCTTGAATTTTAGTAAAAGCACGTGAATGACCTAACATCTTTTTTGCGGAAAAAGAAAATGTTCCATCTTTAGAAGATGTGAACAAATAAGGTTTTTTAGTTATTAAACCATTTTGAAATAATTCGATGATTTCCACTATTTGACTTTTATGTTTATTGTCAATTAATATATCCGCATCATGTAGCTGCTCCAAATTATTTTCATCTATCATACAGCCGCACAGTATTATGCAGGCACTCGGAAACTCTCTTCTGACTTTATGAAGACTGTTGCGGCATTTTGCTTCTGCTTTTCCGGTTACGGTACATGTATTAATAATTACAATATCAGGGGCGTCTTCCAAAGATGGCAATATTTTTGTGAAGCCGTTTTCCTGCAATAAAAGAGACATGGATTCGGCTTCATAGATATTCAGTTTACATCCAAAATTAATAACGTGGAAAAAAACGTTAGGAGTCGTTGTTTTCTCCTTTTTTCAGTTGGTCATAAGCATTTCGTGCTTCGGTATTTGCAGGTTCGATTTTCAGCAAATTTT
>JAFLVQ010000191.1 GCA_022508205.1 Spirochaetales bacterium
GGTAATGGATGAGATTTTGAATATTCATTATCAGCTTTCGAACATTTTGGAAAAGCGTGAAGTTAAAATCGGAACAAAATATAATCAAGATCAAATTTTGTTGTGCATTTGTGCCGGACTGAAGCAATATATTTGTTACCGTTCCGAAAAAAAGAAGAACGATTTTGCATCGGCTACGGAATCCGATATTAGAATACATCCCGGTTCGTTTTTGTATTACGATTCTCCGCAGTGGCTCGTCGGCGGTGAGATTGCAAATACCGGACGGACGTATGTGCGTTCCGGTGTTCTGCTTCCCGAAAAGTTGGTCAAAACTCAATTAGCAGATGTTTATTTAGCATTGACAAATCCGCAAAGGACAAAAAAGAACAAGGTTTTGGCCGCCGTAACTACAGCCAAATCCAAAAAAAGCGATGGATACGAACCGAGAATTACTATATTTGATAAATATTTTGATTTAGAAAAAGATAAAAACGAATCGTATTACCGCGTTCCTTACAGCATTATAATTCAGTTGAAGGACAAAAAAAATCAGCTTATAGAAATGAATTTCGGTAAAAAAAAGGCGCGTTTGTTTTATAAGGAAACTTTGGTTGCACAAGATTATTTTTCCGTACTGTTAAAATATTTTGATGTTATTCCGCTGAATGAGGGAATAAACAGGCAGTATCCCGGTAATACGGCGATGATTTATCCCGATGATTGGAATCAATTGTTTCGGTATTTGGAAAAATTGGCGTATCCTACGGTAAAGCGCGGCAAACATGAGACAAAATCGGCCTTTCTTACACTGCGCAAAATCGATGATGACAGGTATCAGTATTTCTTGGAGTATGATATGTATACTTCATTGGAAACTTCCATTAATGCGCTTAACGATTTGTTGGAAGAGGCGATTCCGGCATGGACAGATGACGAGAAAAAAGAAGTTGAAACGGTTTACAACAGACTCTTGCGAATGTTGAATGAGATTTCGGGTTAGGTGAACTATGCGGGAATATACAATTGATGATAAAAAAAACGGAATAAAATGTTTTTCGTTTTTGAAGAAGCAGGTCGGCGATGCTGTAAAAAACAGTGATTTGTTTAAAATTATACGGAAGGGAATAATCCGTGTGAACGGTAGGAAAGTCGACAGTTCAGACGTTTTGTATACCGGCGATACGGTAACTCTTTATTTGGCAGAAGAATATTTTAACAAGAAAAAAAATGTTTCGTTTCCTGTTTATCATCTTAATATTGTTTATGAAGATGCTGATATTCTTGTGATTAATAAAGAACGCGGCGTTCTCGTTCATTCCGATGGAGTAGAATACCGCAAAAATTTAGTTGAGTATGTAAAAGGTTACTTATACCGTAAAAATGAATATACTACGGACAGTTTGTTTACTCCGACTTTTTGCAATAGGCTTGATTTTAATACGTCGGGAATTGTGATTGCAGCAAAGAATCATCGGACTTTGCAGCGAGTTACGGAGGCGTTTCGAGACCGTCAGGTTGAAAAACGGTATTATGCTGTCGTTTTTGGGATAGTAGACAAGCCATTTCTTATTGCATCGAAAATGGAAGAACGGCTTGATCAGAAAAATAAAATGAAATGTATCGGTACGCGGATAGTCTATGATATTCCGCAGAAAGATTCATTTTTGAAAGAGAATCAAGGATTTTGCGCAACAAAAGTAGAACCGGTTTTGTTTAATGCGCAAGTTTCCCTCGTGTCGGTTTCGTTGTGGACCGGCAAAAAACATCAAATCAGAGCACAAATGAACAGTGCCGGTTTTCCGCTACTTGGAGATTTGAAATATTTCAGCCGTGATTCTTCCGAATTTTCGCAAACTGTTGGATTTGACGGATATTTTTTGCATTCATATTTTTTGGAATTGCCCGGTTTCGGTGTATTTAGCTGCGCTCCGGATACTAATTTTATGAATGTTGCCAAAAATTTATTTTCATTAAAAGAAATTAATAAGATTTTTAATGAAAATACTTGACGTGATCAAATTATCGTGATATAAAGCGACCATCTTGTTGCGTAGCAGCAAGGTAGCGACTGACCTGCTAGCTCAGTTGGTAGAGCAACGCCCTTTTAAGGCGTGGGTCAAAGGT
>JAFLVQ010000192.1 GCA_022508205.1 Spirochaetales bacterium
CCAGACCTTTTTTTCCGTAAGAGCCATCATCCGTCATTATGATAAGCTCATCAGCCAAATCTCTCATTTCTTTTTCAAAAATAATCAGTTCTTTAGTTCGTGCGCCGATGATTACGATAACTTTATTGCCGGCAGCTTTATGCCCCTGAACAATCGGATGAAGAGGTGCGACTCCGATTCCGCCGCCGACACATATTACAGTGCCTTTTTTCTCAATATGAGTAGGACGCCCCAAAGCTCCGAGCACTGCGGCGATTTCATCGCCTTCATTCAATGCGGAAAGTTTAAGTGTTGTGGCACCTACCGTTTGGAAAACTATGGCAATCCAGCCTTCTTCGGCATTGGCATCTGCAATCGTCAATGGAATGCGTTCTCCGTAATCAATATCAATTTGGACAATCACAAATTGTCCCGGTTTTCTGTTGCGTGCAATATGTACAGCTTCTACTTTCATGTAAAAAACATCCGCCGAAAGCTGACGTTTCTCTAAAATTTTATGCATAGATTTCCTCGTTTGTGAAAATTTCTGCGAATTATACACTAAGAGTCTGTTTTTGACAACAGTGCACTTTTTTCGTTTTTGTGCGGAGAAACACGATTAAAGTTTTAACATCTCGGCAAGCTGTTTGAAATCGGCAGCAGTTCTTCCGCGGTAATCGACGTTTTCTGTGCCGAATAAAATTGTATTCATGCCCAAAAGTTCGGCTGTTTCCAAGTTGGGTTTTCTGTCGTCAATGAATACGCATTCATCTGCTTTGCAGCCAAGCTGTTCGATTGTCATTTTAAAGATGCGTTCATCGGGTTTCCTCATTTTTACATCGCCGCTGACCGTTATTGCATCAAAATATTTATTAATATTATATTTTTCGCGTAAATATGTGCTCCATTCGCTTGAATCGTTTGAAATGAATGCCAGTCTGCACTGCTTTTTTGCAAGTTCGGCAAAGTCATAAAAACCTTCGTTGATTTCAATGGAATCAAGATATTCTTTCTCGATTTTTGTCAAATCACCTTTAAATCCAATTTGAGCAAGGACTTCGAGTGAAGAAATTTCGCCGATGTCTGCTTTGCTCCAAATAGGGTAAATGTCGCTTGCCGTTAAATTCGGGAAAAATTTATTCACAAAGGAATAAAATCCGTCTCCCGTGTCTTTCAGAATTACGCCGTACATATCAAGAATTATCGTTTTCATTTAATGCCTCTTTGTTTGTTTACAAGTCAAATTCCAATATTATCGGGTAATGGTCGCTTGCTCCGGAGATTATTTTATTGTTTATTGTTCGTAATTTAGGATGTTTCATTGCTTTTTCCAGTTTCTGATTTACGATTATATAATCCAAATCCTGCTTTTCGTTTTTATAAATGTATGTATAAAAATCATTTTGTTTTTCTTTGTAATTAAGAATTTTCAATCCGGCTTTTTCGAGAATTTGCAGTGTAGAGCTGTAGCGATTTGTATTTAAATCTCCCGTGATTATTAAAAACGGTTCGTTTTTTTCTTCTTTATAAATAGTATCGATTACGGTAAGCATTCCTTTTGCCTGTGCGTTGCGTTTCATTTCCGATTTCCCGTCATCACGGAAGCTTGATTTCAAGTGGGTTGTCATTATGCAAAAGTTTTTTCCGCTTGGTGTTTTGAATTGTCCCGTTACACAATCACGGCTGAATTTGTATCTTGGGTTTCCCGGATACGGAGTCGGCATGTCTTTGTTTGATTTGTAATTCATTTCGTAAACAGACATTATGGCTACATCTATTCCGCGCGGGTCGTTGCCTTCAATTAGGTAAAAATATTCATAATCGCAGCGAGCAGCCAAATCTCCCAATACATTGATATTTTCCACTTCGCAGAGTGTCACAATATCGGGTGCATATCTTTTTATGATTCCGGCGGTAATGCTCATTTTGTCATTGTATTTTTCTGTTGTCATAACGGTGTCGTTTTTTTTCGGATCTTTAACCGTGTCAAATGCATTGGAAATATTCCAGTGCATGACAGACAGCGATTCGCCGTAAGCCGAAACCAAAAGTATAAAGGTAAGAACCAGTGATAGTTTGATTTTTTTCAGTATCATTTTAAATCT
>JAFLVQ010000193.1 GCA_022508205.1 Spirochaetales bacterium
CGTTGGTTTTCCTGCATTACTCGATCCACAAATGAAATCTGCGGTTTTTGATTTCGCTTTTTTATAGCTTCATTTCTTTTTTCTTCTTCGGCTTTTAAAAGCTCTTCGACGGCTTGTATTTCCGCAAGCAGGAATACCGATAAATTTTTGCGCATTTTAAGAGCTGCAATATATCGCTGCTGAAAATTTTCCTGCATCGCCGGATTCTTTTTGTATACATTTATTAGTTTTTGGTATTTCGTTCTGATTTTTTCAAGCACCATATTGATTTCAGATTGGGAAAGGTTTTTCATTTGATAATCCTTTTGAGATTCCGTTCTGTAAAAGTATCGGAAGATTATCTTGTATTCAATAAATCAGCTCATAAAAAAAACCGTCGATTAAGACGGTTTTTTATTGCTCCTCCGGAGGGACTCGAACCCCCGACCTAGTGGTTAACAGCCACCCGCTCTACCGACTGAGCTACAAAGGAATGTTTGATGGTGCATATATACACCACTTTAATTTTTGCGTCAAGTTTTTTTTATTCTTTTTAATAAAATAAACTCGTGCTTATAAACCGGAATAGGATGAATTTTGCTACCTATTTGTTTTTTCTCGTTTTCAAGTAAGCTTTTAGTTCTTCATAAACAGGTTTCATCGGAATAGAAACTTTTTCTTTGTCTAAGTATTCCTGCAATACAGCCGGAATTTCCGGATTAATACCAAGAATCTTATGTATTACTTCACTGAATTTTGCGGGATGAGCTGTTTCCAAGAATACATAAGGAGTATCTGTATCTCCTGTTTTTTCGATGTGACGCTTAACTGCTTCGTAACCTACGGCTCCGTGCGGGTCGAGAAGGTAATTGTATTTTTCCTTAACGGTTTTAATTGCGGCTGTGGTATCGGCATCCGTTACACTGTAGCCGGTAATATCTTTTGCCATTTCGTCACGATTCCCGTAAATCGCAAGCATTCTGGCAAAGTTTGAAGGATTTCCTACATCCATGGCGTTTGAATATGTTGTCACTGAAGGGCGGGCACGGTACGTTCCTGTTTCCAAATATTCGGGAACCGTATCGTTAATATTTGTAGCTGCAATAAAATGTTTAACAGGCAATCCCATCTTTTTTGCGATCAATCCGCCTGTAATATTTCCGAAGTTTCCCGAAGGCGTACAAAAAACCGGAATACCGATAGATTTTACCTGTTGATAAGCCCAGCAGTAATAGAATGACTGCGGATATAATCTGCCGATGTTTATAGAATTTGCAGATGATAAATCAAGCCAGTTTTTAACTTCATCATCCATAAACGCTTCTTTCACTAACGCTTGGCATTCATCAAATGTGCCGTCGATTTCCAATGCGGTAATATTTTTGCCCAGTGTAGTAAGCTGCTTTTCCTGTAATGGTGAAACTTTTCCTGATGGATACAAAATTATAACGTCGATATTAGGCAGATTGTAGAAACCTTTCGCAACGGCACTTCCCGTATCGCCTGAAGTAGCAACGAGAATTGTTAATTTTTTCTGTCCCAAAAAGTAACTCATAGCCCTTGCCATGAAACGTGCACCGAAATCTTTGAATGCCGCTGTCGGGCCATGGTACAGTTCGAGTGCGTAAATATTGTCATGAACTTTCTTTACAGGAACATCGAAATTAAATGCGTCATCAGTGATTTTGCGCAGATCCGAGTCGGGAATTTCTTTGTCGACTAATAATTTTGCCAATTCAAAAGCCATGTCCTGAAAAGATTTTTTTTCAAAAACCGTATTGTCGGCTTTCGGAAAAGATTCAGGTAAGTATAAACCTTTGTCCGGGGCAAGTCCTTGCAGTAATGCTTCCTTGAAAGAAACGGGATCGGAATTTTTACCGGTACTGAGATATTTCATAGGAAATCTCCTTTTTTCGCAAAAAATAATGCTCAACGATATATCATAAATCAGCGATAATGGCAATTTAGAATGATTTCATTTTGCGGAAAATTCTAAAAGACAAGTGAGAATTTTTTCTGTTTGCAAACGTCCGGTGTCGGTTCCCCGAA
>JAFLVQ010000194.1 GCA_022508205.1 Spirochaetales bacterium
GCATGAATAATAACAATTTCCTTTATAGCTGTAAAAAAAATAATACACTTACCTGAGTTGAAAAGGTAAAGTTTATCAACCATAAAAAATAAATAGAAAATAATTGAAAAGAAAAATATTTTATGTAGTATAAGAAGTTTGTTTATTCTGACCTACTTAATTTCAAAGTAATGTAAACAATATATAAGAGTGTTTTTTAAGGGATTACTAATGAACAAAGATTTTTTTGAATATGCTCCGGAGGGGCTCGCCGTTATAGATGAAACTACTTCTATATTATTCGGCAATCAAAGATTTCGCTCTTATTTCGGGAATATCCAGAAGTTGACGGATGTCGTTTTTTTAGACAGGCAGACAAGAAATCCGATGCCTTCGATTAATTTCGATCACTGCTTCCAAAACCCGCTTGATGATATGGAAGCTCTTTATGTAAACGAAAACAATACCGACTTATTTTTTTCTGTTTCATATAATCCATTCACGGAAAATGACGAGAAAAGGATCTGCTTTTCATTTAAAAATATTACAAATTTTGTTTACAATGTAGATATTTTCGAACAGCTCTACGACAAAATGAGTACATTGACTATAAAGCTCGATAAATCCATTCACGAAAAAGATGAAGCAAACAAAGAATTAAAAAAGCGTGATCTGGAAATGCAGCAACAACTGCTTCTGGCGCAGGATATACAAAA
This sequence comes from Spirochaetales bacterium, assembly GCA_022508205.1. Taxonomy (GTDB): domain Bacteria; phylum Spirochaetota; class GWE2-31-10; order GWE2-31-10; family GWE2-31-10; genus RGIG8597. The sequence continues at coordinate 696 of JAFLVQ010000194.1, forward strand.
AAAACTTTTCCCGTCTATAAGAACATTGTTCGGAAATTATGAAATTGCATCAAAAATAACACCGGCAAGCCAAGTAAGCGGCGATTTGGTTTTCTTTTTTGAACGAGACCAAACTCACATCGATATTATAACTGCCGATATTACAGGACACGGGATTCCCGCCGCGCTGATAACCATGCTGCTAAGAACATCTTTGCAGAACGCAATCAATGCCAAACACAAACCATCGCAAGTATTGAAAGATATAAATAATGATTTGTACGATATTTTTTCAAACGCCGGCGTGTTTGTTACGATAATGTACTGTCAGATTGACATTCTTTCGGATGAAATTACAATTTTCAACTGCGGGCATCCGGCACCGTTTCATCTGCATTCAAAAAAATCGATTTTCGAGCAAAACGATGTCGGCGGAATGATGCTCGGCGTTACCGAAGAACTCGAGTTTAAGCAGCAATTTTTTCATTTGGACATAGGTGATTTTTTATTCATCATAACAGACGGCGTTACCGAAGCAACAAACGCCGACGGAATTTTCTTTGAAAAAACGTTTCATGAGTCACTTATCGACATAAGCAAAAATCACGCAGATTTTTCACCAATACAAGCTATCAGATTTTTATTAAGTAAGTTAAACGAACATATCAATGTTCCTAAATCTTACAGCGATGATGTAACAATTATATGTATAAAGAAAATAAAAGAACGAGTTTTTTAGCAGCAAATAATTTTTGAATATATTAAATTTAATTATAAGGATACAGGATGTCATCACTTGAAGAAATCAAAAAGAAACTTAACATTGACGATTTGGATGAAGCAACACGAAAGGATCTGTTCAATAAATTTGTCGAAGGCGGCGGCAAAGTTATAGAAGAAAAACCGGCTTCTCAAGCGATGCAATTCAACCGAGATAAACAAATAGAATTCAACGAAAAAATCAGCTCCAATAAAGCAGAAGTAGACGAAAAATATTCTAAAAAGAACAAATCGGAAAATAAATCATACAAGACTGAGAAAACCGCAAAAAAGAAATATGCAAAATACCCTTTTTTCATATTCGTAAAAGGTTTCTTCAAAGGTTTTTTTACCATAGGCGGAAATTTCAACCGCAAGTACGCCAACAGCATGGAAAACGGTTTTGTCGAATGTATAAGCTCATTGAGCAACAGCGCAAAAACTATCGTTCTGCTTGAAAACGATGAAAAATGGAAAATGGTAGAATACCTTAACGCCACATTTCCGTTTGCATACGAATTAATACTGCGAATT
>JAFLVQ010000195.1 GCA_022508205.1 Spirochaetales bacterium
GTAACTTCGTCCAAATCAAGTAATTTACATGATCTGTAACGTCGTTCACCGGCAATAATTATATATTTATTGTCTTCTTCTTTGCAGACAACTATTGGATTGATTAAACCGTGTTTTTCAATGGAATGCGCCAGCTCGTTAAGCGATTCAGTATCAAATTCTTTTCTCGGCTGTCCCGAATTCGGAATAATATGTTCCAAAGGAAGATATGTAAAACCGGCAGAAACAGCTCCTGCGTTTTTTTCGGAAGCTGTTGCTACATTCATGGAAAACAAAGCATCTACACCTTTTCCCATTTCCTTTTCCAAAAAATTATTCAGTCCCAATCCCCTAACTTTTGCCATTCAAAAACTCCTCCGCCAATTGTTCGTATGCTTTCGCACCTACGCATGTTTTTTCATGTAATATTACCGGCACACCGTAAGACGGAGCTTCTGCCAAGCGAATATTTCTGGGAATCATAGTTTTGTATACTTTATCCCCAAAGTGCGCAATAACACTTTTTACCACATCATCAGTAAGCAATGTTCTTTTATCAAGCATTGTGAGAATTACACCTTCGATATTCAACTGCGGATTAAGCCCCTGACGCACTTGAGAAATCGTACCGATTAATTGTGTCAATCCTTCCATTGCAAAAAATTCAGTCTGAATAGGTATTAAAACCGAATCTGATGCAACAAGCGCATTAAGCGTTAATATCCCCAATGAAGGAGGTGTATCAATAAAAATATAATCGAACTCATCTTTTATTTTAGTCAACTGTTTCTTCAAATAAAACGCACCATCTTCAATTCTTACGAGCTCCACCGTCGCTCCGGAAAGATTTATATGTCCCGGAATCACCGAACAATTTTCAATTTTGGTAGGCATTATGCATTCATGAATATCGAGAGTTCCGATAAGAACTTCGTAAATCGTATTTTTGTCTTTCTCAATTCCCAATCCCGAACTGCAGTTACCTTGCGGATCAAAATCAACAATTAAAATTTTCTTATTTCGCAAAGCAAGGGAAACGCTGAGATTTATAGATGTGGTAGTTTTTCCTACTCCGCCTTTTTGATTTGCGATTGCAATTATTTTGCCCATACTATTCTCCGATTTTTTATGTTCTGGATTTTTTCAGCAATTTATTTTGTATAAAAATACATCAAGGAACTGCTCTCGATAATCGAGAAGCTGTCGAAATTGTTATCTAATGTATCGAGACTATCTAAATTATTTTTTAGTAGATTTTCAATTTTTCTTACTTCAGTCGGATGGAACCCGATACTTAGTATCGTTTGTCCTTTTTCATCGAACAAAATAAAATTTTCATCCGGGAAAAAATCCAACGGAAGTGAAAACAAAAACATCATATAACCATTGGAAAGATGCTTTGCGATAAAATAAAGACACTCTTTATCAACCGAAAACAGTGACGAAACATACACATTTTTCTTTCCTACTTGGAGGAGTTTTACAAAATTCGAGTGAATAATACTCAGCGGAACTTTGATGCTTTTTCCTGTAAAAATTGTTTTGTGCAGTATTTTATTATTATCGTAATAATAAACACCCAATAGATTTTTATTGCCATCGATATTTTCTTCTGCTGCGGATACGGAAAAAAGAACATTCTCAATAACACTATTTTTTATATGATCTTTCCAAAGTTTCTTTTCTTCATGATGAGATACAAAATCCGTATCGCCGGATACATCATCAGTCGCTGAAGGAACATTTTTTTTATCCATAGACTGAATGGTTTTTAGTTGCGAATTAACCGGCTTGTTTTCCCCGGAAACATAAAAGCCTGTTAAAAAAAATAGTAAAAGTGAAAATCTCAATTGTTTCATTTTATTTTATTGTTATAACGTTTTCTTAAACGATCTGGACGGAGAAGTAAGTGCCGTCCGCCGTGAAGCAGATGTCGCCGTTTTTCCAGCC
>JAFLVQ010000196.1 GCA_022508205.1 Spirochaetales bacterium
CGCCAAAGGTGCGATTTTCAGCGAAGGCGAGTTGATTTTTGTCGGCAGCGGAACACTGAATGTCACAGGAAATTGTAAACATGCAATATGCAGCGACCAGTATGTTCGTATCAACAGCAGCGAAGTTACCGTCAATGTCAAAGGTGCCAAAAAAGACGGAATACACACAAACGACGCGGTATTAATCAATGAGGGAACATTGAACATTTCAGGTATCACTATCGGTATTGGCGATGAAAATGCATCAAAGAAAAAGTTTAACGGTATTCAGTGCGAAAAGGGGTACATCGTAATCAAAGGCGGGAAAATTAACATTGAATCTCCGGGAATCGGGATTATGGCCGATAAAGATGATTTTTCAAAAGATGACGATATGACCGAAAAATCTTTTATTTACATCGACGGCGGTGAAATCAATATCGAAACAAGCGAAGAGAAAGGGCACGGCATAAGCACAAACAACCACTTGATAATCAAAGGCGACAATACAAAAATTTCGATAAAGGCTTTGGGTACATCTGCCAAAGGTTTGGAAACGGGCGTTAATATAGCCGAGCCTGAAAGTAGTGACGAAGAAAAAGGGCAAATCGTACTTGCCGGCGGTACCGTTAATTTGTTTTCGGTAGGCAAAGTTTTGGATCCCGAAGAGAGTGTGTACATTTGGGGCGGGACTTTGAATGCCGTGGGCGGAGGTGTTGCCAGTGAAAAAATCAAGGCTTCTCAGCCGTGCGCAATTGCATCGTTCCCTGCCGGAGTGGGTGCGGACGAAGAAATACGGTTTGACGATACAAGTTTAGGTAAGACATTTGTGAAGCTGGTAGGTGATGTAAAAGTTGTAGTCAGCAACAGTACGCTTGCTGCCGGCTCTAAACCGACTGTTTCAATCGGTTCAAATCCCGCTGATACTGTCAAAGTATTACCAGACGAAGTGAAATAAGAATTAATCGAATTCGTGAAAAATCATCAGTAAACATAATGCTGATGATTTTTCGTTTTAACAGAGGAGAGTTTATAAATGAAAAAACTGTTTTTACTGTTTTTGAGTGTTTTTTTGATTTTAATATATGGCTGTGCTGCAGAAAGCGGCAATTCGGAACATAGCGGCAATACCGAAGATACGGAAGACGAAAAGACCATATCCGGAAATTTTATGTATAACAACAGCGGCGAAATATCGTTTACCGATGATGAATATGCTGATGATACAAAGGATGAAACTTTTAGTAATAAAGTAACAATAACTTTTAATGAAGCAGCCGACCCGACTGTTGAAGGTACAAATGATAATATAGTAATTACAAAGGATAAAGATAGAGGTTCGGGGAAAACGTATCTGATTATAAACTCGAAAGTAAATGCGGAGTATGAAATAAGCGGAACATGCAATGACGGTGCGCTGCTGATTTTCAGTGAGAAAAAATTCAAACTGATTTTTAATAATGTAACTTTGCAGAGCAGCAACTGGCCTGCCGTTAATATTCAATCGAAAAAGCGTTGTTTTGTCGTAATGAACGGTACAAATAATTTAATCGGTGCGGAAATAACGAGACCCGGTGAAAACCTTAGAAATCCGGAATATGTTGAAGGAGTTTCCGAGTCTAAGGATGAATATCTTGATTGTAAAGGTGCTTTTTTCAGTGAAGGACAGTTGATTTTTAAAGGCGACGGAACTCTTAACGTTACGGGGAAAGAAAAACACGCTATCTGCAGTGATGAATATGTGCGCGTTTTAAGCGGAACAATCACTGTTTTGGGGGCACCGTCCGACGGGATTCATACAAACGATGCGGTTATTGTAAATGGCGGAGAGATTTCGATTAATTCCAGCAAAGAGGGTAT
>JAFLVQ010000197.1 GCA_022508205.1 Spirochaetales bacterium
ATTTGCGACCTTGTTGCAACTCAACCGCCTTTTTGTTATAACGTTGCGATATTTACGTAATAGGACTTGTTTATGAGCGAACAATTGACTTACAAAAAGTTTCTGAATCAGGTGAAAAGCGGCGGCTTGTCATTGCCTGAGTATTATCAGGAATTGAGAAAGAAAATCGAAGCAGAGGATAAGGAAATTAATTCTTTGCTGGCGGTTAATAATACATTGGATGAAAGAGCGGCGGCAGCACAGGTTCGTTATAATGACGGAACTAATCGGGAATTGGAAGGAATTGCCGTTGCGGTAAAAGACAATATTGCGGTGGAGGGAATGCCTAACACGTGCGCGTCTAAGATATTGGAGCATTTTATTCCGCCTTATCAAGCGACGGTTGTGCAGCGTCTTTGCGATGCCGGTGCGATTTTTGTCGGAAAGACGAATATGGATGAATTTGCAATGGGTTCTACAACCGAAACGTCTGCTTTCGGTGCGACAAAGAATCCCGTAAATAAACAGTACGTACCCGGAGGGTCGTCGGGCGGTTCTGCTGCCGCTGTCGCTGCCGGTTTTGTCCCTGCCGCACTTGGTACGGATACGGGCGGCTCTGTACGTCAGCCGGCAAGTTTTTGCGGAGTTGTGGGATACAAACCGACATACGGATTATTATCACGCTGGGGAGTTACTGCATTCGGAAGCAGTCTCGATCAGGTCGGAACAGTAACGCTTAATTGTGAAGATGCAGCGTTATTGACATCGATTATGATGGGAATTGACGAAAAAGATTCTACAAGCTCATCGAAAGTTCCGGAAAATATTAAAAATTTTGCCGCTAAAGATATTAAAGGGAAAAAAATCGGCATAATCTGCGAAACGCTTGAGAACGAGCATACCGATGAAGCAGTGCGCGTTGTGATGCAGAAAAAAATTGAAGATTTGAAAGCTGCCGGTGCAGTTGTGGAAATGACAAGCATTGAAGAAATCACTTACGGAGTCAGCATTTATTATATTATTGCACCTGCAGAGGCCAGTTCCAATCTTGCACGTTACGACGGAGTACGCTACGGTCTTCAGATCCCGAGAAATTCCGATGAGGATGTAAAAGATTTATTTACAAAAACAAGAAGTCAAGGCTTTGGCGATGAAGTAAAACGCCGTATAATTCTCGGAAATTTCGTACTGTCATCGGGTTATTACGATGCGTATTACAAAAAAGCTCAAAAGGCAAGAATTGTTTTGGCAGACAGATTTATGCGGGAATTCGATAAATACGACTATTTGATAACTCCGACGTCTCCTGTTCTCCCTTTTAAATTGGGAGAAAATTTCGATGATCCGCTCAAACTGTATACTGCTGACCTTTGCACGATTCCCGTTAATTTGGCGGGACTTCCGGCTGTAAGCATTCCGATTGGAACTGATGCAGCTTCCGGTCTGCCGGTGGGAATGCAGCTGATCGGAAAACGTTTTGATGACGGCTTACTGCTGGGAACCGGAGAATTTATTTTAGGAGGAACAAAATGAGCTGCACATCCGATATAAAGAAACCGTATCCGATTATCGGTTTGGAAGTACATGTTCAATTGAAAACCAAAACAAAAGCATTTTGCAGATGTGAAAATAAATACGGAGGAAATCCGAACAGCCGCGTTTGCCCTGTGTGCATGGGAATGCCCGGAATGCTTCCCGTATTTAATCGCCAAGTTTTGCATGATTCGATTTTAGCGGGGCATGCATTGAATTGTAAAATTGCACGTGTAACAAAATTCGACCGTAAAAATTACATGTATCCGGATTTACCCAAAGGGTATCAGATTTCGCAGTACGATAAACCGATTTGCTA
>JAFLVQ010000198.1 GCA_022508205.1 Spirochaetales bacterium
AAAAAGAGCAGAGCCGCCCAATAAAAAAAGCGGATTTCTCCGCTTCTCTTACTTTGCCATGTAATTAAATTTTACCCCGACAGAAAATGATGGCTGCAAAAGACCGATAGCAGGAATAGGATTTTCATCCGAAACAGCTAAAGATGCTCTTATTGACGGACCGAAATAAAAGGCTACAAATTTATTTGAATTATAAAAATCGAAGTAGCATCCTAAAGTTGTTATAAGCAAAAAGTATGATAACTCTTTACCTTCCGGTGTGTCATCTTTCCAATAACTTGAACCGCCCATTCCGATTGTTCCCCGCGGTCGGATAACGAATAGCGGTCCGGTTTTAACGGGAATATGTTTTTCAACAAGAAAGTGAAAACTTATCGGCAAGAAATTTAATTCTGCTTCTTCCGTGATACTGTGAAGATAACTTACATCGAATATGAGACCGAATCCCCACTTATGTGTCGTCACATAATTAATTTCAACAGCACCTCCGCCTCCGAGCATCCAGCGAGTTCCGTAATCTAATATAAAGTAACCGCTGGAAAAATTTCCTTCAATTCCTAACCGAACCATATTTCCCAATGAATCTTTAATTTCTCTTTTTTGTTCCAGCTTTCTTTGCCTTTTTTCTTCTTGCTTTCGTCTTTTTTCATCTTCTATTCGTTTTGCATTTGCTATTTTTTGCTTTTCTTCTTCCGTTCTGAAGTCATAACCGGGCAATATTTCTTTGTAAACTTTTTTTGCTGAACCGCTGCAAAGAAAACTGTTGCCGGATAATGCCGAACTGTTTGTATTTTTTATGCTGGTGGTGTCGAATGCTTCTAATCTGTGGAATTCATATTCGTACGTTGATATGAGATCTTTTACCGGTTCGATTTTATATGATATTTCAAATGTAAGCACCGGTTCGTTGAGTTTGAATAAACTGTCGTACATATCTACGGCGTCATCATACGTCATTTTGGACGGCTTCAGTTTTTCCAAATCGGCATATTTGATTTCGGAATAGCCGGTGTACAGTTCTACGCCGTCGCTTAAGACCGAATATTTTACCTCCCAGCTTTCTTTGTTGCCGTCGTATTCGCCTATTGTCATGCGTAAGTTTCTGTCTAATGTATTTGCGTAAAATATTTTTTCCCCAAGTGTTTTCAAATCTGTCGATATTTCGTTGTATATCTCATTCTGACTTGCTTTTGTTGCATTTTTAATGCGGTTCTGTTCTGTTTCGATTTTGTTGATGCATTCGATTCGTAACTTTTCTATTTCCTCCGCTCTTTCTCGTTTCGCTTTTTCTGTCGGGGTTTTATTATCGGCAAGTGTTTGGCTTTTTCTCCACAGAGTGTTATTCAGTGCATCTATTTTTGTATTGTACTCTTTTTCGATGCTTTGCGCGATTGCCGCCTGTTCGTTTTCCACGTTTTCACGTATTTCTATAAGAGCGGCTTTTTTTGCTTCTATTACACGCAGTACTCCGAGTGACGATTGATTGGCCATTTTCAGATTTCGCAGTTCGGCTGCTCTTTTATTTGCTTCTTGTGATACTTCCGATATTCTCTTTTGCTGCTCTTCCTCTCGTTCGGTGTGCTTAATCTGTTCTTCGGCTTTCGCTTTTTCTATTTCTGCCAATCTGATTTTTTCCGCTTCCGTAACTTTGCGCTTTTCTTCTGCAAGGGCTTTTTCTGCTTCCAATTTTGCTTTTTTTGTAGTGGCATCCAAATCCGTACTTTGTGCCAGCAGATTGATTTCCTTGTCCAATTCGGCAATTTGTTTGTTGTAATTTGTTATTTCCTGATTAAACATCGCAAGTTTTTCGGAATCGGAAATATTC
>JAFLVQ010000199.1 GCA_022508205.1 Spirochaetales bacterium
ATTACATCTTCGGAAACTACAGGCCTGAGTACAATCGAACATTTATCATTTGCAGAAGCATAAGGAAGAGAAATTGTTAGATGTTGAAAAATTTTACTGTACCATCCTGATTTTTTCAGGTGCGATGTTACGATTGCATCGGCTTCCCTTATCATATCAAGGCGTTCTCGTGTTAAATACGACGGTATTAAGTGACAGTCGGATTTTGATTTATGCAGCAGCAAAACCGTTCTGTTTACCGTTTTTATATTATTGGTAATGTAGGACGACGCCATTTCCAATGTATTCCAATCCGGAAAATCATTTTCCAAATTATCAAGTTCCAAAAGAGCCGGATGCGTGTATGTTCTGAAATCGCCCTGAACACCTACCGACTTTACCGGAAGAGCGGACAATTTATAACTGCGTTTATCAAAGAAATTTTCAAGGTTTATACTTTGCAGATCGGCATTTGCCTGTCCCAATTCCGATTCGTCAACCGCTGCATTCTTGTCCAAACACAGCAGATTGATAGAAAGTCCCGGACCGGGGAATGGATGACGCATAATTAATTCGTCGGGCAGACCTATATGTGCGCCGATTACTCGCACTTCGTCTTTGTACAGTTCTTTAAGCGGCTCTATAATCAACCCTTTTTCGATTAATTTTTTGATTCCGTCGACTCGATTGTGATGCGTTTTTATTACATTGGAATGTTTTGTTCCGCCTGATTCTATAATATCCGGATACAAAGTTCCCTGTGCCAAAAGCCATTCATTTTCATCAAGGTTCAGCCGCTGCAGAACGTCATTTCGTACGGTAATAAACGTCTCGCCTATAATTTTTCGCTTTTTTTGCGGGTCGGTCTGCGTGCCTACGGCATTCAAAAAGCGCGATTCGGCTCGTTCTGTGATAAAGTTACTGTAACCGGCAGCCTTGTAGATTTTTTCGATAGTTTCGGTTTCATTTTTGCGCATAAATCCGTTGTCGATGTAAAGTCCCAACACTCTGTCCGTACCCAGTGCTTTATTCAGCAGGGCAAAAGCAACGGACGAATCCACACCGCCTGAAAGAAACAGAAGAACCTTTTTTTTGTCTTTTGCTTCATGTTTTATTTCCGAAAGGATTACACCCAAAACTTGCGAACTGTCCCAATTTTTCCGCATGTTACAAATTTTGTGCGCGAAATTGTGAAATAAGTCCATTCCGATTGGAGTGTCGATTACTTCCGCATGAAACTGCAGACTGTATCTTTTTTTCTTGCGATTTTCCAATGCGGCAAAAGCGCAATTATCGGTATTGCCGATCACTTCAAAATCTTCACCGGGAACAAGAATTTCATCGCTGTGGCTCATCCAAACTTGTGCGGGAAAAGATATATTTTCAAACAACGGCGAATCGGTTACTTTGTTGAACTTGGTAAAACCGTATTCTCCGACTTTCGCTTTTCCTACTTTTCCGCCGTAAAGCTGCGACATAATTTGGTGCCCGTAACATAGTCCCAAAATCGGAACATCGGCATTGAGGATAGAAGAATGAAGGGTAGGAGCGCCGGCTTCGTAAACGCTTGACGGCCCGCCAGACAAGATAATTCCCTTCAAATTTGTATCAGGTGCAAGTTCGGTATCGGGCAGTGCGATTTCGGTATAAAACCCCAATTTTCTGAAACGTTTTGCTATTAAATGTGCATATTGCCCGCCAAAATCAATTACAAGAAGTTTTTCCATTTAAGTCCCCTGTTTCTTCTTTCGCTTTTTTTACCGCATCCTCAAACGACAATTTAGAAAGCAATATTTTTGCATTTTGCCAAAACCGATGTAACTCATCAATAGTAAA
>JAFLVQ010000002.1:0-48907 GCA_022508205.1 Spirochaetales bacterium
GTTAATCGGTATCCTAACGACTGCATTTTTTTCAATGGAAAAATATCAATCGGCAAATTTCTATCAAGGTACTTTTTCAGTATTTCATTAATACAGTCCGCTTGCTTCAGGAAAAGCTTCCAATGCGGACAATTTTTATCAATAGCTAAATGACACGTGTTTTCATCATTAAGCAATGATTTTTCTGTAATGACAAAAAACGGATATGCCGCGCAGATAAATGGAAAATGTTCGGTATTGTAAATATCGCAGCAAAAATTATCGTAATGCTTGCAATATTTTGCCATTATAAATTTATTTCTTTTCTTGTCAAATTGGAAAATGGTTTGTGAAAGATGCCGACTGAAACAATAATGGCGCAAAAGTTCTTCTTCGGAATATTCATTTCTGATATGATCGTGTGCAAAGCGGCAGCAGCTTTTGCACGATGCGCAGATTTTATGTTGAATCATGTTTAACCTCAATGTTTTAAATCGGTTTTTTGTCAATATCTTTTAATTTATTCCGAAAAAAATCTGCGGTATCGCCGAAAATTGCCAATGCTTTTTTCCCCTCATCCGAAAGGCAGTATCGTCCTCGTTTGATTCGAGTAAACCAGCCATAGTAATTTTTGCTTAAAATTGTCCCTGTTTTTCTTTTGCTGCTTCCGAGTTTGCGTAAATCTTCCGGCGAAAGCTCTCCGAATTTTTCCAAGCAACATGCAATGAAAACAGAACGTTCGCGATAAAGCGTGAGAAGTTTTTTTTGGCTGCATCCGCCGCAGTTGCCATCTGTTGCTCTGAGCGTTGATTCTTTGAAAATCATTCTGCGCGTGCGTGATTTTTTATTTACCCTGAAAGACAGGCCCGGAGCCAAAATTTCTTCTACCACAGCATTTTCAGCATCTTCAAAATCAACAAGCAAAAGTCCTAAATCAAGTTTTTTAAGTATGTACAAAATATCTTGAAGTTTGCGGTATTTCACCGAAGGCTTCTGAATTACGATGTAAACTTTTTCCGCTGATTTTTGACGCGATACGCCTTGAAGCAAAAGTTCTATTGTCAATCCCCGCTTAAATTCGGCAATTATCAACTCGGAATTTTTTATTGCGGTTAAATCGCAGTTTTTTACTTCCGCGTGTACTGTAAAACCGGCATTTTCAAACCATTTTTTTACCGGAGGATACAATTCCGTTTCTTTTTTTATTTTGTACTGCTTCATCTCGAAGATTCCGGGCGGTTATCTCCCGCAATCGGTTCCGGTTTCGCAAAATCATTAAATTCATTTTTTATACCGTAATAATCCAGCAGTTTGCTTACGCAGCTGATTGCGCTTATCAATGCGCCGGAAGTTCCACCGCCGGGAACAGCCCAGCTGCTTGAGAAATATAAATTTTTTTTGTGGAATGCGTTGGGAAAACGAAAAATATTTGTTTGCGCCCATTCCTGAGCCGCTCCGTAAACAGCACCGCCGTCATTCAATGTAAATTTTTTCATTGTAAGCGGAGTTCCGATTTCGATTACTTCTATGCAGTCTTTTAAGCCGGGAAAATGCTGTTCTACCCGTTCGATTAACTCATTTGCAATACGTTTTTTTTCATTGCGGTACGCGTCCTTGTCATCTTTATACTTATTCCAGTATTTTTCATTGTCCGTAACTACCGCAGAAACCGTCAGCAGTCCATTTTTCGTCATGTCTTTGTCGAGCATGTAAGATGTAAAAAATATCGGCCGCTGGTTGTGAGGAAAAAATTTTCCGCATTTCTTGGTAACTTTTGCTACATCGTCATTTTCATTGATTATGTAGCAGTATTCCTTTATGCCCAATTTTTCCGGAGTCGCTTTTAATCCCAAATAGACAATAAACAGCGAAGTAGAAGGAATCATATGAAGTGCATGACGCCGCCAGATTCCGCCGAAATCTTTTTTATCGATAATATTACGGAACGTAGAAATTAATGAAGAATTGCAAATAACCAGGTCGGATTTATATGTTTCTTTCCCATTGTTGATTTCCACACCGCAGGCTTTTTTGCCATTGAAAAGGATTTTTGTTACTTTTTTATTTATTTCGATTATTCCGCCGTTTTCTTTTATTATGTCGCCAAGTGCGTTGCTGAACGCTGCGGAAGTCCCTTTTATATAATAAGATTCATTGAGATAGGAATACGTCGGCATTGCGAAATATAAAATATTCATTTTGTTGGTGTTGTCGGAGTAATAGCAAAACAATTGCGTAATAATGGTTTTTGCTTTGGGATTTTTGATTTTCTTAACGAGTTGTGCCAATGTTTGGAAACATCCCGAAATTAACATCGGGTATTTTACCGGAGTATTTTTCATCGCGGTAAGAAAATCCGATTCGTGCAAATACCCTGTAACTTGTGAAGATATTTTCTTTATTTTTTCCATAATCCGCTCGATTTCTTTTTTATCTTCCGGAAATTCTGCTGCCAATTTTTTTATGTAATCGTCGAAATTATGCGGTAGTGTGAATTTGTAGCCGTCTTTGAATACAGAAGTATAAGGTGACGATACCGGAATAAATTTTACACGATCGAATATTCCAAGATAGCGAAATGTTCTTAACTTCAAGTCATCGGGGAAAAATCCGTTTAGTTCATGCATTGAAGTTTCAAACAAATAATCTCCGCGCTTCCAACTTGTGAGATAGCCGCCGATTTGCGGACGAGCCTCAAAAATTTTTACGTTAAATCCGTGTTTTGCGAGAAGTGCCCCGGCAAAAAGACCTCCGACTCCGCTCCCGACAATAGAAACAGATGGTTTTTTGTTCATGTGAACCTCCTTAGTAATGGCGGGGAACGCCGCTATAACCCGGTTGGAATAGAAATAAATTCTGTCTTTATAGATAATTTTTCAGCGATAAGTTGCTGCAAAGCCTGCACTCCCCAAATTTCCGTATGATAATGTCCGGCAAACAGTACATTGATATTTTGCTCTTTTGCTGCATGATACAAAACATGCTCTGAATCTCCGGTAATAAAAAGCTCGGCTCCCGCATCGACAAAATCTTGAAAGTGATGCCCGCCGCTGCCGGAAAGGACTCCGACCTTTGTAATTTTGTTTTTTCCGAAAGACAGAATTCTTAAACTGTTATCCAGAATACCGAGCGTTTTTGCGATGCTGTCGATTGTTGTCGGCTGCTGTAGATTTCCGATGTATCCCAGAGCAAAACCTTTATGATAACTGCAAGGCTTAATATCCACGGCGGAAAGTTTTTTCAAAATTTGAACATTATTTCCGACTTCGGGGTGACCGTCCAGCGGCAGATGATATGCCAAAAGCCCGATGTTGTTTTCGAGCAACGCTTTCAGTCGGCGGTAGTGATTGCCGGTAACGGGCAAATCTTTTCCCCAAAATAAACCGTGATGTACTACCAGCAGATCGCATTTTAGCTGCACCGTTTGCAATATTGTTTCTTCGCACGCGTCTACTGCAAAAGCGATTTTTTTGATTTCACCGCAGTTTTCAACTTGAATGCCGTTGTAACCAAAATCAGCAACGGAAGTACTCATTAATAGCTCGGAAAAAAATTGATTTATTGTATTGATTGTCTGCATTGCTAATGTATAAACAATATTCGCGGAATTTGCAATTTGGAAAAAATATTGTGCAGATTGATTGCAGGTTTATTTACGTTTTCGGATAATCGATTTTTATTACGACAAAGTATTTCATACCGCTGGAAGCCGATAATTCATCGACTTTCGTTTTCAGCTGCTGCAAAACTGCTTCTTCTTTTAGTTTGCAGTCGTAAGGGTACACAATGTCGAAAATCAAATTTGTTTGTGAATACCCGGATACCATTCTGAAGTCATGAAATTTCAGATTTTTATCAATGTCAGTTATAATTTTTGCGATTTTTTCTTTCATTTCGAGAAGTTTTTCATTGTTAATATCGATTGGGTCAAAATGAATCGTAATTTCGATATTAAGTTCATTGTAAATCTTGCTTTCAATTTGATCGATAATCTCGTGCATTCCCAGTAGATCGCAATCGGATGGAATTTCCGCATGAGCAGATGCGAAAATACGTCCCGGTCCATAATTGTGAACAACTAAATCATGAATCCCGACAATGCCTTTGCCGGATAAAACCAGTTCTTCGATCTTGTCGACAATTTCCTTATCTGCCGATTGCCCCAAAAGCGGTCCCAGTGCATCGACAACTACTTCTATACCGGCTTTGATAATAAACAACGCGACAACGCAGCCTATATAGCCGTCGATATTTATATTGAAAAACCAGAAAACAACTATTGAAACGACAGCTGCCAATGTAGCTATAACATCGTTGAATGCGTCGGTTCCGGAAGCTGTAAGTGAAACGGAATTGATTTTTTTGCCGAGACTTTTTGTGTAAAAGCCCAAAAATATTTTTGCGGCAATGGAAATCAGCAGTCCGACAAAACCTATCATTGTAACGGAAAGTTCCGTCGGTTTTAAAATGTTTGAAAACGAATCTTTAATAACCGACAGCCCGGTTGTAAGAATCAAAAAAGAAACTACCAATGCTGAAATGTATTCTATCCGTCCATAACCGAAAGGGTGCTTTGCATCGGGTTTTTTCCCGGCAACTTTAAAACCTATCAGTGAAACAATCGAAGATGCGACATCCGATAAGTTATTGAAACCGTCGGCTATTACTGCCATACTGTGCATCATTGTTCCGAGCAGAAACTTTAAAATGAACAGACCTGTATTTACTGCAATTCCGACAATACTTGCCCGCGTTCCGATTTTTTCGCGCTCTTCTATAAAACTCAAACTGTTCTCCTTGGTGTTACCGTGTTATGACATTGTACTGAAAATGGGGAAAATATTAAAGCATTTCGGGTTGAAAAAAAAGAGGCTGTATAAAATACAGCCTCTTTGGAGGTATTGATTAATTTGATGAAGGCGCAACCCAAATTGAAGTGCCGGCATCTTCCCAAATTTTAAAGTAGAAGTCGTACTGTCCGCGGGATGGAACTTTAAAAGGCTGACTGTCCTTTGCTCCTACTTTATTATCCTTTTCCCAGTGAAGAATGCCGTTGTTGGGCAGTTTTGCGGGATCGGCATTGGTGTCGATTGTAACTTTATCTCCTTCCTGTAAAAGGACATTTTTAAGATAAAGTTCTTTCTTCAAAGTCGGATATGTTTTATTGTCAATGATTGCACTTACTGAAAATTGGTGTTTATTCACACCATTTACGCATAAGTAATAGTCGGCAGCTATCAAGCCTGCTGTTCTTGGAATTTCTATCCACTGAGAGTATCCTTTGGTATTATCTTTTTCATTCCAAATCTTATAATACATTTTGTAAATACCGTCCTCTTCAGCAATATAAGCCGCTTCGCTGACTCTATAGTTTGGATTGTCTTTATTGAATCCGAGTGCACCTTCCCACTGGTCAAGTGCTTTTTCGTTTTTATCCTTAATTTGTACTTTATCGCCTTTTTTCAACGGATAGCCCATTTGCGTATAACCTGCGGCATTCACAGATTCGATATAGTATTCTTTGTCTAAAGTCGGCCATGTCGCAGTATCCGGAGTAGGATTCAATGTGAAACTTTTTACTGCCCTGTCGTTGACCCAAAGATTTATATCGCTTCCGCTAAATTCAAATGTTACATTGACCTCTACATTAGCTGCCGGCATGTTGAATTGATAAGGATGAGTATCTTTATTGAGTCTTTCGACTTTCATATCAGCATTTTCTGTTGTGTTTGTAACCTTGATTTGTTCTATGTAGTCATTATTTGACGGTGTTGCAATCAAGTAGACTGTTTCGCCATAAAGTACTTTTGTTCCGCTTGTGTATGTTGTTCCTGCGGGCGACAATTTTTTTGTTGCCTCACTGTAAGTGTAGCTGCTTGATAATGTGAAACTTCCGTCTGACGGATTAGTAAATGTCAGTGAGTATGACTTCTTCCGGAATTTTGCGGCAATCTTTACTTCTTCCGACGGCATAGTAACCGTTTCGCCACTGGTTATCGATTTTCCGTTCCATGTGATAGTTTCTGTTTCATAGCCGTCGTCGGGAGTTGCCAGAACAGTAACTTGTGTGTTTTCTACTACATACGCGTCGCCGCCGAGCCAGCTTTCGCTGCTGCTGGTTACTGTTTCGGTGCCTACTCTGACAATTACGGTTCCGCCCGTAACTGTATCGATGTATACGCGTTTTGCATTTGAAATGCTGAATACAACCGTAATAATTATATTTTTATCGGGAACGGTGAATGTGTACTCTTTGTTTTTCGTCGCAGCAGTAACTTCTTCGCTGCCGGAGCCATTTGCCCACTTAACTCCCACCTGCCCAACTTCATAGATTGCATCTCCGACTTTTCCCGGTGTTGTTTCTATTATAACTTCGGTTCCTGCGGCAAAATACATTGTATTTGCGGGTATGATATACGTTTTTCCCTGATACAATTCTGCGATTCCGGCGTTATTCGGAGTAGTTTCGAGTTTGACTTCAATCTTTTGTCCGAAAGTAGCTTCGATTTCGACATCGCCTTCAGGCATTGCAAAAGTAATTTCGCTTACTCCGTTGCCTGTATCGGTTCGCTGATTTTCCAAACTTTCTTCCCTGTTTTTGATAACAATCGCGCCCAAAGCTGTTTCGCCGTTGCCGGCCGCTTTTAATGTAACTTCTTCGCCTGCTTTGGCACTTTTTGCGGATGTTATTGTGCCGCCTTTCGAGTCTTTTATTGTAATCAGATATCCTCGGAAAACGGCAGATACGGTAACGCTGTTTTCCGGCATTACGAAAGTGTATTCATTATCGCTGTTTTTTGTTACAGCAACAGCCGCTTGAGTGGTGCCGTTTTCGGTAACGGTTATGCTGTCTATTGCGACATAACCTTCATCCGGCTTGCCTGTAACTGTAATTGTTGTTCCTTTATATGCTTTTGCATGACTGAATTTCAGCTCTCCGTTGATGACAGCTCCCTGTAATATTTCGTAGCCTGCTTTTGCGGAAAATAATACTTCCAAAGTGGAATCGACGTCCTCCATTTCAAATGTTATTTTTTCCGATGATTCCAATGTTTCGCCGTTGAGCTTTATGTACGTAATTTCATTGCCGTCTGCCGGTGTAATTTTTGCGGTAACTTCGGTTTCGGGCTGCAAATACGTTTCCAGCGGTATAGATTCGCCGTTTACGGATAATTCAACGTTTCCGTCTCCCGATATTTTGACGGATAATTTTTTTGCTCCGAATTTTGTTACACTTACGGTAAGTATTACTTGTGATGCCGGCATAGTAAACGAAAAGTCTCCGATGTTTGCGTTTTCGATTGTTACTTCGACATTTTGCTGTACGCCGTATTCATCTGTATACGATACTTTCGGTATTTCCGGCAAAATGTAGTCCGAATCCGGTTTTGCCGATACTTTGATTACTTCGCCTGCGGGGATTCTTTCCGACTTCCAATCAAGCGTTGTTCCGTCATTATGCGACAACGTAACTGTCACGTGATCTTTTTCGCCCACTGTGTTAAGCGTAATGGAGTACTTGGAAACTTCGTTTTTGCGTTTGAATGTAGCATTTATTGTAATAGGGTAGCTCGGCATGTCAAATGTTTTGTTTCCAAGTGAGATATTACGGATAATTTCGTTGCCGCTCTTTTCAATGTATGTGTACCATAAATTTTCCAATTCATATTCATCGCTTGCGGGGGTAGCTGTCACTGTTACGGGAGATTTTGCAACTGCTCTGTCAACGCCGCATGTTACAGTTCCGTTTTCGATATTGTCGTCGATTGTGATTTTATATCCGATTTGGATTGGCAGTACGGTTTCTTTTTTTATTCCGTCGTCAGTGTACGAAATTGTAATTTTTGTGTTGTTCTCGGTGAGTCTTGCAGATGGAGAATACGTATATTCGCCGCTCTTCAGTTCTTTTGCGGAACCGTTGGAATAATTCGCTTTTACGACCATTCCGTCGGGATTGAATGTTTCTCCGGCAATATAGAGCGTTTTTGTCGGGTTGGAAGTTACATCTATACTTGCGAGTGTAACTTTTTCACTTTTCGGAGTTTCTTCCGCCTTGCAAGAGTTGTCGCAGGATAAAATTACTACCCCCCCCCATATCAGAAAAAACATAATCGAAAAAATTTTAACTTTATTTATTATATTGCCCATGACAGCCTCCGCAGTGTATATTTTGAAAGAGTAAAGCAAAATTTGTTCCACGAGGATAACGGCTTGCGGTGTGTCAAAATAGCTTTCATTGCGGTATTAATGCGTACAACGAAAATTTTCTTTTGTGCAAACGCTTTAATAGTCTGGTAATAAATGTTCGTAAATGTTATACAGGCACGATACTAAAATAATCAGGAAGTGTACGAATGAAGAAAACAGCAGTGTTTATCGGTTTATTGGTTATCGGAATTTGCGCATTTGCGGAAGAATTGACAGTAAATATGTTTATGACCGAGCAGGAAATCGACAGGGTAAAGTCTGGTGAAATCATTACAAGGATGTATATAAAATACAATCATCATGAAGAAGCTACGGATTTGGATTTGCCTGTTCCGTCTACATCTTACGCTCCGGTAAATTATAAAAATTATCAGATGATTACCGATGAAAAAGCTTTTTTGCCTTATGAACTTAACGAAAAGACAAAGATGACTTTCTACAATACAATAAGTGACGCAAGCAAACTTGCCGGAATGCAGTATTACTCAAGAAGAGCCGACGAAGTAAAAACGTTGGTTATTAATGCGTATCCAACGACAAAAAAATGGGTGAAAATAAAAGATCAGCAGCCTTTGACCGAGATTCAGCCGCATATTACAGGCTATTTTCGCCAGAAAGACAATAAATTCGGGCTGTTGTCCTTTGAGTCTGATTTATATAACGAAAGAAATAATTTTGTGTTGGTAAATACATGCAAAACTCCTATTCCGCTTGTTTGCTATTCGGATGAATATAAGACAATTACTTATTTTATATATGACGAAGAAGCAAAAGGATTTTATATTTATACTGTATTTCTTCTCGTGATACGTACCGATTCACTTCTTAATGGAAAAGGTCTTATGACACTCAATCCGACAACGTTTTCCAATCGTTTGAGAGCGGCGACAACTCATATTGCGATATTGCTCGGAGTAGACTGGTCGGATAAACGCAATCCTTGGGATTCGGATAAAATGAAGCGCGGAGAATATAGAAATTACTGATTGGATAGAAAAATGAGACTGAAACCATTTTTGATTTTTATTTTATTTGCTTTGGGCGGTGTACTTTTTGCAAACGAAACGGAAGCCCCGCAATTGTCGGATGAAAATTCCGAAAATCCGACGGAAACGAACCTTGAAGATGAACTGCTTTCCGTGAAATCCACATCGACTTTTGACGCACGTTTTGATTCGCCTGCAAAAAAATTCTACTTTTACAAAGGTTCGACTGCTATTACCGAAAAAGAATTTGAAGCTATTGTCGATGATCCGGCGCTTGCCGAAAACAGGAGAAAACTGCGCCAAACAAAAATTGCCGGTTTTGCGACTGTAGGAATTTTAGGCGGATTGGGCGTTTGCTTTATGATTCCGTCGCTTGTATTTATTATCAGTCAGGCAAACAACGACACTTGGAGCAAAAAAGGGTACAAAACGTGGCTGGCTTTTTATAACAGTGAATACACATACGTTTTTCTGCCGGGCTTAATCTGTATTGTTCTTACGGGAGTATTTGTGGTATCTACGCTGTTTGCGCTGGCATTTACGCTTTATGGTATTCATAAATATTCCAATAATGAAACTTTGTATCAGGCCGTGATAAAGCGATACAATCTGAAAATGCAGCAAAAGTATCAGCTTCAGCCGAATTTCGATATAAAAGTCGATGAAGAAAATAATGAATCGCTGGAAGTATCGTTCAGAATGAAGCTGTAATGCAAGGGAATCAAACAGGTTTAGTTTTACTAAACCTGTTTTTGTTATGGGATTATTCATTTTTCCCGTTTTGCAGTGCTCCGGAAAGTACCGAAAAAAATCAATCGTCGATTTTTTCTTTCAGAAAATTTCCCTCGTACGAGAAAAGCAATTCGCGGTTGTTTTGCAGTTTAATTTCCCAGCTGCTTCTTTTTGCCTCGATTTCGATAATTTTGATATTCGGATAAGATTCTTTGATATACTCGGCAGCTTTGCTCGGAATAAGCGAATCGGGAAGTCCATTGTAATTTTTAATGTCTTCCCAGCGACCGTTTTTCTCAAATTCAATTTCGGTTCCGTCGCTTAAACAGACATCGAATTCCTTATGCTGCTCCGTTTTGGCCGAAACAATCGAAACATCGGGGAAATTTTGTTGAATAAAATTTTTAATGCTTTGCGGAAGTTTTGCGGAAGAAATAGGCCTGTCGGCATAAGCTGCCGCTGTCATAATCATAACAATACAAAGAATTGAAAACCTTTTCATACTTTTGACTCCTTAGTTTGATGTTGGTTAAATACTTCGGAATATGTAGTAGAATTTTAATTTATTTTACAAATCTTTACGGAAATCTGTGGCTGTAAAATAAAAATACGCCGAAATACGAATGTACTTCGGCGCGGTTTCGGAGGTGTTTTAATCTTTCAAAATAAACATTGCGGACAAAGCCGGAACGCTGACAGTTGCCGATGTTTTTGTTTTGGTCATTAAATCTGTTCCGGAGCTGCCCACATTGTAGCTTATCGATGAATTGGAATAATTTACAAGGTAGACGATAGTCTGCTCGCTTGTGGATTTTTGCGCTGCGAAAAATGTACTGCTTGACGACTGCAAGCTGCTGTATGTTCCGTTCCATAAAGCTTCATTTTCGTCTCTCATAGTCATCAGCTTAGCTACGTAATCATGCAAATCTTGTTCATCGGCAGTGAAACCCGAAATTTTGCCTGAAGTCCTGGCGGCATTATCCGAGCTTGATGATATATCGCTTTTGTCTCCGTATTCATCACCGTAATAAACAGTGATAGGTCCGGTGTAAGCTGCCAATGTCGAAAGCGCAACCTTATGGCGTTTCCAGTAATCATTGCTGCCGTATTTCCAAGTGACCAAATCTCCGAAACGAACCAAATCGTGGTTTGTGATGAATAAGTTCGGCAGATAACCGCTTGCTCTTTCGTCGTTACTTGGGTGATAGTACCCTTTGGCCGAAGCACTTTTCATTACGTAATCGAGATTTGAAAGCGACAGTCCGGATTTTTCTTTGGATTCTTCCATTGCAAACATTTGAACAAGTTTATAGCGGCTTGGAAAATCAAAGCATGAACGAAGTCCGTATCCTGCTGCGCTTCCCTTTTCTACGGAGAATTTTTGAATTATCGGCGGATTGGAATCGTCACCGTTCCAATGTTCGCCTACCATATAACCCAAACTTCCCCAGTCGGTTCCCGGCGTTCCGTTGGCATTGGCTGCTTTTTCTACGGCATCGCGAATTTCATACCAGTAATTATGACCGTTTGTATAGCTGTCGTCACCTAAGCTGCTATTGCCCAAACCTACTTGATAGCATTGATCCAGCCGCCAGCCGTCGATTTTGTAATTTTTAATCCAGTATGTTGCCACTTCTTTGAAGAATTCGAGTGTGCAGTCATTTTTTCCGGGATAATCGCACGCGCGGTATTGACCGTTGCTTCTTTGCGGAGTAATTCCGTTCGGCGAAGCTTTGCAGCCTAAATCGCTCCAATGCCCGAAAACTCCGTCAAGGATTATATACATATTTCGGTTGTGACATTCTTCTACAAGTTTTCTGAAATCATCCGACGTTCCGAAATGCGGATCGATACTGAAATAATCATAAGCATAGTAGCCCGTAGCCGCAAGCTGAGTATTTGCGTTTGTATCGAATATCGGTGTCAGCCACAGGGCGTTCATTCCCAAACCTTTTATGTAATCCAATGCATTGATGATTCCCTTAATATCGCCGTTGTGCTTACTCGGCCCGTACCCTTGAAAGAATCCCAATGAAGCATCTCCGCTTTGAAAACTTTCCACCATTACTTGATAAATTCTCAATTCGTTGAATTTTCCCGTAAGTTTCGGGTTGGCAATCTTCAGGTTTGCCGTTGCCGAGTTATTGCTGCCCAAACGGTTTTCTGCGTTGGCAGATATTGTTATAAAGGCACCTTCGGTCGTTGTGAAGTCCGATACTCTGAATTCATTTTTGCCGCGTCGCAGATTGTAAGATTTTCCGTTGATTCTTGCCGCTGCACTTGTGAGTACGGTGTCACTTTCGATTGTAATCGAAAATGTTTTTGATGATGCGATACTGCCGTTTTGAGGGGAAATCGTAATTGTCAGAGCTGTCGATGTTGGATTGGGACACTGAAATGATTTTTCCGAAATTTCCGACGGCGTGAAATTTTTCCCAAAGGCTTTTGCTTTTACGATGATGTCTTTGCGGTTGTAATCTATCGAAAACGGAGCAACATATTTTAAAGTAGATTCGTTTGGGTCGCTGTCATCGATTGTATAATAAATAGTTGCGCTGCCGTTGCCGCACGTAAGCGTAACAGTCGAATTGGTTTCGTCGATTTGTACCGTCGGCAATTTCTCTTTTTCTGTCTGCTGCAATGTAAATGTTTCGCTTACAATATCGGAGACTGCCGAACCGCGATAAGCAATTGCTTTTACGGTTGTGGTATTGTAAATAGTGAATGGTTCCGTATATTTTGTACTTTCCCGTGTCGGATTTTCGAGATTTGTCGTGTAGTAAATATCGCTGTCGTTTTCGCATGTGATTGTAATTTTTTGCTCCGAGCTGAAAGTGCAGCTTTTCGGTGAGATTACGGGCGCATTGGTTTTGCTGCTGCTTACGGAGAACTGCACAGTTAGGATTTCCGAATTTTCGAGGTTATCGGCAATTCCCAGTGCTTTTACGGTTACGAAAGAATCTTTTTCGGTAAGTGTAAATCCCGAAGTGTATAAAGTTGATGATGAAGATGGCTGCGAGCCGTCTGTTGTATAGTAAATTCGCACATTTTCGGTTTCGCATGATATTGATATTTCGTCATTCGGAGAAATTATACTGCCTGCGGAAAAATTGAATGATAACGGAGTGACTTTTGTCTGTTCGGGCGTGAGGGTTCTTTCGGCATTTTTTTCGGAAACAAAAACAGTTGCCGAATCTTTGAAATACACCGTTTCGGTTTTATCCATGAAGTAAAAAGAGAAATGGTAATTTCCTTCTTCCGCTATTTGATCGAAAATAATCGGTTCGCCTTTTATATAGGCTAAGTAATATTCTCTACTGGTTTCGGCAATGTTGATTTTTACCTTCGTTATGATTGAAGGAAGCGCAATTTTTTCATCAATTGTAAATATTGCAGCTGCTTTTATCGGCTCTATTTGAAGTACTATTTCGTCTGCGCCCGATACGGACATTTCCTTTTCGGCTTTTCCTATAATCTTGCCGTTAGTATCATAAGCAAATGCGTAAAAAATATAATTGCCGGCATCGACGGTGAATGTATAAATTGTACTTACCGCTTCACGTGAAGTAACTTCCGTTCCGTCAATATTTTTTATTCCGACTTTATATTTTTTTACGGTTATCTCGGGAGCTGGCTCTATGCTAACGGTAATTGATGTGCGCTTTTTTGCTGTTGTCGGCTTTTCGGTTACGGTACACGATATTATCCCGATTAGTAACAAACAGAATAATAAAAAGTTTTGCAGATATTTTGCCATTCTTTGCTCCATCTTATTTTTATTTGTGAAATAAATATGGAGCAAGTACAGTACCGCCGAAATATTTCAGGTAGTTTTCATCAATTTCAAAAATTCTTCTTTTGAGCTGTTGTTCAGACAAATATAAGCTCGGCTTTTGCCGCTTATGGCAGGTGACAGACGCAGCAGCTGAAAAACCTTTTCGTTTGTATTTGCATCCGATATTAAAATTGTATTTATTTCTTTGTCTTTTCCGGAAGAAAGCAGAATATTCGCAGCTGTTTCTATTACGGAAGTGCTTGTCTCTGCAGAGGGGGTGAAAATTTTCGATAAATTATTTATTTGAACTTTCTCTTTCTTCTCTTTGCCGCTCATATTCTTAATTTCTCTTCGGGTAAAAAGCTGATTTAATATTCGTATGATGAAATTGGCGTTTTTTGTTTGTTCGTTGATGAAACCGGTAAGCAAAGTATCTATTTTCGAGCTGCTCATTAATGTTGTAATTCTTTTTATTGCTTCGCTGTACGATGCGTGATTCTGGTCTTGTTTATCTTTGATTATAATTTCTTCGAGAAAGCGCAGCAAAGAAATATCTTTCGATGCAATTACAGCCTGGCAGATTTCTTCTTTTTTCGGTTTGTACAAAATATATTGCTTCGGAGATTCTTCAAATGAATCCTGCTCTCTTATCGAGTAACTTTCAATCAGCATATTTTTCAGAATATTTCTTATCGCATCGATTTTTCTGGGAGTGAGAATAAAGTATTTTTTGTCGTTTTCGGTAACGGAAAGTTTGTTGTTTTGAACCTGCAGATTGTAGGAAAGTCCGTTTACGGTTTTTGCATACTCGGTTTGCTGCTCCAATTTTGTCGCTGAGAACAAAAAAAAGCAGCTTTTGTCCGAAAAAAAGTTTATTGCGTCCTCTTTTGTTGCGACAACATCCATTTTCAGTTTAATGTATTTTGTCAGTAAATCCCAAATCTCGTCACTTTTCGGAAATGTTTTGCGTTTTATATCGAAATAAAATGTTTCCTCCTCGATTGCTTTGTACAAAAGAGCTTTTTTCTCCGCTTCGATTCGCTCTTGTTCTTCGGTTTCCGAGATTGTGCTTGCTATCAAAGAAAGAAAATAATTATGCCAATCGTGCATATATTTGCGGAATAAATCGAGATATGAAAAATCAACTTCATGAACTTGGTACGGTTTTGTATTTTCCAAAGTAGTTTCCATTTCATCTATAATGCTTTTGGCATCTTTATTTGGGTTGGCTTTCAAATATTCCTGAATCTTTTTTTTGTTGTTGTCGTCGATTTCTTTCTCGTAAGTATCGAGTATTTCTTTTGTAATGCTAAAACTGCCTAAGATACTTATATATTTTGGGTTTTTTTCCAGCAGTTTTTGAATTTCATATATTGCGGTTTCTTTGAGTATTAGAATGAAATTGAATGATTTTCTGTCGAAATTTTTTATTCTGATTTTCATTCTGCAGAAGTTTAAAAACGGGTCGACAAGATTGGGAAATATGTCTTCATGCAGTTCTGCCAATTTCGGAGCCGAATAAATTGCGTCAAGCGATATTTGACCGTTTTTCCACATCATTTTTTTGAAAGCGTCGGAGATCAAGGTAGATTCATATAAAAGTCTTTCGATTTGGGTCATATTTCTCTCTCTGGGAATAAGAAGTTACTTTTTGTCTTCTGTTATTTATAGCTTTAATTTTCATTTTTGATAATGAAAGTTTTCACAAAAAATTATTATTTGTTTTTTTTGGCTTTCTTTTGTAAATCATAAAGCAAAGTCAACGCTTGAATTGGAGTTACTCTGTCCAAATCAAGAAATTTTACGGCATTGCAGATCTCTTTCGATGCGTTATCTTCCTTATAATTTTCATGAAAATCGAACAAATTGTCTTGATATGCTTCTGTTTCGCGGCTGCCTTGCATTGTGTTTTTGTTGTTATCATTTTGTTCAAGTTTTTCCAATAAGGTTTTTGCGTATATTACGATTGAATCCGGCATTCCGGCAAGTTCCGCAACATGTATCCCGTAGCTTTTTTGTGCTGCTTCGGGAATTATTTTGTGCAGAAAAGTAAAACTTGTGCCGTCTTCTTTAATCGCTACCGAGTAATTTTTGATTCCTTCCTTTTTATCAAGCTGTGTCAATTCGTGGTAATGTGTGGCAAATAATGTTTTTGCACCTAAAATGCGTTTGTCGTGGATGTAGTCGAGAATTGCCCATGCAATAGCCAAACCGTCGTATGTACTTGTTCCGCGCCCGATTTCATCCATAATTATAAGACTTCGCCCAGTAGCATACTTTAAAATATTGGCGGTTTCCTGCATTTCCACAAAGAAAGTAGATTGTCCGCGCGCCAAGTTGTCGGATGTTCCTATGCGGGTAAAAATTCTGTCTACGACTCCGATGGTTGCCGATGTCGCCGGAACAAAGCAGCCAATCTGCGCCATTAAAATAATCAGTGCGTTTTGTCGTAAATACGTAGATTTTCCTGCCATATTCGGTCCGGTGATTATCATTAAATAATTATCTTCGGTAATTTTCGTATCATTCGGAATAAAATCATTGTAATCCATTTTTGTTTCCACTACGGGGTGACGTCCGCCGATGATTTCCAAATCAAAGCAGTCGGTTATGTTTGGTCGCACATATTCTCGTTCCCGAGAATTTTTTGCGAATGCCAGCAGTACATCGAGTTTGGAAATCACTTCCGCGTTTTCCTGAATTTGAACAAGCGATTTCAACAGAATTTCCTTTGTTTCGATAAAAATAGTTTGTTCGATTTCATTGATTCGCTCCCGCGCGGTAAGAACTTTCGATTCATATTCAGACAATTCTTTATTGGTATAACGGCAGGAATTGACCAAAGACTGACGCAGGATAAAGTCGCCGTTGAGATTTTTTGACTGTATTTTCGATATTTCAAAGAAATAGCCCAAAATTTTATTGTATTTGATGCGCAGACTCGGAACATCGAAATTTGCCCGAATTTCGGATTCTATTTTGCCGATGTATTCTTTGCTCTTTGAAGACAGCTGTTTCAGTTCGTCCAATTCTTTTGAAAAACCGTCTTTTACAATATTTCCTTCGTCAATGAATGTAGCCGGATCGTCTTTTATTCGTTCCTCCAGCAGTGCTACTGTTTCTGGCATTGCTGCGAATGTGGATAATAATTCTTTCATTTGCGTGATGTTTCCAAGCAGTTTGATAATTTTGCCGCATTCCTGCAATGAAATTTTTATGCTGATCAAATCTTTCGGAGTTGCTTTGTCCATAACCAGCCGACCGGCAAGCCGTTCCAAGTCCGCAATATTTTTTATGGAATTTTCAAGATTTGCCGCCAAACCCGAAGTTTTTATAAAAACATCTACAATATCGAGCCTTTTTTCTATTTCTTTCGGACGGAGCAGCGGTTCCACAATCCATTTTTTTAACAATCTGCCTCCCATTGCGGTCAATGTGCAATCCATTATTTCAAACAGCGAATTGGTTGTGGTTCCGTCGTTTTGATTGCGCAGAAGCTCCAAGTGCTTGATGGTAGATTCGTCGAGCCGCATTACACTGTCACTGTTGCGGTAATGCGGCGGGCGGATATGAGATAAAAAGCCTTGAAAATTATTTTGCAAGTATTTCAATAATGCTCCGGGTACTGTCAAATCGGTCTTGAGTTCGGGCATTCCGAGCTGGCGCAGACTTTGGGCATTGAACTGCGCTAATACTATTTTCTGATTTTCTTCCGGCTGAAATTGTTCGTCACCAAAGCGGTTAATCAGAATCCCTTCTGTTTCCGAGAAAATTTCTTCTAATATCGGATAACGGCAAAGCAGTGATTCAGGGACTATTATTTCTTTTGGCAGCAGGCGGCACATTTCTCCCCGCAATACGGAAAAGCCTGATGTTATATCCAACTCTGCCATTTCAAATTCACCGGTGGAAATGTCGATGTATGCAATTTCAAGCCACGTGCCTTTGGTATTCAATCCAAACAGATAATTGTTGCTTTTGTTTGTCAGCTGATCTTCTTTAACTATTGTGCCGGGAGTAATTATTTCGGTAATGCCGCGCTTTACCAGTCCTTTGGCCAGTTTCGGATTTTCAAGCTGTTCGCAGATTGCTACCTTTTTGCCGAAAGAGACAAGTTTCTTTATATAAAAATCGGCAGCGTGATATGGAACTCCGCACATCGGAATTTCATTTTGCCGTTTGGTCAGTGTGATATTGAGAAGTCTTGCTGCTTCAACGGCGTCGTTGTCGAACATCTCGTAAAAATCTCCGCAGCGGAAAAACAAGAATGCATCCGGATATTTGATTTTTAATTCTTTATGCTGCTTCATCATCGGTGTATCGTATGATGCTTTATCGATTTCTTTTTTTTCTGACATAAAATCCCTGATTTACATAGTATGTTTTTGAATTTATACACTTCGGAGCATTTATTCAAAAAAAACAGCGTATAATTTGGAAAAATTGTTTGAAAGATTTTTTATTTATAGTAATATAAGTGACTTTTTTACTATTACATAATACTAACAGGATATATTTATGCCGACATTACCCTCTCAAAAGTTACAGGAGTTATATGAAGAATACGGTGCGCAAGAAATCGCATTTAATAAATCAATTCGCAGTGTTACTGGATTGGAGCCGACAAAGATTTGTGTAAAAATCGCCAACGATCATCTTCCGTGTGTGCTTTATTCATGTTCGATGCATGATGCAAAGGTAATTATGCCGCTGGATACGGAAGCTTTTGAAATTATTAAAAAGGCAAAAAATCTTGTAAATCTTCGCCTTGCGTTTCTCCCGAAAAATTCCAAAAATTC
The DNA here is from genome assembly GCA_022508205.1 of Spirochaetales bacterium. Taxonomy (GTDB): domain Bacteria; phylum Spirochaetota; class GWE2-31-10; order GWE2-31-10; family GWE2-31-10; genus RGIG8597. Next base: position 18,480 of record JAFLVQ010000002.1, read on the forward strand.
GATTATATTTTTTGTTCCTTCTGTGATTGAAAGCTTTGCTTCATTCAAGCTTCAGCACGAATCTTCCTATTTAGTTACGCTGAAATTCAATCAGAGACCGTCCGATGATTTGATAGAAATTATCGGAACTATTTTTCAGTCTATTGAAAATTTTAAAAAACGGCGTGAGCTGCGTATCAATCTTGATGCAAGTGTAGTAGATGATATGGAAATTACTTCCGTCAATACGTACTGCATAGTCGATTCAATCAGAAGGCCGTGCATTTTGAAAAATCTATCGGCATCCGGTTTGGGGATTATTATGATGTGTAATCCTAAATTTTTGCTGAATAAAAGAATTACTGTCGCAATTTATTTGTATGGGTACAATGAGCCTATACTTTTGAACGGTGTAATAAAACGTTCCGACAATATCGAGGGCAGAAATGATTTGTTCCTTATGGGGGTTTTGTTGAATGAAGAAGAAATTCCTTATGGTTACAAAGATATGATTAACAAGTATATTGACCATTTGGAACGTATATTGAAGCATAAAAGAGTAATGAATGTTGCCGTTGAGTAATTTACTCGCATAAAATTTACTTGAAATACTTTTGCTGTGCATAAGGTTCGGTCGCTGCAGGGAAACGGTGGAGCGATTTCTTTTTTTCAGAAGAATTTCCGGCATTGCTTTGTGGTTATCGGAAGACTGCAAATTACAAAGAGGAACTGCAGCGAAAATTATTTCCCCGTCTAAGCAAAAATCAAAAAATAGTAAATACCAAAATTACTGAAAGTCGGAGTTATTGTTTTTAAGTAATAGATACTTGTCTAAAACAAAATAGATTGACAAAAAACGACAATTCTTTTATTTTGCCGATTCAGAAAAAGGAGTGACTCTTTATGCTTGAAGGAATTACTAAAGCTATTGCAGATTCATTTAAAGTGATTAGCGGTAACGCAAGAATTACGGAAGCAAATATCGGTTCCGTTATAAATGAAATCAGAGTTGCGCTTTTGGATGCCGATGTCAGTGTCGATGTCGTAAAAGAATTTATTAATGAAATTACAGCCAAAGCTATCGGAGAACAAGTAGTTCGTTCTGTAAATCCGCGAGAACAGTTTATTAAAATTGTTTATGACGGAATTGCCGAAATACTGGGAAGTACTGCCAGCGGATTAAAGTTAAAGCCTAAATCAGCGAAATCTCTTTCGGTCATTTTACTTGCAGGGCTGCAGGGGGCTGGAAAAACAACTACTGCCGGAAAATTGGCAAAGTATTTAAAGGATACGGAAAATCGCAAAGTTCTGCTTTCGGCATGTGATGTTTACAGACCGGCTGCTATCGAGCAATTGCAGCGTGTGGGTGAAATTGCAGGCGTAGATGTTTTTACTGGGGATAAAAAAGATGCGGTAAAAACAGCAAAGGAATCTTTTAAATATGCAAAAACAGGCAATTACGATGTTTTGATTATCGATAGTGCGGGACGATTGCATATCGATAAGGAGATGATGAGCGAGATTAAAAAAATCTCGAAAGATCTTCGTCCTGACGAAACGCTTTTTGTTTGTGATGCGATGACAGGGCAGCACGCTGCTGAAATTGCAAAGGAATTTAATGATACATTGGAGCTTTCCGGAGTAATTTTAACTAAATTTGATTCGGATACTCGCGGTGGTGCGGCTTTTTCAATAAAGAAGATTACCGATAAACCTATAAAATTTATCGGTGTATCCGAGAAAATCGACGGTTTGGAAGTTTTTCATCCGGAACGAATTGCATCCAGAATTTTGGGAATGGGAGATATTGTATCTCTTGTAGAAAAAGCAGAGCAGATATACAGCGAAGAAGAAGCGATAAAACTTGAAAAGAAAATGCGCGATGCGGAATTTACGCTGCAAGATTTTCTCGAACAGATGGAGCAAATGAATAAGCTTGGTTCTATGGAAAAAATTTTGGAAATGATTCCCGGAATGCAGGCAAAAATGGGAAGTATTAATATTGATGAATCGAAAATTGCGCGGCAAAAGGCGATTATTCAATCAATGACTTTGAAAGAAAGGAACGATTCACGCCTTATTTTGGGATCGCGAAAACGTCGAATCGCCAGAGGTGCCGGAGTATCGATTTTGGAAGTAGACAAACTTTTGAAAAATTTTCAGAAGTCAAAGCAAATGATGAAGAAAATGATGAGAAACAAAAATATGTTGACAAATTTGGGCAATATAAAATAAAAATGCCTGAAAATACAAACGGAAATGACCAATTAAGGAGGAAGTTTTGGTTAAGATCAGATTAAAAAGAGTAGGAACTACAAAAAGACCATACTACAGAATTGTTGTTACAGATTCAAGAAGTCCAAGAGACGGAAGATTTATCGAAGAAATAGGTATTTACCAACCTTTAGTAAAAGAAGAAAATCAGGTAAAAGTTGATGTTGAAAAAGTAAAAAAATGGTTTTTAAATGGTGCTCAACCCACTAATATTGTCAGAAAACTTTTGAATAAAAAGCAATTCAAATTTGACAGGGCGCAACTTTTAAAGAAATAACTATTTTGTTGCCGGCGAGAATAAGGAGAACACTGAATGAGTGAAAAAGAATTGGTTGAGTTTATTGCCAAATCATTAGTGGACAATGCCGATAAGGTTGACGTAAAAATGCTTGAAAGCGAACGGTCTACCATTTTGGAATTATCAGTAGATGAAAATGATATTGGTAAAATTATAGGGAAGCACGGCAGAATTGCGAAAGCAATAAGGACAATTCTCAGTGCGGTTTCTAATAAAAGTAATAAACGCGTTCTTCTTGATATTATCGATTAAGAATGAATAATAAAATAAAAGTAGGTTTTATTAGAAAAGCTCATGGATTAAAGGGAGAAGTAAAAATTCTCCCTTTAACTGATGATCCGAAACGTTTTAAAAAGATAAAGAAACTTTTTCTCAGAAAACCAGACGAAGTGGAAAGTCTTTTAGCGGAGTATGATGTTGAGTCTGTAAGATTTTCAGCAGAAGAGGTTATTCTGAAGTTCAAAGAAATTTGTGATAAAGATGCGGCGGATTTCCTGCGCGGGACTTCTGTATATATAAATCGCAGCGATGCGGTACCATTGGATGAATGGGAATTTTTTTCTCAGGATTTAATTGGTCTTTCGGTTTTTTATAAGGAAGAAAATGTAGGCACGGTTACGGATGTATTAAATACCGGCGCAAATGATAATTTGGAAATTCTCTTGAATGACAATTCAAAACATATTTATTATCCTTTCATCCGTACTTTTATTAATAATGTTGATTTAGAAAATGGCTGTTTGATAATTAATCAATATGAAGGATTCTTCGATTGATTAGCTTCTATGTTTTGAGTTTGTTTCCTGAATTGTTTGAAACTTTTTTTAATACAAGTATTATTAAAAAAGGATTTGAGAAAAACGCTTTTAATTATACTCTAAAAAATTTCAGAGAATTTGCAGTAAATAATTACGGTCAGGTTGATGATATGCCTTATGGAGGCGGAGCGGGGATGCTGCTGCGACCTGAACCTATTTTTGATGCCTATGAATCTCTTAATATTCCGGAAATCGGGAAGAAAGTATTATTTTTTTCTCCCAAAGGTAAGAAAATAGACCATAAATATATTCTTGACTTGACAAAGCTTGAAAATATTGTTTTAATCTGCGGGCATTATGAGGGGGTCGACCAAAGAGTTTTGGATACTTTGGTTGATGAAGAAGTCTCTTTGGGAGACTTCGTGCTTTCCGGTGGGGAGATACCGGCAATGGCGTTAATGGATGCTGTAATTCGCCAGTTGGATGGAGTGATACGAAAAGATTCTTTGAGAGAAGAATCTTTTTCCGAAAATCTGCTGGAATATCGCCAGTATACAAGACCTGCAGTCTATCGGGAAATGGCGGTACCGGAAGTTCTGACATCTGGTAATCATAAGGAAATAGAGAAATTCAAGTTATTGGATAGTATTCGGGAAACGTTGAAAAAGCGCCCCGATTTATTTGATAATCCTGAATGTTATCGAAGAATTTCCGAAAAATACCAAAGTAAGGAATCTATAGAATCACTAATAAATAAAATAAAACGGGAGTTAAATAATGTCAGTGATAACAAAAATAGAACAAGCACATATTGAAGAATTAACCGATGCACTGGTTACTGAAGGTGCAAACGCAGAAACAGTTAAGAAATCTTTTAAAGATAGAGCAGGTGCTTTCAATATCGGAGACCTTGTAAAAGTAGGTGTAAAGATTATCGAAGGTAAAAGAGAAAGAGTTCAGGTTTTTGAAGGGTATGTGATTGCTTTCAGAGGCCATGGTATTACAAAAACGTTCAAAGTCAGAAAAATTGCATTTGGAGTTGGTGTAGAAAGAACTTTTCCTTTGTATTCTCCTAAAATCAGTTCTATTGAATTAGTAAGAAGAGGAAAAATCAGAAGAGCCAAACTCTTTTATTTAAGACAAAGAAGTGGTAAGAGTGCTACTATTAAGGAAAAAATTAACTTTAAGAAAGTTGCAAAAGCTAATTAAGTTTTGATTGATGATTTTACAAATAAAGCCAAAAGCTGTTTCCTGTTCGAGGATCAGCTTTTGGCTTTTTTATATTAAATGATGAAAAAACAAAGCAATACAGAAAAAGGTAAAAAGGGAGAAGAAGTTGCGGCTGAATTTCTCAGGAAGCAGGGAATCGAAATAATCGAGGAAAATTATCATACGAAATTTGGAGAAATCGACCTAATAGGTTTTGATAAAAGTACGATAATATTTATTGAAGTCAAGTTAAGGAACAATGATAATTTTGGAACACCGGCAGAAGCTGTAACACAAACAAAGTTGAAACGTCTTTATAAGAGTGCTTTACTATACATTTCGGAGCATGAAAGTAATTATGATTATCGTTTTGATGTAATTGCAATTCGTAAGGATACTATAAGCCGATGTTATCATCTGGAATGGTTCAAAAATCAAAATCTGATTGATTTATTTTAATTTTGAGGATAAGATACGATGGTTAAGAAAGCACGTCCGCGAAACCCAAAAAAAATAAGAGATTTAAAAGTTAAAATTTGTGAAGAATCTTATTTGAGGGTTGCTATATCAAGAATAGCAGTATTATTGGCAGAGGAGATTCTGGGACTTTGAATGACAATATAAGCAGCAATAATGTAAATGGAAATTATAATCATAGACGCAAAAGACGTTTTTACGGTCGAAAACTGCCATCTGCAGAAAAAAAAGATTCATTAAAATCCATTTCAACGCACACTTCTTCAAAAGAAATCAATACGGAAAAAAAAGATAATTCTGTGATTTTTGCAAAAAAGGATTTTAGTAAAACAAGTAGTAAAAAGCGAAAAAATAAAAATGCAAAGAACAATGAAAATTCCAAGAAACAAAATCTGAAAAAAGAAGATTTCAAACGTTTGTTTATAAAAAATGAGTTTAATAAATATAAAAAAACAAAATCGGCTTCAAAAGGTTTTTTAAGAAAAATCAAGAAAGAAGATTTGCCATATCATACCGAAAGTTTGCCGATGTCAATTTGTCCAATTTGCAATAAACCGATTGCCAATATGATGACAGCTTTGGCAAATGACGACTCCGAAAGTTATGTCCATTTTGATTGTGTTTACGATAAACTGAAATCAAAAGTAACAATGAAAGGCAATGAACGGTTTTCTTATATTGGAAATGGAACGTTTGCCGTTATTGAAGATTACAAAGACGGACAATATTCAAAATTCAGAATAAAGCATCAAATTCAATTTTCAGAGACGAGACCTGCAAAATGATGCATTTTTTTATTGAAACATACGGCTGCCAAATGAATAAAGCGGAAAGCATTGCGTTAGCCGGTCGTTTAATGGCAGCTGGATATTCACAAGTTTTTTCTCAGGAAAAAGCCGAGCTTATCATTATAAATACTTGTTCTGTAAGAAAAACAGCAGAAAACAGAATTTGGGGACGGCTTGGATTTTACAAGAAGGAAAAAACAAAGCGCGATATTACCGTACTTGTAATGGGATGTATGCCGCAGAGAATCAGTGAAGAATTACTCGATAAAAAACGCGGTGTTGATATTGTAGTGGGAAATTTTCATAAGGATAAGATTCCGGCAATTCTCGCGGCTCATCGTAAAGGGGAAAAAAGTTGTTATATTGATGTTCCGGAAAAGCAAAATCCGGAAGCTTTTTTTGCTCAGACGGCACCGGATGAATTGAATCCCGCAAAGGCTTATTTGACGATAAGTCACGGCTGCGATAACTTTTGTTCTTATTGCATTGTACCTTATTTACGCGGGCGTGAAATTTCACGATCTTCAGCTTCCATTATCAAAGAAATTCACAAATTGACAGAACTTGGCGTAAAACAGGTAATGCTGCTGGGGCAAAATGTGAATTCCTATGGAAATGATACGAAAGATATAACGTTTGCGCAACTTTTGAAACAGATTGCACACGAAACAGACGTTGCGTGGGTTAAGTTTATGTCAAGTCATCCCAAAGATTTGTCGCAGGAATTAATCGAAGTAATGGCAGAAGAGCCTAAAATTTCCAAATGGCTTCATTTGGCGCTGCAATCGGGGTCTACACCGATTTTACAGGCAATGAACAGAAAGTATACTCGTGAAGATTTCTTGAGTAAGGTTTATAAACTGCGTGAATATATTCCGAATATCATACTTACGACCGATTTGATTATTGGTTTTCCGGGAGAAACCGAAGCCGATTATCAAGACACATTGAATATAATCGAAGAAGTTCGTTTTGATGATGCGTTTATGTACAAATATAATGAGCGTGATAATACGCTTGCACAGAAGACTCTCGGCGATCCGATTGCAGATGAAATAAAAATAGAGCGACTGACTAAACTTATAGAAATTCAACGTAATATCGGTGTGGAAAATCGTCAGGCAATGAAAGGGCGGCATTTTCAAATTCTGCATGAACGCCCGGCGAACGACGGTACCGGAAGGCATATCGGAATTTCATCAAATGAACTTATTTTTCTTTATGATGGAAAAGATGACGATGCCGGAAAAGTTATTGATATTGAAGCTACGGGAGTAAACGGATCTACATTAACCGGAAAGAAAATATGAGACGATTTCTGTTCTGCGGATTTTTTTTATTACTTTGCGTTTTTATGTATTCGGAAGAAAAAGTTTCGGAACTATTGAAAAAAGCCGGCAAGTATGAAGCGCAAAATCAGCTGAATGAAGCTTTGTCTGTGTATAATCAAGTGCAGAAATTAAATACCGATGCGCAGATTGCCGAGTGGATAATTTTAAAACTTGCCAGACTTACTCCTGATGCGGAACAGAAATTAGCTTTGTACAACAAATTCATTGCAGAGTATTCAACTTCAAAATTCATAAAACTTGCTTATTACGAAATGGGGGCGGTTTATTTCCTGCAAAAAAATTATGCGAAAGCTTTGGAGGTGTATGGAAATCTGCTGGAAATCTCATACGGAACATCATATTTTACAATTGCGGGTTTGTACTGCGGCGCACTTTATGTGGATCTGAATGAGCCGGACAAAGCTATCGATGTGCTTCATATTTTATTGGAAGAAATTACAACCGATGAAGAAGCGTGTAAGTGTTACTTCCTTTTGGGAAAAGCTTATCTTATGAAAAATCAATCGGAAAATGCAGTGCATAATTTTTCTGTTTGCATCGGAACCTTTCCGCAGGCATTTTACGCAAAAAAAGCGGCAGAAGAACTGAAAAAGATGAATCAGAGCGAAACGGAACTTAAAATGGTTTCCGTAGATAAGAACTCGGACGAAAGTTTGCTGAATGCAATCGAATCGGATATAAAATTGTCTTTAAATATCTCTAAAGATTCCGAGCTGCTGCCGAACGGTCTTTATTTGCAGCTGGGTTCGTATTCGGAGGAAAAAAATGCTTTATTGCAGATTGAACAGCTTCGAGTAAATAAATTGAACAAACTTCATATTTACCCCAGAAAAACATCTGCCGGATTTTTCCATAAGGTCGTTATGGGACCATTCTCCGACAAGAATGAAATGAATGATGCTATTATAACTTTGAAAGATTACAATATCGATGCATTTCTGATAGAAATTCCGGAAGAAGACTAAAAAACACAATAGAATTTGTAATCCGATAGCAGCACGAAAGACCGACGTTGTTTTTTAATTCCGCCGTCAATTCAAACTTGAAAATAATACGTCATAATGATATAAAACCGCATTATTTTATAAATAACAAAGAAAAACTCTGGAGTTTCACATGGAATGGAAAGATGCAGAAAAGTCGATAAATTTTCCCGATGCAGAAAAAGAAATCATCGAAAAATGGGAAAAAGACAGCACATTTGAAAAAAGTCTTGCGCGCAATAAAGGACGCAGACAATTCGTAATTTATGATGGACCTCCGTTTGCAACCGGACTGCCGCATTATGGGCACATTTTACCTGGAACAATCAAAGATATTGTACCACGCTATCAAACAATGAAAGGTCAGTATGTTCCTCGCCGATGGGGATGGGACTGCCATGGACTGCCGGTTGAAAATCTTATAGAAAAAGAACTTAATCTTAACAGCAAGAAAGAAATTCTTGCTTATGGTGAAGATAAATTCAATGAAGCCTGCCGTGCGAGTGTACTTAAATATGCCAATGAGTGGGAAAAATCAGTTACAAGAATGGGACGTTGGGTAGAATTCAAAGGTTCCTATAAAACGATGGATGCCGATTTCATGGAAACAATCTGGTGGGTGTTCAAAACATTATGGGAAAAAGGTCTTATCTATGAAGGTTTTAAAATTCTGCCTTACTGTTGCCGCTGTACGACTCCGCTTTCTAATTTTGAAACAAATCAAGGGTATAAAGATGTTCAGGATCCGGCCGTTACCGTTGCATTTCAATTAAAAGAGCAGTCCGATACATACATTTTGGCATGGACGACGACGCCTTGGACATTGCCTTCAAATACCGGCCTGGCAGTAGGCGAAGATATTGACTACATCAAAGTAGAAGATGACGGAAAATATTACATAATGGCGGAAGTTCTTGCGAATCGCTACTACAAAAACCCGAACGAACTTAAAATTGCTGCAAAAATGAAAGGATCGGAACTTGTCGGTCTGCATTATATTCCGTTGTTTCCGTATTTTACAGCTTTGGAAAATGAAGGAGCTTTTCGCGTAGTTATAGGTCACCATGTAACAGTGGAATCGGGAACCGGTATTGTTCATATTGCGCCGGGATTCGGGGAGGACGATGCCGAAATCGGGCGCAAAGAAGGACTTCCGGCTCTTTGTCCGATTGACGCGGAAGGAAAATTCACCGCCGAAGTTACGGACTATCAAGGTGAATACGTAAAATCTTTGGATAAAACAATTATTAAAAGATTAAAAGAAGAAGGCAAACTTATCAAACAGGAAACGTATCAGCACTCATATCCTCATTGTTGGAGATGTGAGCAGCCGTTAATTTACAAGGCTGTGTCAAGCTGGTTTGTAAGTATCGATAAAATAAAAGAAACGATGATTGCTGCCAATCAGAAAGTAAATTGGGTTCCCGAACATATCAAAAACGGACGATTCGGCAAATGGCTGGAGGGCGCACGGGACTGGGCTATCAGCCGTAACCGTTACTGGGGCTCTCCTATTCCCGTGTGGAAGTGTCCCGACTGCGGCGAAGTAATCTGTGTCGGAAGTATCGATGAGCTTTATCAATTATCCGGCGTAAAACTTGACGATCTGCACAAGCATTTTGTGGATAAAATAACATTCCCATGCAAAAAATGCGGAGCGAAAATGCAGCGTGTAGATGAAGTTCTCGATTGCTGGTTTGAATCTGGTTCTATGCCTTACGCGCAAAAGCATTATCCGTTTGAAAATAAAGAAGCGTTTGATGCTACATTTCCGGCAGATTTTATTGCCGAAGGTTTGGATCAAACAAGAGGCTGGTTTTATACATTGACAGTTTTGGGTGCGGCATTATTCGGTCAAAGTCCTATGAAAAATGTTGTGGTAAATGGACTTGTGCTGGCAGAAGACGGTCGGAAAATGTCAAAACGACTGAAAAATTATCCCGAAGTAGATTATATTTTCAATAAATACGGAGCAGATGCACTGCGTTTGTTCCTGATGAATTCAGCTGCAATTAAGGCCGGTGAGTTATTATTCAGTGAAAAAGGCGTTGAAGATGTAATCAAGCGTTACCACCTGCCACTGTGGAATACGTATTCGTTTTTTGTAACTTATGCAAAGGTAGACAACTGGGCTCCGGAAAATCAGGATAATAATTATAAAAATCCGCTTGATATTTGGCTGCAAAGTTATACGGAAAAATTGGCGGCAGATTGTGACAAAGCTTTGGGTGAGTATGATTTCCAAACTGCGGTACGTTCTCTGTATGATTATATCGACAATCTTACAAACTGGTATGTTCGCCGTTCCCGCCGCAGATTTTGGAAATCCGAAGACGATAACGATAAAAAACAAGCATATACAGCGTTATACAATGCGTTGATTACGTTCTGCAAAGCTGCGGCTCCTATTGCACCGTTCCTCTCCGAAAAAATTTACGGTGCTCTGCGAACCGAGAATATGAGCGAATCGGTGCATTTATGCGATTACCCGACAGGCGATGCTTCCAAGCGTGATTTAACTATAGAACGGGAAATGGAACTTGTTCAGCGAGTCGTGGAAATGGGGCGTTCTTTGCGCGCGAAAGTAGGTATTAACTTGCGAAAACCTTTGAATGCGGTTTATATAATTACCAGAAATCAAGACGAAATGGACTTGATGAGAAAAATGGAAAGTATTGTAAAAGAAGAGCTGAATGTCAAAAATGTAGTGTATGAAACAGAAGAGGAAAAACTTGTTTCATTGTCATGCAAGGCTAATTTCCGTGTGCTTGGTAAAAAAGCCGGCAAGAGTATGAAAGCTGTAGCTGCGGTTATTGCCGGATTCGGAGCAAAAGAAGCCGCAATGATTGAAAACGGTACTTCGGTAACAGTGAATGTTGACGGCAATACATTTGAACTGACTGCGGAAGATGTTATTATCGACAGAAAAGAAAAAGAAGGGCTTACCGTGCAGAACGAAGGCACTTTGACGATTGCACTCGATACAAAACTTACGCAGGAACTGATTGACGAAGGAATTGCGAGAGAATTTATTCGTGCCGTTCAGAATTTGCGAAAGGAACGCGGCTTTGACGTTACGGACAGAATTAAAATTGTCTATGAAGCAAGTGAACGCGTGAATAATGCGGTTGATAATAATGAATCAATCATTAAAAATGAAACATTGGCTGTAGAAATTACAAAAGCGGCACCGGTGAATGTATCGACTGCCGATGTTGATGAAGAAAATATAAAACTTGATGTTATAAAATCGTAAGTATTAGAAATACGTGAGGTTGTCTTGTGAAAAAATCATGAGGCAGCCTTTTTTTATTGGTAGGGCAGCATCAGCTGAAACGATGTTTGATTTTCAATGCAAGCCGGTATAAACGATATTTCAATGGATTGAAAATTATGTCGTATGCCGGAAGGAACTGCGTTACACCATTGCCGAATTTCAGTTTGAAATCGGTTACACCGGCAAGTGCATCACTGCCGTTTTGGGGATCTGCTATTCCCATAAAATCGTAATATGTGCAGCCTTTTGTTTTTCCATAGCGCAGAGCTTCCCACTGAAGTAAATACGGAGCCATTACGTTGCGTTTGTGGTTTGCAGATGCTCCGTAATAATACAAAGCCTGTTTCCCGCTGTATGTAAAAATCCCGCCGGCAATAATTTCATTCTCGTACACCGCAACCATAAAACGGGCAAACCGCAGATCCGTAATAAAAGATTTGTAGTATTCCAATCCGTTGGCATGAAAGCCGTCGCGCTGTGTAGTAATTTCCAAAAGATGATAAAATTCTTCTGTTTCTTCGGGAGTTCCTTCTCGCACAATAACACCTTTTTTTTCGGCAAGTTTGATATTATAACGTCCTTTAGGTTTCATTTGGGCAAGCAGTTCGTCATCTGTTTTGGTAATGTCAAGAATATTTGTGAATTTTGGTATTATGGGTTTTACATTGAAGTTGTGGTGCGGCATTGAGCGCAGAAAAGCCGCATCATTGTCATTGTGCGGAACAATCCAGTCGATAAAAAAATGTATTAGCTTATTTTCCTTTGCGATTTTTTTCAGCCCGCCGATGATCGTATTGTACAGTTCGCAAGTCAGCCGGTCTTTTTTGTAAAGAATTCCGCCTTGGATATAGCCGAATTTAAAAATCGAACGATGACGTAGCTGTATGATTCCCGCAGCCATTATTTCATTGTTATCGTCGGCAGCACCGAAATAAATGCCGCGATTTCCGTTTTTTGCCTGAAATGCAACCCAATCTTTTGTGTGCCATAAAGAACTGTAAGGATGCGAACAAAGAAATTTTTCCAATTGCTCATTTTGTCCTTTTATAAACTGCATTTTGTGCCTCCGTTGATTTTCTGCCGCTGTACTGCAAATAAAAAAAACTCCCTGTAAAAAAAGGGAGTTTTGATAGTAGCGATGATCGGATTTGAACCAATGACCCCCCGGATATGAGCCGGATGCTCTAACCAACTGAGCTACATCGCCATAAAGATGAGTCCTTATAACAATTTTTTATTCCCGTTGTCAAGAAAAATCATCGCGAGACAGTGGTTTTCCTATGACTATGCCGTCTCCGCCGAGATACGTGCGGTTTTCTCCGTTGATTAGAAATTGAACTTTTTTAATATCGGAATATTCCGTAGCGGTAAAAACAATCTGCTTTAATTGCAGCATTGCCGAATCTCTGCCGAATGAATTGATTTCAAACTCCGATGAAAAATCGAGAAATGCGGTATCACCTTCGATTTTGCAGCTTTTGAGAGTTGTATTTTCGGGAATATTGGTAATTATGTCGTGTTCCGCTTCTGCATTTGTCGGACCTGCAAGCAAAGCTTCAAGCGCAGCATTTAACGAATTTGGCGAAGAAATTTTTCTGAATGCCGCAAGCATTTTTTGTGTTCCGTCTTCCGAAATGCGGCAAAAGTACACTTTTCCGGTAATGTCGGTACTTTGTTTGGACTGCGAATTTTCCGATGCACCGAAAGTATCATTGATGATTTCCCGTTCCGTAGTTTCGGAAGCGACGTTTTTCTTTGCTTCCGGAGTTTTGCTTCCGGTGTTTCTGCACGTTTTAAGTATTACTATTCCCAAAATAATTACCACAAGCAATACTGCAAAAAAACCGATACCGCTGCGCGGATTATTTTTTTGTTCTGAAACCATTTTTCCCTCTTTTATAAAAGTAAGGCTGCATCAAAACAGCGTCAAGTGTCAACTATTTTTCTACAGCCTTGTTAAAAAAAAAGTGTATAATTTGTTTTATAATACTATTTTACGCTGAAAGTAATGTAGTCGGGATAATACTGCTGATTTTTTCCCATATACAGTTTGTATTCTCCGGTTCCGTACTTGCATTCGACGGAAATTTCAAACGTTTTGTCATCAAGCCATTTAGGAGTCAAAACGCCGCAGCCGGCATAATAACTTTTTCCGTCATCCAACATAAATTTTGCTTCCGAATCGGGAAATGATGCAAATACTACGAGGTTGGCCTTATCAAAACTTCCCAAAAATTCGCATTTCAGCGTTATATTTCCGCCGGCAGCCGTACTGCTTGGAACACCGGAAACAAGGCGAGCTATGGAGTCGGTCATTAATTGTGTAACATAATGAATACCATCCGAGCTTTCGGGAGAAACTCCGATACCGGTGTAGTTTATATCAGTTGTTAAAATATTTTTTTTATGTCCGTCGGAATCCATCCAAGCATTTACAAGAGCTTCGGCAATTTCTGTTTCGTTTTTGCCTTTGCAGTAGGCGATATTTTCAAACACGCCGAAAAATAAATTAGGACATGCAAGTTTTACACGTTCTGCCGGCAGTTTGCTTTTACTTACATGCGAAAGTTTCATATTAGCCAACATATCGGCACTATGTTCGCGCGCGCAGTTTTGCAGTTGTTCGTCGGACTGCAAAGGAATTAACCCATTATCAATACGCTGCTTATTAACAAGCCGCAAAATTTCCTGTTCGATAACATTTGTATCGAGAGCGGAAATTCCAGATACAACCGCAAAAAGTAATCCGACAAAAAACATCTTTTTCATTATAAAACTCCTTTGATCTTGTTACATTTTTAATGTATCGACATTTTTTTTCTTTATAAAAGAAGAAATATCGGATTTCTATTTTATGGACAAAAAAATCTCATTATTGTATAAGTTGGCACAATTTTTTAATCAGGAGCTTAATAATGAAAAAATGTTTTATTCCGATGATTTTTTTGGTTTTGATGATTTCATGTGAAAAAAAAGAAACGCTGTATTTGTTCAATTGGGCGGAATATATTCCAACGCATATTTTCGGTCAGTTTGAACAGGAAAACAATGTTAAGTTGAAATTTGATTGGTACGATTCCAATGAAGCAATGTTTGTAAAAATTCGCTCCGGAGCGGTGGGATACGACATCATTTTTCCGTCGGGGGACTATGTTTCCATTATGCGCAAAAGCAATATGCTGCAGCCGATTGATAAAACCAAAGTTCCCAATTTAGATCTTCTGGATCGCAGAATTCTCGACCGTATTACATTTGATAAAAATCAGGAATACAGTGTGCCGTATATGATAAGTGTTACGGGAATTGCGGTAAATACGAATGAAGTAAAAGATTATCCTAAATCATTTGAAATTTATAATCGCAAAGATTTGGCAGGAAAAATGATTTTAATGGACAATATGCGCGAAGTGCTTGGCGCGGCATTGATAAATCTCGGTTTTCACGCTAATTCTACAGATAAAAATGAAATTACTGCGGCAGGTGAGCTGGTGAAAAAATGGAAAGAAAATATTTTGCGTTTTGACCAAGAATCTTTTGCAAGAAGTTTTGCGCAAGGTGAAATTTTCGTAGTTCACGGTTATGCCGAAAATATTTTTCTGGAACTTGATGAACAGCAGAAGAAAACAACGGATTTTTTCATTCCCGACGGCGGAACACTTTCCATTGACAATATGGTCATTCTGAAAGATGCGAAAAATCCGGAATTGGCGCATAAATTGATTAATTTTATTTTGCGTCCGGATATTTACGCCCAAGTTTGCGACTATTTAATGCTTCCTTCAATGAATCTCGAATCACGCAGTTTAATGCAGCAGACTCCGGTTTATCCGATTGAAGATGTTTTATCGTGCGAAATAAAAGATGATGTAGGCGAGGCAATCGAACTGTACAACAGTGTTTGGCAGGATATAAGAATCGGCGGCTGATGTCGGTGTGATTTTTTGTAATGATAAGACCTTTCGGTTAAGATTTTTCTTTCCGCAAAGGTCTTATTTTATTAGTGAAAGGAGAAAAATTGTGACAAAAAAAATGGAGCTTATGTCTCCTGCGGGCAATCTGAAGAGTTTTGCTGCGGCAGTGGAATCGGGTGCCGATGCGGTTTATTTGGGATATTTGAAGTTCAATGCACGCCGTCCGGCGGATAATTTCGATATTCCGATTCTTAAAAAACTTTGCGAAGAAGCGCATAAACGGGGCAAAAAGGTTTACGTCACGGTAAATATCGATTTGAAAGATAATGAGCTTGCCGAAGCTGCGAAAGTCGTCGAAATGCTTTGCCGGATAAAAGCCGACGCATTGATAGTGAAAGATTTGGGATTGATTTATTTGCTGAATCGCTTTTATAAAGGAAAAATCGCATTTCACGCATCAACGCAGCTTGCGATTACTTCAGCCTCAGGTGCGGTTTTTGCCGGCAAACTCGGCTTGACGCGCGCCGTCTTAGCCAGAGAATTGACCGGAGAAGAAATCAGTGTAATTTCGAGCAAAAGCGGCATAGAAACTGAGGTTTTTGTGGAAGGCTCTATGTGTTTTTGTGTTTCCGGGCGATGTTTAATGTCGTCATGGGTCGGCGGGCGAAGCGGGAATCGCGGTGCATGTACGGCTCCGTGCAGATTGTCATGGGAATGCGATGGGAAAAAATTTCCTTACTTTTCAATGAAAGACATGCTGCTTGTAAAACATCTCGATAAACTGAAAGCCTGCGGAGTAAATACGCTGAAAATAGAAGGCAGACTGAAAAGTCCGGGCTGGGTTGCGGCAATCACTTCGATTTACCGCAGAGCTTTGGATAATCAAAGCAGCGATGTCGAAACAGAAGAATTTCGTCGTCGTTTGGCGAATTATTCCGCACGCGAAACAGGAGAAGGGCATTTTTTCAATCACAAAAATCTTATCGGTAAAAATGAAAATTGGAGCAATTACAATAAAATTACCGCATCTGAAATAGACTTTGATTTCGATTCCTTTCTTTTACGGAAAAAGGCTGAGATTACATCGGACGAAAAAAAGGCGCAGATTAAAATAAAAGCAGAGGAGCTTGAAGATTGTGCCGAATTGAAAATTCAGATACCGAAAAAGGGGAAAATCGGTACACTGGAAGATTTGACTGTAATGCTGGAAAAAGAGGGAATAGAAGTAAGCGTTGATGATAAAAATCGGCAAACGGCTGCACGTGAAATAAAAAATGTTGCGGATTGCGTCGCGGCAAAAATGAAATTGCTTGAGAAAAAACTCGGTGCACTGCCGAATCTTCCGGAAGAAGTAAAGAAATATGTTGATTACAAATATACGCCCTCGCATCGTCGGTTCAAACTTTCGGATGCGCCGAATAAAGCAGTGATTTTCCCGCAGCAGATACAGTTTGTGACAGAGGATAATTTTTCGGGATTGGAAATTGTCAATGTGTGTGTAACTTCGCAGATAACTCACGATGAGTTTGACGAGATTGCAGAGCTTGCGAAAAAATACGATGTTATAATTTCATTTCCGCCGGTAATTTATGAAACGGAAGAAAAGGCTTATATTCCGTTGATTGAGCGTTTTTGTGCATTGGGAATTTGCAATTTTCAGGCAGACAGTTTTTCAATGCTTGAAATACTTTCAGGGAATCGGCAATGTAATATATACGGAGGGTTTTGGCTTTCGGTGTTAAACAGAAAATCTGCCGAGTTACTGTATAGTGCAGGCTGCAAATCGGTATATGCTTCCGTTGAAGCAGATGAATTTGTGATGGAAACTTTGGATAATACCGTTTGCGGTAAGCTCGAAGCGTTGGTTTTTGCCAGATTGCCATTGTTTATTTCGAGAGTTGAGGATAAGGAGTTTACGGACGGGGCAATTTTTACCGATAACATCGGAACAAAAATAGAATGCAGACAGCTTGACAACGTTTCATATTTTTTCAGCAAAGAAGTGTATTCACTTACGGGCGATGCGGTAACTAAAAAGGAAATACGCTTTGACGGATTGACTGCCGATTTGAGGTTTGCGGATATTGCGATATGGAAAAAACTGCATGAAGGGCAGGCTGTCGGCGGTAATACTTTTAATTTTGCGCGGAAATTAGTTTAGCTGCGGAGGTAAATAAAAAAAAGCTGCCCTTAGGACAGCTTTTTTGTAATCGGTAATTATTGAGCAGCTTCGATTAACAATGTGCCATTGTTTTTATCTGTAATCGTAAATGTTGCTTTGCCGTTTGTAACATCAGCAGGTTCACCGGTGTAGAAATCTTTTACTTTTGCAGCTCCGATTGATGAAACATCGACTGTCACTTCACCCTCAGCTGCGCCAAGAACGACAACAACTTTATCGTTACCTTTTTCACGGCTGAACGCATAGCCTGCGCTAAGGTCAATCTTTTTGTGTACACCCGCTCCGACGGCAGTGTGATTTTTTCGGAAGTTCAGCACTTTTGACCAGTGAGCGTGAATGTTTTCGTCGAATGTGTAGTTTAGAGCAGCATTGTAACCAGCTTCTACGCTTTTCCACGGCATTTGCGAACGATTTTTCTGATCATCATCACCCTTAAATGATGCGTCGCTGTCTTTTCGTCCGGCTTCATCACCGTAGTAAACTTGAATTGCTCCCGGACACATCGCAAGCAATGAACCTGCAATCATTTGTTTTTCCGCACTCTTTGAATAAGCGGAATAAAATAAACCGTTGCTGTCTTGAGCTCCCGTATCGTGAGAACTGATGTAGCTTAAAACGTTGAAAGCTGGGTCTGAATTGATATTTTCGGCATAACTCGAATAAGTAGTATCTATATCGGAGATAGTAGTTAACGCGTTTTTTGCTACCGAACGGAACGAGAAGTTAATCATCGAATCAAATCCGCCTTCGGTGTAATACGCATCTTTTGTCACGCCGTGTAGCCAGTGCTCGCCTGTCATCCAGAAATCGCTGTCATCGACCTTTTTGTCGGAATTTTTGTTTTTCCAGTCTCGCAGTGCCTGTGTACATGCAACTTTTAGCTGATACCACGCTTCTTTTTCCACATGTTTTGCCGTATCACAGCGGAACCCGTCGATACCGAACTCGCGCACCCAGCTGCTGAGCCAGTAAATCAGATAATCTCTTACACGGTAATTTGAATTCTCTTCCAGCTCGACAACATTATATCCTTCGGTAGGATAAAACTTTGCCATTTCCGCTGTAGCTGTATGCTTTTTTGTAAGGAATACAGGCAGTTTAACGGCAAAATTGTTTTCCGTAATGAAATCAGGCAAAGCACCGCCACTCGAACCTGTTAAATCTCCGCTACCTGTGTGATAGTGGCTGCATAACCCTGCGCGAATCCAGTCGCCGCCCCACCAGTCGTCCCAGCCGTTAGACTTTTCAGTGGAATAATCAATATAGTCATGATAATTCTTGATTGTGATTTCTGCAGTATCATTAAAATTATCTTTGAGTACTCCCGGATACAAATGCACAGCATCTTCGATAGTGTTGTAACCCGGATGGTTCATAACTACATCCATTACAATGCGAATTCTTTTCTCATGTGCTTTGTTGACAAAAGTGCGAAACTCCTCAACGGTTCCCATACTTGCGTCCATATTTGTGTAATCCATTGCATAGTAACCGTGATACGGATAATGGAAGAATTCACTGTTGCCGCCGATACAGAAACCATGAATCTGCTCATACGGTGCGGTAATCCAGATTGCGTTGATACCCAATTCTTCCAAGTAATCAAGTTTTGCGGTAAGCCCTGCAATGTCTCCGCCGTAAAATTTTCCGGCATCATCCTCTTTTGTAGGATCTCCTTTTTCACGACCGTAAGACTCGTCATTGTTTTCATCGCCATTGTAAAAACGGTCGGTGATTACAAAATACACGCTGGCATTGTCCCAGAACTCGTTATTTAACTTATAATCCGAAGGGAGTAAGGTTTCCCAACTATTTGCAGCAGCGCGTTTCTCTTTTACCGTTACTTCGCAAGTTGCCGATTTTCCGCCTGCTTCGGCAGTAATTGTTGCAGTACCGACTCCTCTACCGGTAACTACTCCATCGTTGCTTACGGTTGCGACATTTTCATCGCTTGATGTCCAAGTAACCTCTGCATTTTCCGCATCTTTCGGCGATACTGTCGCTTTCAATGTTTCGGATGAAGAAACTGCAATTATTACGGAAGTTGGTGACAATCTTATACTTGTGACTGCTTTTTTTGGTGTTTCGCTGGATTCTTTGGAACCAGAATCGGGTTCTGAGCAGCCGAACATGAACAAGATTACAGTTGCTAATGTTAAAAATACTTTAAACTGTTTCAATTTTTTACTCCTTTTATTTTTTTTACAAATAAGACTATCACATTTTAAGTGAAAAGCAAGTAAAAAAACAAGGGACTTTTAAGTCCCTTGTTTTTATTTCTAACTCTTCTTCTTTAAGATAACAAAACTTTTTTTCTCAACTGCTGTCGGAGCAGAATCAATCTCTTCAGTCTTTCCCTCTGTTACGTTAATAGCTTTGTAGCCGTCACTATCTGGGATTTTAAAGGCCTCATTTGATGAGTTGAAATAAACCACAAAGTCTTCTGTAGTATATTTGATTACGCTGCCGTCATTATTAGCTTTTTCTGCTGTTGCTTTTGTATTGCTGCCGAAAGCCTCACGATTTTCTTTACGCAGTTTAATCAAGCCTTTGTAAACGTTATATACGTCTTTGTAGTATTCTTTGAATTTCAAATCAATTTGATTGATTTCATCATCTGAGGCGTAGCTGTTTTCGTCACCTTGTTTTGTTCTCATAAATTCTTGTCCGCCGTTGATAAACGGAGTTCCCTGTGCGAGGAATACAAGTGCGGCGGCAAGTTTGTTTTGTGCACGAAGTTCATTTTGTTGATTTTCGGTAAACTTATCATACGCTTTCCATCCGTCTTTATCTTTTCCGTCGTTTAACGAAATCGCCAGTTTATCCGCAAGAGTGTAGTTATCGTGACATTCCACATAGTTTATGGAACGGCCCGGATGCTTTGTCAATGACGGAGACCCTTTCAGTCCTTCGATTACCGCAGCAACCAAATCTTTTTTGTCACCATCTTCATAAGTACCTTGTACGAATCCTTTTTGGAAACCGCCGAATTCGGCACCTTTGATTGCGTTTCTGATGTCGTCGTTAAACATCGCAACACCTTCCATGGCGTCGACTGTTTTTTTGCTGTCCGATGTTATTCCGTTTTCAACGGGCGAGCTACCGCCTGTCCAAGGTTCGCCGTAAACCATTACATGTTTATCGATTTTCTTTAATTCCGCGTAAATTTCTTTCATTGTTTCTTTTTCATGCAGCCCCATGAGGTCGAAACGGAAGCCGTTGATGTGGTAATCGTTCATCCAGTGTTTCAAGCTGTCGATCATGTATTTTTTAAACATTACCCGATTGGAAGCAGTTTCGTTGCCGCAGCCCGAACCGTTGGAGTAAGTTCCGTTTGTCAAACGATAGTAATAATAAGGAACAGTCATATCGAACAACGAACCTATACCTGTTCCGTTGGTGTGGTTGTAAACTACGTCCATGTTTACGGCAATTCCGGCCTCGTGGAATGCTTGTATCATTGTACGCATCTGACATACAGCGTTGCGTCCGTCAACATCAGGTTTATTTACATAACGGCCTTCCGGTACATTGTATTGGTATGGGTTATATCCCCAGTTATATTTACCATCGTCATTCTTTTCCGCATAGTCGAACATCGGCAGAATTTGAACGTGTGTAACGCCCAAATCTTTTAAATGTGCAGCAAATTTGTCGGGGTCGGAGCTTTTAAGTGCACTTGTAATTTCATCGAATTTACCGGTACTGTTTGGTACAAAAGCGCGGCTCCAGTCACGAATGTGCATTTCGTAAATAACAGCATCGGTATACTCGCCTTCAAATGGGTTTGTATATTCGATTTCCCAGCCTGCTGGCTGTGCGGTTGTATCCGTAGCTAAATCCACTATTTGTCCGGCAACACTGTCCGGTGCTGCGGAATGTGCGTAAATATCGCAAATCCTGTTTGTGCTACCGCCGTTTGTGATTTCATAAGTATAATATTTGCCTTTCAAATCTTCCTTAATTTCGACAGACCATACACCGGTTTCTTCATTTAAAGTCATTTTAGTGCGCTTGCCTTTGTTTGCTGTCTCTGTTTTTGCGGCTTCTTCTTCTGTAAGGATAAAATTATGTTCTTTGCCGTCTTCTTTTGCTCCGTTCCAGTCATCGTAAATAAGCACACTTACTTCGCTTGCAAGAGGTGCCCAAACTTTGAAAGTTGTACTTGCAGAAGTATAAATAGCTCCGAGAGTTTCGTTTGCGGCTTCCTTTTCGGCTGCTTTAGTACTGAGAACTTCATTCATGCCGATTTCCTTTCCGTCATCGGGGATGAACTTTGCATGAGAAATTTTATATGTTTTTTCCAAATCCAAATCCTCTCCAATCTCTACCCAAAAATTGGAAGTGAAGTTGTAATTTTTCAGATATCTTTCATCGTCTGATTTTCTGTAGGTATAATTTCTCATGTTTGTTATTTTTACTTCGGTTCCGTCAGTTGCCCGTATTGTAAAACCGTTATTCGACGGAGATGCACTGATTGCATACTTGCAGGAAAGGGTCAGCTGCATTTCCAATGGGCTGATCATTACCGCACCTACAATCTGTGGCTTTGCATTCGGATCTACTGCATAAACATTTGAATTCCCGCTTATTGCGGCAAAATGTTTTCCCCATGAAAGATTCCAAGACCGATCCAGATCCGGATCTTTATCTGCCCAATTGCCTTTTCTTATGATAAAGTTGATCTTCCCGTTGTCACTTTCAGCAGCATTTTTCACGTCGTTGTTAGGACTGTTTTCACTGAATTTAAGATATGCGACTTTTTTTCCGTCAACATCAATAAAGTCTGTAAAATCTCCTTGAGCACCCTCTCCGGCGTCAACCCAAAGCCACACATTCCAATCGGTATAATTTCCGTCGGGTCTGTAATAGTACAGCACTGCTTCGTCATTTGCGCCTAATTTCTCTTTGGCGGCAATAACGATTTTTATTGCTTCGGGTGTTTCTTCAATTGTTCCGGGAGCGACTTTTTCGCCATTGCTTCCGCCCCCCCCCACTGTTGTCTTTTTTGCTGCTGCTACTGCTGCTCGGTTCGCAGCCAATCAAAAATAAAATAGATGCGATTAACGCAATAATTGAATTAATTATTCGTTTCATTGTTTCCTCCAATTTGTTTTTTTCATCAAGTATAGATTTTTAGATATTGATTTACAATCGAAAAGAAAAATTTCCATGACTTTGAAAAAAAACGTGAGTTTTGCTTGCCGACAAGCGGCCTAACGGTGGTTCTGGGGCGATTTGCGGTTAAGTCCGCGCGGAGCAAAAGCAGTGCTTTGAACGTCAAACCTGCGGGAGTTCATTCTGCATTTTGCCGATTTTGTCGGCGCAGAAACTGTAATTGTACGATAGGGACAGACCTATATTCTGCTTTGGGATTAGAGCCTGTCCCCGACTTCGTTTTCGGTGTTCTGCGAAAGCCTGCAAGCCGAATGCACTTTGTCAACTTGTCAAAATAACACCGCAAGAATATCAGTCTGAATGAGAATCATATATAAAATCGTTCCGCCGAATATCGAGAATAACGGATTGCCTTTTCGCAAATGTATGATTGTTACAAAAAACAGCGAAATAATTTCGGGAAGACCGAAAGGTGCGGCACTCCATTTTGTATCTTTCAGACTGTAAATTACAAGAATTACCATTATCATCGGCGGAATGTACTGCTGCACGAAATCCAAAATCTTCGGCGGTCTGCGGCGGCTGAAAAACAAAAAAGGAAATGCTCTGGTAAAAAAAGTAACGGCTGCAATTATAAAAATCGCAATGAATACACGCGACAACGGCATCGATGTCATGACGGCAGCCTCCTGCGCAGTAAAATTAATACCACTATTGAAATTAAAATCGAAAATATCAACATGTTCTCCCTGCTGATAAAAATCAAAACCAGCACAGAAACAATTGCGGCGATAATAAACGGCAATTTTGAACGGCACTGTTTCCATTGTTCTATAAGCAGTACCATAAATAAAGCAGTCAGTGCAAATGACAATCCGGTGCAGTCGAATGAAATAAAAATGCTTGCAAACCACGCCCCGATTACACTGCCGGCAATCCAATAAAAATGGTCAAGCATACTGATGTAAAAATAAAAATCGCGCTTGTTTACATCATCGGGAACGGTTACCGTCGTAAGCAGAGAGTACGTTTCGTCGGTAAGTGCAAAGATTAAATAAGGCGTTATCGGTTTTGTACTGCGAAATTTATCCAGCAAAGACAGTCCGTAAACCATGTGCCGAGCGTTCACAAGCAACGTTACAAGTGCAATTTCGGCAAAATCGGCATTTTGTGCAAACATTGACACTGCGATGTACTGTCCGGCACCCGCGTATATTATAATGCTCATAAGAAGTGCAATCAGCCATGAATAACCTGCATTTACCGCCAATAATCCAAATGCAGTCCCGATTGCCAAATAACCAAGCATTACGGGAACAGTACAGCGAAATGCGGCCTTGAAACATTTATTTGAAAATATGGTAAATACCGTCATACAAAAATCCAACTAAATTATAAAATCAAGTTTAAGTGAGTGTTAATATAATAGAAACTTTGCTATAAAGGAACACCGCATTGGTAACTGAAAAAAATTATAAACAATGATTATATACTTTTGAGAAAATCGACGTGTTCGGGATGGAATATGAAATATAAATTTGGCGATAAGTTGCGCACAATGCGTGAAAAAAAGAAAATTACGTTGAAAGAAGTTGCCGAACGTGCCGGCGTAAGCGAAAGCCTTATATCGCAAATCGAACGGAACAAAGTTTCTCCGGCAATTGATACTCTGCTGCAAATTGTGGAAATTCTCGGTATTGACCTCGAATATCTGTTTCAGGATTTCAAAAAGAACCGCAATGTTACTTTAGTTCATCAGTCTCAGCGAAATCGTATTGTCCAAGGCGGCGTAACGTATGAACAGCTGGTGCAGACTCCGGAGTCCGATTCCGAACATGGAATAGAAGCGTATCTTATGACGATTGCGGCAGGAGCAAGCAGCGGAAGTCCGGAGTACGGCCACATTGGCAAAGAAATGGGCGTAATTATCAGCGGAACGGGAAATTTTTCCATAGGAAGCCAAACATTTGCATTGCAGGCAGGTGACAGCATTTCTTTCGATTCGGGAATTCCGCATCAATTGAAAAATACAGGCGATAATGAACTGAAAGCATTCTGGGTAATAACTCCTCCCAAGAATTTAAAGTTTTAATGAGTCGGCGAATGATTTAGCTAAAGGACAATCCATTACCTTTTTGAATACGTGGGAAACAGCGATTTTTGAACAAAATCGAAAATAGCCACAGTACCGAAAAAAAGTCAGGTATCTTTGCGGCGATTTATTTCACATAAAATATGCAGGAGCAAAATATGTTTAGAGAATTAATCAGAAAAAAGCAGGAACTTCCGTTTGATGAATGCATTGACATTTTGCGAACCGAAAAACGCGGTGTTCTTTCGGTGCTGGGTGATGATGATTATCCTTACGGAATTCCGATGAATCATTTTTACAATGACGAAGATGGAGCTGTTTATTTCCACTGCGCAAAAGTCGGTCACAAATTGGATTCGATTAAGCGTCACGACAAAGTGTCGTTTTGTGTTTATACGCAAGGTACGCATAAGCCGGGAGAATGGGCGCTGCATGTGGAAAGTGTCGTCGTTTTTGGGCGAATTTGCATTATCGATGACATGGAAAAAATTGTAAATATCACAACTGCGCTTGGACATAAATTTACTGCCGATGATGAATATATAAAGGAAGAAATCGAAAAGGCAGGGAAGCGCACTCTTTTGCTGAAATTGCAGATTGAACATTTATGCGGAAAGGCTGTAACGGAAGCCTGATTGCGAAAAATTTTGAAATAGGGAACCCGTACGATGGAAAAAGGAATTTTCAGCACCGCTAAAAAAATAAAACATTGTTATACCGATTGGGATTATCGTAAATATGGATTGAACTGTTTTTCTTCATCCACTGTAGTCGACGCGCCATGCCCGGGATAAAGTACCGTATCGCCATTTTCTGCCAAATTAAAAAGTTTTTCCACAGAATTTATAAGCTCGGATAAATCTCCGCCGGGGAAATCGGTGCGTCCTATGCTGCGGTAAAAAACCAAGTCCCCGCAAAAAATACAGTGCAGATCTTCCACAAACCAGCTCATACTGTCTGCGGAGTGTCCCGGAGTCTTTACTGCCAGAATTTTGTGATCGCTTAATGTCAATTGTGTTCTGTCTGATACAGCAGTAATGCGCTGCGTATCGATAAAATCCGTAGATGCAAGCGTATATTCTACATTATTTATATTTTTTTTGGCTTCGGAAGAAGCGTAAACTTCCACTGTCGGAAAGATGTCAAGAAATTCTCGCAGTTCTTCGATGTGATCAAAATGTACGTGAGTAATACATAAAGCTTTCGGCTGAATATTGTTTTTTTTGATGTAAGAAAGTGTTTCCGGGATGTAATCGAAAATCAGATCGTCGACAACATAACTGTTTGTTCCGATACTTCCGCCGCAAATTTTTTTTATACTCATGGCAACCTCCGCTGATTAAAATAATTTTAGAAATTGTTAAAACAATTTTTCCGAATCAAGAAGAATCGTTACGGGACCGTCGTTCAACAGTTCGACATTCATATCCGCCTGAAAAATTCCGGTTGCGATATTTCCCGATTTATATACGTGCTGCAATGTTTCGACAAATTTTTCATACCATTTTTTTGCCTCATCAGCAGGTGCCGATGCAGAAAAAGAAGGTCTGCGTCCTTTGCGCATATCGCCGTACAATGTAAATTGCGATACAACCAGTATATCACCGCTTATATCCTGCACATTAAGATTCATTTTGTCATTATCATCGCTGAAAATCCGCATGTTCAGAACTTTGTCTGTAATATAATCTACATCCTTCTGAGTGTCTTTTGCCGATACACCGAGCAAAACCAAAAGCCCGGAATCGATACTGCCGACAATCCGATTGTCAACTGTTACACTGCAGCGGGAAACTCTTTGTACTACGGCACGCATAAGCACTCTCCATCAATCACGAATCAAAATACGCCCGTCGATTCTGATTTTTTGGTTATCGGAAATTCTTATCTGCCCGAAAACGCGTGCAAATGTTTTGTTCTCGGCAATTACCGGCTTTTCAAATGTTACCGGAAGAATTGCGTCGATGTAGCCGGCATCTTCATCGCCTAAAACCAAATTGAAACCGGTTTTACCATCGGCAGTCGCACTGTTTGCTATTTTTCCGTGCCACAAAACATACACTCCGTCGTAGACCGCGGGTTCATTCCTGATTGTTTGGTAATCGAAATTACTCTTGAAATCGGAATAATCGGGAACCTGCAAAAAACCTTTGAGATATTCGACTTTGCTTTTTACATTTTCCGATGCATTGGAAAATTTTAGTTTATTCATCAGAACAATCGCCTGATTATCGTCATTGCTCATAATTTTTTCTTTTGCCGTATCAAACATTTTGCGGACTTCGGCTTCTTTATACGAATATTGCTTATTTTCATCGGGATAATCATTTAATACACTGGGGTTATATTCGTCAATCATAACTTTGCTTATGTCGCTGCGATAATGCTTCAACCGAATTTCGCGGTATAGCTTTGGAGTTTGAGTAATGGCGAAAAAAAGAAGAACTGCAATCAGACACCCGGCAGCGGCTCCCTGTATTATACTTTTGAAAGGAATAAAAGTTGGCTGCTTTGTACTGAGTTTTCTGATAAATTCATCTTCAAACAGCCCGATTTCACGTCCTTTTTCTTTGATATGAGCAAGAATTTTTTTTGCTGTTCTTTGATTTTTGTTAATTTCCAGAGCTTTGCACCATGAAATTATCGCATTTTCTTTTTGATTGTGACGGGCGTAAATGTAGGCAAGCCGAACATAGTCCATCGGCGTGGCTTTGCGGCGTTTGACCAAAAGTTCGTAGTGTTTACGTGCATCGAAATAGCTTTCCAGATAAAAAGCCGCCTGTGCATGGGCACGAATTTTCTCGGCAGATTCTTTTGTATCAAAAAGATCGCATACCGTCACACTTAAAATTTTTTCATATTCATGAGAATGCAGCCAAAAGAATATTTTCAGTTTTGAAAGCGGTCCCATTTTCCCCCTCCCAGATAAAAAACAGATTATAATTTTATCAAACATAAAAAAATAACGGCTTAACATTTCTTTTGTAAAGAAATGAAAAGCCGCTTTTAAACAAAAAAGAAACTATTTCTTTTCGTTGATTCTTTCCAAATATTCGCCTGTTCTTGTATCGATTTTCAATAAATCGCCTTCCTGAATAAACAAAGGAACTTGAATTGAAGCTCCTGTTTCGATTTCAACGGATTTTGTTGTTTTAGTAACAGTGTCGCCTTTTACTCCCGGATCCGAATGTTTAACACGCAGCTGGACAAAGTTTTCCGGAGAAACAGAAAGGACAGTGCCTTCATAGATAGAAAGTTTCACATTTCCGTTTTCCAAAACGAATTTTTCCACATCTTCGCACATTTCGGCAGGAACTTCATACTGCTCGAATGTTTCCGAGTCCATAAATACAAAATTATCACCGTCTTTGTACGAGTAAGTTCCGTCTTTTTCAAAGACATCGACTAATTCTATTTTTTCGCCCGAACGATAGTTGTTTTCTTTTTGGTTTCCTGTTTTCATGTTTCTGGCTTTTACTTTTACAAAAGCACCGCCTTTACCCGGAGTAACATGTTGGAAAAACATTACAGTCCAGAGATCTCCGTTTTCCTTAAATACATTGCCTTTTCTTATATCCTGTACATTAATCAGCATAAAAGTCACCTTTTTTTCAAATAGTTTATAAGTTTTTGCCTTATATCTTTTTTTATTATATTTGTCAAATTACGGCTTTGTTACGACAAATGGTAGTTTATCAGCTCAATGTTTTTTTCTTTTAATTCTTTTTCGAGAGTATCGAGATTTTCCTTAACCTTTTTGTCTTCTTCCACAAACTTAGCTGCATGACGATAATTTTTTTTATCCGCAGCTTTTTGCTCTTCTCTCATTTCATACAGTTTTCTTGTCATTATACTGCGCATAAGTTTTGCCAATTCGGCATGAGTCAAATGCTTGTATTGTTCATATTTTATCGCAGGTAAAATTGTAATATACGGACGAATATTGCGAATCCACACACCGGCACCCGTAGGACGCACACAATTCCAGTCATCCATTATTACCGGCACAATATCTACATGACCGGTCAATGCAATTTTAAAAGCACCGCGTTTAAAACGCTGGATCTGACCGTTTTTGCTTCTTGTTCCTTCGGGGAAAACGATTATCGGCATTTCCTGTTCAAAGGCTTTCACTGTTTCCATGATTGAATCCGGTTCACCATCGGCTATTTGGTGATTTTCGGGTTTATCTTCTCCCACGACGACATTTCCGGCCAAATGCTGAATCCAACCGACAAACGGTTTTTTCATCCATTTGTCTTTGATCACAAAGCGAGATGCACCGGGCAGAATATAGGCAAGAATTACGTCGTAAATGGAAGAATGATTTATAAGATACATGCGCTTCTCGCCTTTTTCCATTCTTCCGACGCCGTTGTTTTTCAGTATGATTGTGTGTCCTATAAATAGAAAGAAAAATATTCTGCACGCCAATTTTATACACCAAATGATTGTTTTTCTTTTTTTATCGATACCGAAAATGCAAAGCAGCAAACAGATTGGAGCAAAGATAAGAAATAATGCAGTAAATATTACGGCGAATAATCCCCAACCGTATATAGTATAAAAAATATAACGAATTTTAAAATTGTCTTGTATTTCTTTCATGTTGCACAACGTACCATATTATTATAAATAATAAAAGTATTTTATAATTTTTAAAATCGGTCAAAAGCTTAATTTACAACGATGTAAGGGTAAAAATGGACTGCGGAATAATCGGATTTGGAAATTTTTCAAGGGTAATGGCGGAGATTTTACGTGATTTCTTTCCTTTATACTGTTACGATACCAAAACAACATACGAAGTCCCCGAATATGTTCGGCGGACGAGTTTGGAGGATACCGCCTCAAAAGATATTGTGCTATTGTCAATTCCGGTTCAATATCTCGATGCATTTTGGGCTGAAAATGCCGCATTGCTGAATAAAAACTTACAGGGAAAAATTTTCGATGTTTGTTCGGTAAAAGTAAAAACTTTACAATTGGCAAAGAAATATTTGAATCCGGAGATTTATTACATGGGACTTCACCCGTTGTTTGGCCCCATGAGTACTAAAGGGTGCGGCGCAAAGGGACAGAATATTGTCGTTTGTCCGCCGGAAAAGGCGCGTCCGTTTGATAATGAAGTTATACGCTTTTTAAGTGAAAATTTGTGCCTGAATGTAGTGAAAATGACAGCTGAGGAGCACGATAAAGAAATGGCATTAGTACAAGGAATCAGCCATTTTATTGCACATGGACTTGCTGATTTGGCACCGCATGTTTCAAACGTTGCCACAAAAGGATACAACAAAATGCTGGAAATGTATCAAATGTTCAGTCATGATTCACAGGATTTGTTTGTCACGCTGGAAAATGAAAACCCATTTGCAAAACCATTGCGCCGGAAATTTATCGATACGCTTCTGAGAATCGAAAAGGAATTAGAAGAGTTTGAAACATAATTTTCTGTTTCATAAATTTTATTCCCGGTAAAAATCCATTATTTCCAATGAAAATTATCCAAATATGACAGTTTCCGAATGGGGAAAAATTACGGTAATTCGGAGTGTTCTGCCGAGTAATAGCTTCGATTTGCATGAGGTTCAAAATAAACGGACAAACCCGCGCAAGGTGCAAGTTGGATTTTAAGTGCATCAGGCATGCTTCGGCTTGCAGACTTTTGCAAGAAAGTCGAAAACGATAGCAATGCTTCGGCTTGCAGACTTTCGTAAGAAGGTCGAAAAC
>JAFLVQ010000002.1:49007-54087 GCA_022508205.1 Spirochaetales bacterium
AACGATAGCAATGCTTCGGCTTGCAGACTTTCGTAAGAAGGTCGAAAACGATAGCTTGGGTCAGACCTTAATGCTGAATTGGAATAAAGGGCTGTCCCCCTGTATGCAATTAGAAATTGCTGTACCGATTTACCTTTTTATTGAAGTTTAACCACTAAAGTAATAGTATGCTCTCATTACGAATTTAAAAGGATAAAACTATGAGAAATACGCGAAGAAAATGGCTTTCACTCATGCTGAGAATCGCCGACTCGGTGCTGAGGAACCTTGCCGCACGGTGTCTGCATGAGCGAATGCCGGTTGACAGGTCTGACCGCGCTCCGTATGCCCACCTTGAGGCGTTCGGCAGGACGATGACAGGCATGGTGCCGTGGCTGGAGCTTGACGGTCTGGCAGATAAAAGCAGGAGAGAGGCCGCGCTTCAGAAGGAATATAGAGACTTGGCGCGGGAATGCATCGACGCCGCGACCGACCCGTCATCGCCTGATTTCATGAACTTCTCGGAGGGCGACGGCCGCCAGCCGCTCGTGGACGCGGCGTTTCTGGCCCATGCGATAGTCCGCGCTCCGAACACACTTTGCAGGTCGCTTGACGGAAAGACAAGGAAAAACTTCGCGGCGGCGTTGAAATCGACCCGCAGGTACAGCCCGTGGAGAACAAACTGGCTCTTTTTTTCCGCTATGATTGAGACCGCGCTGCACATAATGGGCGAGGAACATGATGTTGCCCCTGTCAGAAATGCCGCCGCCGCTTTTGAGAGATGGTATTTCGGCGACGGGACGTACGGTGACGGCGAGCGCTTCCACTTTGACTATTACAACAGTTTTGTCATTCATCCGATGTATGTCGACTGCCTGCGCGTTCTGTCGCAGTCCTATCCTGAATTCGCGGAGCTCCTGCCCGAAGCGAGAAAAAGGGAGTCGCGCTACGCCGCGATTCTGGAGCGGCTGATAGCTCCTGACGGCACATACCCGATAACAGGCCGCTCGGTCTGCTACCGCTTCGGCGCGTTCCACGCGCTTTCCCATGTCGCATTGATTGATAATCTGCCTGACGGCATGGCTCCCGCGCAGGTCAGATGCGCCCTGTCCGCGGTCATCGCGAAAACTGCCGGAAGCAGGATTTTCGACAAAAACGGATTCCTGCGCACGGGAGTGTACGGCTGTCAGCCCGACCTTGCGGAGGGTTATATCTGCACCGGGAGCCTTTATCTGTGCCAGGCGGTGTTCCTGCCGCTGGGACTTGCCCCGTCCCATCCTTTCTGGGCGGGCCCGGACGAGCCGTGGACGGCAAAGAAAATCTGGTCAGGAGCGAATATTCCCTGCGACCATGCGTTGAACTGAAAGACTTTTCAAGAATGCAATATATTGATAATAAATAATGGTCGGACAATCGTACGCCGCAGCGGTTTGATGATACGGTAACATCTGTAAACGAAAAAGTTGCGGAGATGGCTGTAAAAAGCAATGGAGTGAAAAAGGATGTGCAGGTTGAAATTCAATAAGATATTATCGGCAGCTGTCATAATCATAAATTTAATCGGCTGCGTCTGTCTGGTTATTTTCGCTGTTCCATATCTGACGCACGACACTTTTGTCCGCAATCCCGACGCAATGCTTCCCATGGAATCATGGGACAGCGCAGGCATGACTTTGACAATCGGCTTTATTCCCTTGCTGGCAGCTAATATCATTGCGTTTACATATTTGCCAAAAGCCAAAATTAAAAATCCGATGAGATTGCTGTTCTTTGCGCCGAGTTTGATGTGCCTCAGCTTGGTTATCTGCTACTTTGCAACCTCACTGGCAAATTAGAATCCATAGATGTACAGATTTTTTATAGAAGACAAAATCGTGTTCAAGGACATTTCATTTTGTACAAAAGAAAGGCGAGGAATATCAAGGTAAATGGAAATAACCGGAATTATAGGTTAAGGCAACAAACTCCAATCTGGGATTATAAATATGAACAAGGAATGGACAGAGTTAAATAAAACTATGCAATCACAGATAAAGAAAAAGGAAACTTTTTCTGATGGCATAGAAACACTTTTTACATTGCGAAACAAACTGTTTGATGCGTTATATGAATTAAAATCGGAATTAAGCAGAGATGATTTTAATGCAATGCCTTTCATAACCGCCGACGGTTATCACAACAAAACAATAGCCTATTCAATATGGCATATTTTTCGCATAGAGGACATTGTTGTGCACTCCTTAATTCAGGGAGATGAACAAGTTTTCTTTGCAAAAAACTATCAACAACGCATAGGTGCACCTATTATTACAACAGGAAACGAACTTGTTAAGGAACAAATTTCCGACTTTTCAAGCCTGCTTAATGTAGAAGAACTTTATCATTATATTGCTGATGTCAAAAACAGTACAGATAACATAGTTAGCAATCTTGAATTTACCGACCTAAAGAGAAAAATGACAGAAGAACACAAAGAATATCTAAAGTCACTTAATGTTGTCAGCACAGATGAAAGCGCAATTTGGCTTATTGATTATTGGTGCAATAAGGATGTTCGCGGATTAATGCAAATGCCATTTTCAAGGCATTGGATTATGCACATAGAAGCGAGTTTGCGTATAAAAAACAAGATTTTGAAAAAATAAGTGTGAATTTTCCGTAATGAAAATTTGTAAGGGATAATATGACGAAGTTAATATTTTTGGAAGGCATTTCTGGTGTCGGTAAGTCCACGATGACGAAAAAACTGTGCGATGATTTACAGGCAATAGGTAAAACCGCAAAGGCTTATGTAGAATTTGATTATACCAATCCGATTGATTTTTATTGCGTAGCTTACTGCAATGCAGACGAATATGAAACACTTTGTGCGGAATATCCGCAGTGCGAAAAAACAATACGAGCAAATACGGTTGATGCGGGGAATGCGCGATTGATTCATTATTTTGATGAGGATACGCCCCTGTTTGAGGAGCCGTTACTGTCTGCTTTTATGGAAAGGGAATTTTGCTATAATCCCCGAAATCCCGTTTCGTTTGAGGTTTATTCTCAAGCATATATATTTGTTTGGGAAAATTTTGTTAATTCGTTGGGTGATGATATGGATTTTTTTATTTTTGACGGTTCGTTATTGCATCACCCTATCAACGATATGATTCGCAATTACGGCGCAACAAGGGATCAAGCGTTCATTCATATCCAAAAGCTGCTTAGGATACTTAGTGAAACAGAATATACGATTTATTATTTGCGGACTGCGGATATTGCGGCACAATTACGCACCTCGTATTATAATCGCAGTTTACAACCGCCGAATCGCTTTGAAATTACGTTTTGGGAAAAACGTTATGAGTATGATTGCTTTGTATTGAATCATATCAATGCAAATTATCAGGTGTTGGATGTAAAGGATCAATGGGATAATGCAGAGAAAAAGATTTTAAGAGAGATGTTAAGCTGAAAAATATGGGCAAATGATTTTCATAATTTCGATGACTAAAAAACCTTATTATATAAAGGAAGATACTGAAATGGTCGGTTTCCAGATTCAACTTTATTTTGCCTTGATAAAGACAAACGCATTTAAGCATTCGATGGCAAACTATTAAAAATCGATGGTCATATAGGCAATGTATCTGAGTTGTCAATGTCCATATACTCTATTAGAATATTATTGACTCGGACGGAAATGTCTTGAAATTACAGGACGACACGAGCGGTAAATTCCGATTTATGGGGAAATTAAGTATGGCAGTTTCAACTATTAAAGTTACTTTCCCATGTGATGTTGAATTTATCAAGGAGGCTATCAATATATTATGACTAATGAAGATATTTTAAATATCGCAATGCGGCAGTCGTCGATGGATTTGGGGTGCAATTCAGAAGATTTTCTGCTGAATGAAAATAAAATCGTAATCTCAAAGAAAAATTCTAAGGCGAGGAAATATCTTGAACTGCCATTCGAGTGCAACCTTGTGTCATACGGCAATAATATTGTCGCGTCAGTGCGCGAGGACATTGCGGATATTGTAAGGAGCTACATAGAAAAGTATCCGATTGAGCATTGTTTTGAAACGCCCAATTTGAATGTTTTGAGTGATGCCTTAACGAAATACAATTTGAAAATCTGTTTTATGGCGGAATATTTTCTTCCCGACATAACACTTTTGAAAAAGCAGGACTGCAAATACAAAACTTGCGTTTTAACGCAAAGAGATTTTGCGGATTTATATAAGCCGGAATGGAGCAATGCACTTTGTGAAGAACGCAAGGAACGTGATGTTCTCGGAGTAGGTGCATACGATGATGATAAATTAATCGGACTTGCCGCGTGCAGTGCTGACTGTGACGATATGTGGCAGATTGGAATAGATGTTTTGCCGGAATATTGCCGCAAAGGTGTTGCCGCTACACTTACAGCATCACTTGCATTAGAAATATTGGAGCGTGGCAAAGTTCCGTTTTATTGTGCGGCGTGGTCGAATATCAAGTCGGTAAGGAATGCAATTAAAAGCGGATTTCGTCCGGCTTGGATTGAGATGACGGCAAAAAATAGTAAGTTTGTTGATGATATGAATAAGTAGTTTTGATTTCAGAATGCCGGAACAAAAATGATTAAATTCCTGTTTGTCGATTGTTCATTAAAGAAACTATAAAATTGCTAACGGAGGAAATTATAATGTATGAATTGATACAAGTTTCGGACAGTAGTTATTACATTCAAAGTCCTGC
The DNA here is from genome assembly GCA_022508205.1 of Spirochaetales bacterium. Classification (GTDB taxonomy): domain Bacteria; phylum Spirochaetota; class GWE2-31-10; order GWE2-31-10; family GWE2-31-10; genus RGIG8597. Next base: position 53,721 of record JAFLVQ010000002.1, read on the forward strand.
CAAAATAGGACTTGTCAAACTGACTGATACTGAGGTTTGTTTAATTGACAGCGGAAACGATAAGGACGCAGGGCGAAAGGTGCGTCAGATTTTAGACGCAAACGGTTGGAAGTTAAAAGCTATTTACAACACTCATTCCAATGCAGACCATATCGGCGGCAACAAATACTTACAAGGGCAAACGGGCTGCAAAATCTATGCGCCCGGAATTGACTGCGATTTTACAAGACACCCGATTTTAGAGCCTGCGTTTTTGTACGGCGGCTATCCGTGCAAAGATCTGCGGCATAAATTTCTGCTCGCGCAGGAAAGCGATGCGGAGTATTTAACCCAAGACGTTTTACCGAACGGAATGGAAATTATCAAT
>JAFLVQ010000020.1 GCA_022508205.1 Spirochaetales bacterium
AATGCTGGAAATTAATTCTTTATATAAAAAATTCAATCTTGAAGATGGACTTTTTGCACGATACGGACGCTTTGTTTATGCAGTAAACGGCGTCACATTGAAAATAAACGACGGGGAAACATACGGAGTTGTAGGTGAATCCGGCTGCGGAAAGTCCACATTGTCACGGATTATTGCGGGAATATATCCTTATGATTCGGGCGAAATAATATTTACATCAAAATCAGGCGAAGTTTTTTTCCCGTGCCGCGAAAAGAAAAAAGAGCGAATCAAAAGTTTGCGAAAAGCAGTGCGCTACATTTTTCAAGACCCGGCAAAATCACTCGACCCGCGTCAATCGATTTCCGAAATACTTACCGAAGGCGTCAGATGGTCCGGGCAATTCAGTAAGAAAGAAGCTGTAACCCAAGCGCAGATGATGCTTTCGGCGGTAGGACTGAACCCGGAAGATTTATCACGCCGACCCGGAGATTTTTCCGGCGGTCAGCGACAGCGAATTTCCATTGCCAGAGCACTTATCACAAAACCGGAAATTCTGCTTTGCGACGAAGTCGTTTCCGCACTTGATGTTTCGGTACAAAGTCAAATTATTAATTTGCTCCTCAAACTTAAAGAAAAATACAGAATTGCAATTTTGTTTATTTCGCACGACCTCTCGGTTGTTTCTTATATTTCGGACAGAGTCGGTGTAATGTACGGCGGAATGCTTATGGAAGAAGCAGCTGCCGATAAAATTATGACAGAACATCGTCATCCCTACACAAAACTACTGTATTCGTCAGTTGCCGAAAATTCCAAAAAAACTTTGTATGAAAAAAATGACGGCGAAGTTGCGAATCTCGTAACGCCTATATCCGGCTGCCCTTTTGCCAACCGCTGTCCGTCGGCAACAGCGCAGTGCCTGCAAGCCGTGCCGCAGATGAAAGAAATTTCGGCAGGTCACAGAGTGGCATGTTGGAATATAAATTTTTGAAATTATCAAAAAAAATATCTTATATTTGCAGTCAGAAATATTTTTAACAAAAACCGAGAATTCACATGAAGAAAAAACTATTGCTGCTACTATCGATTTTCTGTCCGATTTTAGGCTGGAGCGAATTCGTTCCGTATCAGGGAAAAATGCACTCCCTGAAATCAGAACATTTTTACATCATCTATCCGAAAAAATTTCAGAATAAAGCAGAAACCGTCGTGAATTATGCGGAATCTATTTTTGAGAATCTCCAGCCGCTTATGCAGTGGAAACCTCGCCGCCGAATTACCATAGTAATTACCGATCACACTGATTCTCCAAACGGAATGGCAACAACATTCCCGGAAAATACAATTTACCTTTATATGGCGCAGTCGGGGCTTTCCGATGAATTGCGTGATTTTTCCAATCCGTTGTATTCACTTGTACTTCATGAACTTACACATATTTTACAACTTGACCAAATCAGTCAGGGGGCATGGTTTTGGAGAATACTGTTCAGCCGTGCATATTTTCCGTTAAGCGGTGCATTTACATGGTTTCATGAGGGAACAGCCGTTTATACGGAAAGCCGCTACGGCGCAGGCGGAAGACTTGACAGCGCAAAGCATCAAGCAATTATCGACAGTTTCGCACGTAATCGTGCACTCCCCGATTACGGAAAAATAGTTTATCCGATTGTTGATTATCCATACAATTGTCTTGCATATCATTTAGGTGCACGCTTTTTGGATTATTTGTCCGCAGTTTACGGCGAAGAAAAATTCACTGCATTCCAGCATGATTTATCCAATGATTTCTGGCCTTTTATCTATGAATTTGTTTTGAAATTTAAAAAACATTATGGGAAATCATTGAAAGCACTTTGGAACGATTGGAGAAACTACGAATATTCACGCGTCGAAAAAACAGAATGGTTCGATGACAGGGGAATCTCGCAGCTTGCAACAAATGGCAATATAAATTCTATGCTAATAGCAAATAATACATTGATATACAGCTGCACCAGTATAAAAGACGGCAAGGGAATTTTCAGCTGGAATGCAAATACGGGAAAAAAAGAAAAACTTTCCGGCGACACAGCCAAAAATATGTGTTTATACGGCAATACTATTTTGTGCATCAGAAATACTATTTCACTCGCAGGATTTGACAGTGACGATATTTTCATGTTTTCGTTAAAGAGCAAAATGTGGAAACGCATGACATATAACAAGCGAATTACAAGAATGGATTACAACGAGCGGGCAAATATCGGCGTATATTTTTGCAATAACGGAGCATATCTGTTTTCGATTGATAACGGAAAAATTCGTGAACTGTCTGCTGTCGATGCACTGAATGACTTTGAGTTTACCGCCGATTTTCATATTTCACCATCAGGAAACAAACTTCTTTTTTCCGCACAAAACAATATTGATTTTTCTTCGCAAAATAATATTGACGGCAATTATCTGCTTTGTTTGTACGATATTGAAAGCAGGACAACGGAAATTCTGCCTGAAATTCGCGGAACAGCATCCGGTTGGCTTGATGATGAAAATATTTACTTCATAGGTATTACAAATGACGGTTTTACAAAACTTTTTTCATATCAACTGCAATCGCAGCAGGTAAAACTGCTTTTTACAGGGAATAATTTCGTAAATAAAGCGCACTATCTGGGAAACGATAATTTTTATACGGAAGTCTACACCTCACAGGGAGCGGAAATTCGTTTTATCAAAAGCATTAGCAATGAAGCGGCAACAGATCTGCGATGGAGAATCGAACCGCAAAAACCGGAAGCTCAAAAATCGGCAGAAAAAAACAACGCTGTTTTCACCGCAGGTTTGTACAATCCCGGACGGTATCTTAATCCAAGTTGGATGGTTCTTCCTTTTACACTGAATAATACTTTTTCACTGGGCGGCTTCAGTATTCCGTATATTACAGGCGGAATAAATTTTTATAAAACATTGCCGCTTGGGCGTTTCAGTTATTCTCTTTCAACTGCGCTTGACTATATCAATTGGTATCCGACGACAACATTGTCGCTTACTTGGAGAATTCCATGTACTATGATAGGCTATTCTTTTTCAACAACTCGAAACAAGAATATTTTCAGGTTTGACAATCAACTTTCCGTATCTCCCACATTCTCATTTAATAATGAAAATACGCTGGCTTTCAATGTAAGTGCAATTATATCCGAATATTTTTCATCTTTATCGCGTTCCGTATTGATTGCGCGTCAATACAGCGGCGTAGCCCAATACAGTTATTTGCGAAAACATCCGGGTGCGGCGACGTGGAACTGCGGAATGATTGCTACAGTATCTGCCATTGCCGCCACATCGTCCGATTTTATCGGCGGAAAGATGAATTTTTTGGCTGCGTATTTTAATGCAGAAACAAGAATACCATTAAAAAAGCATTATTTTTACATTACAAACACCGCCGGTTATAATTTAATTTCAAATCAGAATATTTTTAACTTCGGTAATCAATTTGTATCATTGGGAAATTCATCCGCGCTTTCTTACAGCAATGGGACTTTCAGCCAAACAGTAAAAATGAAATCATTTTCGTTGGAGCATAGATACAAAGCGAATTCATTTGCAAAAGGGGAAATCGGTGCACTTGCCACATTGTACAGACGTACTCACTATTGGAAATTCTTGACAATCGGGTTTTACGCAATACATTTGCGACCTTTTGCGGAATATGCATTGCTGCGTGATGTCGATAAAGCGCGTCATTTGATTGGAAGCGGCATGGAGTTCATCGCGGATTTTTTTGTGGCATACGGAAATATTCCTCTGTCAGTAGTCCAAGGAAATGCAGTCGGTTATGAAGCGGGCAAACCGTACCCGATTTACAACGGTTACGTTGCGCTGAATGTGCAGCTGTGAAGCCCAGACCTCTATCCCAAATTAGAATCAGGGCCTGTCCCCGTTACCAAGCAGCCTATGCATAAAAAAACCGCCGATTCCAAAAAACCGACGGCTTAAAAGTTTCAATTAGATTTATTAATGACCTATGCGGGCATACGGAGTAGTAAGTTCATCCGTATCTTCTTTTTCTGCGGAAGTACTTTCATCCTGAGAGCACGGATCATTCGCCACATCAACCATACTAACATCCCACGGGATACAATCCATAAGCGAACCGCCGCCGGTAGTCAACTGGCGCACACCGATTCCGGTATTTTCCAAATACGTCCTGTCGATTCCGAGTGCAGTAAAAGGAATTTTGTACCAGTAGCTTGTACATCTTCCGTCCGGCGTAACAGCCTTGTAATTAGTCGAATCCACAAGCGACTGTCCGGTTTGCCTCGATTCGGCACGGTTTCCCTTCGGTGTAGCTTCATAATACACCTGCTTGCTGACAGCACATCCATCTTTAAAGTGAATTTCAATACCTAAATCCTTATAAGACTTGCAATATGGCGAATCATACGAGAATTCTCCGGACGATGTTGTTTTTCCGAAGAACGGTTCTCCGACTCCTTGAAATGCTCCGCCTTTATTGTCATCGTTTCCCCATTTCGACGAATGATACATCATCACATCGAAGCCGTACTCGTCGGTAAAATTTATCCCTCCCCACACAACATCATTGTTTGCCATTGCAGGCGAATTGGCAGTTACTCCTATTCCGGTGTTGAATGCAAATCCAAGCGGTATATTGCGGTTCCACCAGCAGGCATTGTCACTTGCTGCATAATCATGCCACATAAAACCATTACCGTTTGCCATTTGTCCGACGATGTTTGTCAATTCAACCATAAGGTACAAGTTGGAACTATCCCACGCTGCGTAAAGCGCGTACGCATCATACGAAACTTCCTGAATTCCACGCCATGTTCTTGGGTCATCGTATGCCGCGCTTTGGGCAATTTTTTCCTTTTCAGTCCAATCGCTCCAAGACGAAATCGTTTTACTTGTTCCTACTGCGCCGTCTTTGTTAGTCCAGTAATACTCGGTTTTAAGCGCACCTTCACTTTGCCCCCCCCAATTTCCGGAAGAATCGGTTTTTCTTGTTACGGAAATTGTATATTCCTTAAACGATCCATCTTCGGCAGTTACCGTAATAGTTATTTTAGTCACGCTGCCGGCGGTAAGGGAAACGGGTTGCGACGGAGAAATATTTACTGTTGCCTTAGAATCTGCGGCGGATGCAGATACCGTAATTTGTAAAACGGAATTATCCACGACTACGGAATAATCGGTTGTCTCGGCATCGAACGGCAACGAACCGGCACTCAATTGAATAGATGCAAGGTTGGCATTGTTACTTTTTGTACTGCCGGCAGGTTTTCTCAAATTAATTTTATATGTTTTGGTTGCAACCTCATTTTCCGCTGTTACTGTGATAGTTACTGTAGTCGTACCGCCTTCGGGTACAGATATTACATCGACATTGGAAGGAATAGTGATAACTGTCGCTCCGGGATGATTTTTTTCATACTTTACGGATACGGTTCCCTCAGAATCAATTCTTACATTATAATCTGTAGTCGAACTGTTAAACTGAAGCTCTGCGCCTGTTACGCTCAATGATTTTAAAGTCGCATCCGCCGATTTTTCACTTTCGGCTCGCTGTCTGTAAATCGAAATTGTATACGTTTTGGTTGTAATTCCGTCTTCCGCTGTCACCTTTATGGTAACGGTTTTGGTGTTACCTGCCTGCAAGCTGATATTTTCCAAATCGGACGGATCCGATACAACTTTCGCCTTGCTGTCGGACAATGTATATTTTACCGATGTTTTTTCCGTCGAATTCGGCAGCTGTACCTCATAAGTCACCTTACTCGGATCAAATGAAATTGACGCACCTGTAACCGAAAGCGATATAAGCTCGGCATTATTACTTTTTACAACCTCATCATTGTAAGCTCTGTAAATATTAAATGTATAGCGTTTCTTCGTTGTTTTGTCCGCAGATGTCACAGTCAATGTAACCATGGTTGATTCACCCATATTCAATTGAATGCTTTTAAGAGAGCTCGGACTTGTCTCAACAGTGGCATTTGTATTGAATTTTTCATAATCAATATTTACAACACCCACAGTATTCGGCACTTTAATATCATCATAAACATACGTTTCGGGAGAGAAAGCAAAATATACGTTGGAAACAGGCGAGGAGATCGTTACCGATTTCAAATAAGCATTATTATCGATTACGGCTGCGCTGCCGTCCGAAAATCTCCAATATTGTGTAGTCATCAATCGAGCAAAACCGCTTTTTACTGCCAAAACTTTCAAGGTAATAAAATCATCGTTTTCGGCGGATAATCCTTTATCGCTTAAAGTAAAGGGGCCGGTATATTTGGTACTTGCTTCCGTAGGATCCAGGCATTCTGTTCCGACTGCAATTTCATAATACAAAGCCGCATCGGCAGCATTTTCCGGAAGTATAAGCTCTATACTGTCATCAAGATGAATTTCTCCGCTTGACGGTAAAAATCTTATACTGCCCATTGTCAAATCCGGATTATCTTCAATATATTTAATCCTTTCCACATTTTGACAAGCCGATAATAGGGCTATGAGGAAAAGCGAAATAAAAAAAGCATTGATTTTTTTCATTCTTTTTGCTCCTGTTTTGTATTTTTCAAATAAAACGGGTATGAGCAATCAATATGCCAGCCTCGAAAATACTAATTAACAGAAACAACGCTGTTCACGGATTAGTGACCTATGATATAGAAAATATCCATTACGGCAACGAACAGCCCCAATCCCATCAGCAGCATAAGAGCGATAAAATTCAAAATGTAAACATAACCGATTTTAATCGGTTTGCGCATAATCATTTCTGCGGCACTCATTACAATATAGCCGCCGTCAAGTGCCGGAAGCGGCAATAAATTAAAAAATGCCAACGCCAGTGAAATATTTGCCAATACAATAAAGAAGTTTCTCATTCCCTCCAAAAAACTGTTGGAAAAACCTTCATCCGCAATATTTTTCATTAAATAGCCGATTTTTATCGGACCGCCGACCTGACGCGAAATATCGCCTTTCGGTTTTACTATAAGTGCGTATGTAGAAAGTGCTGTTATTTTTATCAACTTATTGCTTTCTTTGAACCCCTCTGCACATGCTGCAAACAAATTTTTCCCTTTTACATCTTTAACTTCAAAGTAATAGCAGAGAAAAATGTCTTTCTCATCAAAACCGCCGAGATCCACATTTACATCAAATTCCGCATTATTACGCAGCACTGTTACTGTCCCTGCCGTTTTTGTTTGCCAAAGATTCATCAGATAGCGTTCCACCGACACTGTGGAAATCAAATCCCGTTTCCCGTCCACCGCGACAATTTTATCGCCATTTTGCAAATTCAGAAATTGTGCCAGTTTCGATTCTTCAACTCTGTCAAGCAGCGGCTCCTGATAAAAATAAACGCCTAACAACGGGCGCATTAAATTTTTATCCCACTCCGGCTGCACTTGAAATTTCAGTATTTCACCGTTTCGCTCAATGCCGATATTCAGTTTCGAGCGGGTTCCGGCTAAAATCATTTCTTCCGACAATTCACTGAACGATTCGATAGAGTGATTATTTACCGAAATGATTCTGTCTCCCGAAAGCAGCCCGGCACTCTTTGCGGGAGAAACCGAAGCCTCCTTGCGCTCGACATCATCCGACAATAGTATTTTATTTGGAATAACAATTTCTTTTCTGGCTCCCGCGAAAATCAGCGAAAACAGAATAATTGCAAAAATATAGTTCATAAAAGGTCCGGCAAATGCAACAAGCAAACGTTTAAACGGATATACACCGAAAAAACTGTCCGAATCTTTTAATTCGCGAAGGTTCATTGACTTATAAACAAGGTTTATAAAATCTTTACGCTCCTTCCCGGTTGCAAAAGCTTCTGAATTCAGGCAGTATTCAAATTCGTATGTACCGAATGACTCCAAATATTCCACAGATACGTATATATTTTTATCGCTTAAATCTTCCTTTCTCACAAAAACGTCATTGTCTTCCTCATAACAATCAAACAGACACTCCGCATCCGGACGATTTTCTTTATCCTTTGTAAGATTGCGAAATTCCGAAATTGCAATCGATTTCGGCGGCATTTTTCTGTAATATTCCGAAAGTTTTTCTTCCGATATTTTATTTTTCAGTGCATTGGAAAGAAGTTCAAACTTTTTCCGAGTCAAAACTTCCGGCAAATCATCTTTGAGCGCATCCTGTTTGAATTGGCAGAACCCACCCATTAGAATCGCTCCGATTTGATAAACAGTATCGCCTTTTTTGAAACCGATAACTTTAGGTCCCATACCGATAGAAAAACATTCCACCTTTACTTTGAACAACTTCGCAACAAGGAAGTGTCCTAATTCATGGATAAAAACCAGAAATCCGAATCCTAAAATTGCCAATAATAAAGAAAACAAATTATTCTCCTTTTGTAATAGTTACTGCCTTTGACGCAATATCACACGAGAGCAAATCTATTTCTGCCAAATCCTCGACAGCATTCAGTTTTTTATCAAAGTTCTCTTTTCCCAAAAGCTCGATAGATTTTTCCATTGCATTTTCGATATGCAGAAACGAAATTTTTTCATTTAAAAACTGCATAACAAGATATTCATTGACATTATTAAAAAATGCCGGATACATTCCCCCTTTTTTTCCGCAGTCAATGGCAAAATTCAACATCCTGAATTTTTCCATATCAATCGGGAGAAAGGTAAGCGTCACTGCTGACAAAAAATTCAGTCGGTTATAATCATTTTGTATCATATCGGGATATGAAAATGCATTTTGTATAGGAAGTGCCATATCTTTCGGACCAAGCTGCGCGTAAATCTCGCCGTCAATCATTTCTACCATAGAGTGAACCAAAGACTGCGGGTGAACCACTACATTAATTTTTTCATAAGGCATTGAAAAAAGATAATGCGCCTCGATTACCTCAAGTCCTTTATTCGCCATCGTCGCCGAGTCTATGGAAATTTTTTGTCCCATGTTCCAAGTAGGATGCTTCAATGCTGCCGATGGAGTAATTTTATTCCACTCGCGTTTATCTGTATTAAGAAACGGACCGCCCGATGCCGTGATGTGAATAGTATGAATCAAATCCGGCGACTTGTCTTTCAGTAAAAAGAAAATTGCCGAATGCTCGGAGTCAACAGGAACGATTTTGCAGTTATTTTTCGCAGCTTCATCAAAAAGCAAATTTCCCGCACAAACTACACTTTCTTTATTTGCCAAAGCCAATTCTGTGCACTGTTTGATTGCTTTAAATGACAGTGCAACACCGGCTTTACCGGCGACAGCATTTAGGACAATGTCCGATTTATCATTGCAAATGTGCTCCATTCCGTCATTACCGCTGTAGATGGGAATCCCTTCGCATACAATGGAAGTTTTGCCTGTCTGACTGAAAAAATATTCACCGTCGGCACAAACCGCATAATCGGGACGATATTTTTTCACTATTTCAATGAGATTATCCAAACGGCGATTTGCGGAAACAGCATGAAGATGAAATTTTTCTGTATGGTTATCTAAAACTTTTAATGCCGATGAGCCTATCGAGCCGGTTACACCCAAAATTGTAATGTTTTTCATTATCTTAGCCTATGGTAAATGAAAAAAACAATTGTAATATTATGAAATACACAGGAATTAAAAACAGCAATGTATCTACAGAATCCAGAACGCCGCCGCGCCCCATTATGATATTCCCCGAATCTTTAATATTCACACTGCGCTTGACCACTGACTCGACTAAATCGCCTACCGGAACCAAAAAACCGCTCAACAACGGAAAGAGGAAATAAAAAGCCATCGGAAGCTGCGTAAGGTATTTATGGAACAACGCATAATAAGCACCGACAAATGCAAAAGTTGTTAAAAAACCGCCGATATATCCGGCTAACGATTTATTCGGACTGGCAACAATTCCGAGTTTTTTCTTCCTTCCTAATGTCATGCCAAAAACGTATGCAAAAATATCATTTACCCATATACAAATTACAAGATAAATTAAAAGCATTGCCGAAAAATGTGTTCCTTCCGTTTTCACACAGTAAAAAATCGGGACATCGGCAACATCTGAAAGTTTATTTACCGGGTCGATATTCAATAAAAACGGGAACAAAAAAGACGGAATGCCTATATACAGAATTCCGAACAATGTATACGACATTTTTTCAAACGACACGGTTAAATCTTTGGCAAAAATATCACGCGCATATATAAAGGATAAAAGTGAAATCAAAAATACAAAAAACAAAGGCAACACTTGCGGATAGGAATGAATTGAAAAATAGTTATTCGCATAAATATACGCAAATCCGTAAATCATCAGATTCACAGTCGGAATAAAATATCTATTGACTTTTATTCCTTTATTGAAAATAAGCGAATTAATTTCAAAACTTCCAAGGTAGGTAACAATAAGACCAAAAATCAGTATCAAAAGAATGTGACTTTTCAGCGGAAAAAATAAAGTCAGAAAAACTACGGGAACAGTTATTGTCGTTAAGAGCATTCGTTTAAATAAATTACTTCGGAAAACTTCTTTCAGCATTTATACTCCTCCAAATCTTCGTTCCCGCAAATAAAAAGATTCTATTGCCTTGTCAATTTCTTCTTTGGTTATATCCGGCCATAACGTATCTGTTACATAAAATTCCGAATATGCCGCCTGATACAGAAAATAATTGCTTATGCGAAATTCTCCGCTTGTTCGTACGATCAAATCCGGATCAGGATAATCGGAAGTCAAAAGGTATTTACGTATTTCATTCTCGTTCGTACAGGCAATTTTATCCGCCAACATTCTATTTACAGCCTGCACAATATCATACTGACCGGAATAATTAAACGCAAGCAAAACTGTAATCGATTTAAAATCTTTACTGTTTTCTTCTACTTCTTCTATTGCTTTTCTAACTTCTGTAGGGATATTTTTATCACCGATATGTACGATACGAATTTGGTTATCAATATAGAATTGAAAATCATTTTTAAAATGCTCGATAATCAGCTTCATTAAAAAAGAAACTTCTTCTTCCGGTCGGCTCCAATTTTCTTTTGAAAATGTATACAGAGAAATAAAAGGGATTCCGTGACTCTTCGCATGAAGAATTACTTCTTTTGCTTTTTTCACACCTTCCCTATGACCGAAAGTTCTGGGCAATAAGCGTTTTTTCGCCCATCGCCCATTACCATCCATAATAAAAGAAATATGCTCCAGTTTTCTCTCTTTAGAACTCAAGGATTTCTTTTTCCTTCTTTTCAAAAATTTTTGTTATTTCATCAATAAACTTATCTGTAAGTTTTTGAACATCATCAAGACCTTTCTTTTCTTGGTCTTCCGCAATTTCATGGTCTTTCAATAATTTTTTTATCTGCTCATTTGCATCACGGCGCAAATTTCTGATAGCAACTTTTGCCTGTTCTGCGGTTTGTTTTGCCGTTTTAGCCAGTTCGACACGTGTTTCCTGTGTCAACGGAGCAATTGCAATACGAATAATATTTCCGTCATTGTTTGGATTAAAGCCCAATTCGGCTTTAAGGATCGCCTTCTCAATAGGAACAAGCATATTTTTTTCCCATGGGGAAATTGTTATTAAACGAGCTTCCGGTACACTGATTTGAGCGACTTGATTAATAGGAGTCGGAGTCCCGTAATAATCAACCATAACTTTATCAAAAACAGCAGGTGAAGCTCTTCCTGTTCTCACTTTTTTCAATTCTTCTTCGTACGCTGCAATTGCTTTTACAGCTTTATCATTAAACTGATTTTTTACACCGTCCAACATAGATTACCCCCTTATTTATTCGACAATCGTTCCTATCTGTTCTCCGCGGCAAATAGCCTCCAAATTGCCTTTTTGCGTCATATTATAAACAAGAAGTTTCATATTGTTTTTTTCAAGCAACTGAATTGCCGTCAAATCCAAAACTTCTAACTTTTTTTCAATAATTTCATTGTATGAGATTTTATCATAACGCTTTGCATCTGCATATTTCATTGGATCGCAATTATAAACACCGTCGACTTTTGTCGCTTTCGCCAAAAAATCCGCTCTTATCTGCAAACTGCGCAGTGCAGCTGTCATATCCGTAGAAAAATACGGACTGCCGATTCCTCCGGCAAAAACGACAACCCCGCCGTTTTTAAAATTATGCTCAACCACATCCGCATTAAAAAGCGGTGCAATTCCGTCAATCTGAACTCCGGATTGCAGAATTGCATTCACTCCATTACCTCTTAACCGTTCCGTAAGTGCAAGTGCATTAATCACCGTCGCCATCATTCCCATACTGTCGCCAAGCAGGCGGTTGTAATTGCGAATATTCAAATCCGGCGTTGCTCCGCGGAAAATATTTCCTCCGCCAATTACAAAACCAAGCTCTGCTTTCGTATTTTTTATGGCTCCGGCAATTTCTGAACATAAAGCATCCACTACTGTCCAATCAATACCGGCCCGAAGAGATCCCTTAAGCACCTCTCCGGATAATTTTACCAGTATTCTAACCAAGATTATTCTCCGACATTAAAACGAATAAAGTTTGCGACTTTTACTTCCGAACCTAAAGTTTTGGAAGTATTTGCCAAATACTGCTGAACGGAAATTTTATCATCTTTAATATATTTCTGATCCATTAAACAAATTTCCGATTTATATTTTGAAAGCTTTCCTTTAAGAATGTTTTCCAAAATATTTGCCGGTTTATTTTCGCCTTCCATTTGTTTTGCAAATACAGTTTTTTGTTCTTCCAAATCAGAATCAGGAACATCATTCCCTGTTAGATAGATAGGCGCAGACGCAGCAACGTGCAGCGCAATATTTTTCGCCATTTCTGCAAATTCCGCTTTATCTGCTATGGTTTTATCTGTCATTTCATAAACGACAACAACACCGATTTGGTTGTTACCGTGAATATAAGTAGAAACATATTGATTATCGGCTATTTGAAGGCATCTCAATTTTTTAACATTGACATTTTCTTTTGTAATCTGAGCGATATGCTGCAAATCTTCCTTGTAATCATCAGGATTTTCAGAACCTCTGTCAATAATTTTTCCCATAAGTTCGTTGCATGCATCTTTGAACTGAGCATTATTTGCCACAAAGTCTGTCTCACAGGCAACCAAAGCAATCGCAACTTTTCCGTCTTTTGAGATGACATAAACACCGCCTTCTTTTGTTTCGCGATCGCTTCTTTTTTTTGCGTCAGCTAATCCTTTTTCTCTCAAAATTTTCATAGCTTCGTCAATATTTCCGTTTGATGCTTCCAATGCTTTTTTACAATCAAGCATTCCAGCATTAGTAATATCTCTTAATTCTTTTACTTGCTGCATTGATACTGCCATTTCTTAACTCCTTATTCTTCGTCTTCTTTTGCTTCACTTTCTTTTTTTTCAGGAACAACACTGTTCATATCAACAGGTTCTTCTTCTACAATTACCAATTCTTCATCAGAACCTGAATCCAAACAAGCATTTCCTATAATTTCGCAAAATAAATTAATGGCACGAATTGCATCATCGTTACCCGGAATAGGATAATCAACTACATCGGGATTACAATTTGTATCAACAACTGCAACTACCGGAATTCCCAGTTTTTTAGCTTCTGCAATGGCAATTGTTTCTTTTTTTGAATCGATAATAAAAAGAACGCCCGGTAATTTTTTCATTCCTTTGATTCCGCCGAGATTCTTCTCCAATTTTTCTTTTTCTTTCTGTAATAATTGCTTTTCTTTCTTTGTGATAGATTCAAATGTTCCGTCAACTTCCATTTTTTCGATTTTTGTCAGACGGTTAATTGATTGTTGAATTGTAGAGAAATTTGTGAGCATACCTCCTAACCAACGGTTATTTACATAAAATTGCCCACATCTTTCGGCCTCTCTTTGAACTGCACCTCGTGCTTGCTTTTTTGTTCCCACAAAAAGAACAGGTTTACCTTCTTTCGCAACTTTTCTGATGATTTCGTACGCTTTTTTCACTTCTACTGTTGTTTTTTGAAGGTCGATAATATGAATCCCGTTTCTTTCGGAGAAAATATATCTCTTCATTCTGGGATCCCATCTTTTTGTTTGGTGTCCGAAATGTACGCCGGATTCCAATAAACTTTTCATTGTTACTACTGCCAATTCAGTACTCCTTAAATTAAAAATTTATCATTTTTTATAATTTCAGATCCTACCGACACTACAGGCAACAGCAAAGCATTAAAAAAATCAGGACACTACACCAAAGCTTCTGATACACCATTATTTCTCGTACATTTTGCTGCAAGTCAGTAAATGTCGGATATTTCTGCGCTCCCGATCATATAAACCGGAAACCAGATTGACGAAAAAGTCGATACAGCAACTCCAAAGGCAAACCGACAACGTTACTGTAAGACCCCTCAATTTTTTCTGCAACACAGGCGAATATCCCTTGAATTGCATAGCCGCCAGCATATCCTTCAAAAAGTTTATTGTCAAGATAATAATCAATAAACCTTTTTTCCAGTTCGTAAAATTTCACAAACGTTACACTTTCATCTTGATATTTTACATTATTTTCCAAGTCCAGCAAAGTAACTCCGGAATGTACTTCATGCGTTTTGCCTGAAAGTTTTAAAATATTGCGTTCTGCTTCAATGTGATTTTTCGGTTTACCTAAAATTTCCCCATTAAAATAAACAATCGTATCGACACCGCAAATCCATCTTGCACTACTTGGCGGCAGAGCCGATTTCGCTTTTCCTTCGGATAAAGCAAGAACATACTCTTTCGCCTTAGCAGCCGGCTGCGTTGTTTCATCAAAATTTTGAGGAATTACGCAAAATGGAATCCCGACACTTTCCAATAATTCCTTTCTGCGCGGTGATGACGACGCAAGATACAGCACATCTACATTATTTTCCATAACCGACACCCATTAATACATTCCGGCGCAATTATAATAAACGCACTTATTTTCAATCTCATTGAGCATTGATTGATTTTTTTCACTATCGCTTAGTGTATCGAATTCCACGACAAACAAATAATCCCAATTCTTAACACGAGAAGGTCTGGACGAAATTTGCGTCATATTGCAATTGTAATTATTGAAAATCTTTAATATTTCATAAAGTGCACCGGCTCGATTTTGCAGTGCAAAAAGAATTATCGAATGTTTTGCGCATTTTGCCGAAGATTTTTTGCCCACAACAAAAAATCGTGTTTCATTTCCGCTGCTGTCATTGATATTTTCTCTGATGATATTCAAATCATAAACATCCGACAAAATCTTGGCACCAATTGCAGCTGCACCGTTCTTTCTCTCGGCAGCGATTTTAGCTCCCACAGCATTGGACGAAGCGTCAATCAATTCTGCATTCGGCAAATTTGCATTAAGAAAATCACGGCATTGCGCCAAAGACTGCGGATGAGCATAAACGGATTTTATCATGCCTATATCCGACTCTTTCGACAAAAGATTTTGGATAATCGGAAGACGAATCTCATTCAAAACTTTCAATTTACTGCCAATTAATAAATCGAATGTATCATTGACCATTCCGCCGGTTGAATTTTCTGCCGGCACAACGCAGTAATCGGCTTTGTTTTCATCCAATATCTTGTCCGCTTCCGAAATGCGTATAAAATTTTCATTTACCAGCTGCAAATCTTTATTTTCATTACAAAACTGCAGTGCCGCCAAATGAGTAAAAGTTCCTTTTGCTCCAAAAAACGCAACTCTCTTACCTGCCATTTCCCAGTCCCACATTTAGAATATAATCCAATGCCATCACGTATCCCGCTATTCCGAAACCGACAATTTGACCGACCGCAACTGATGAAATGTACGAATTCCTACGATACTCTTCGCGTTTATGAATGTTTGAAATATGAACCTCAATCACTTTCGCCTGAACTCCGGCGATTGCATCATGCAATGCTATCGAAGTATGAGTATACGCTCCCGGGTTAAAAATAATATATTCAATTCCATTGTTTCTTGACTGCTGAATGAAATCAATCAAAGCTCCCTCCGAATTTGATTGATAACAAACAAGTTCCAAATCTGCACCTGAATCGTGAATTTTCCGTCTCAATAAATTTTCTACATCCTGAAGAGTTTCACTTCCGTAGATTCCCGGCTCACGCAATCCCAATAGATTTAAATTCGGTCCATTTAATAATGCTATTTTCATGCATTTCGTCCGCAGCATTTTTTATATTTCTTACCACTTCCGCACGGGCACAATTCATTTCTTCCTATTTTGGCAGAATTAACGATTGTAGTTCCGTGATTTGCATTTGCAGCCTGTTTCATATTTCCCGAAAATGTACTGTAAGTATCATGCGCCATTGTATATGAAGATTCGGATGTCTGCGGAACAGAAACGGTTTCTATTTTTATACGGAAAATTTGGTTGATTACACGTGAGCTGATTATATCAATCAATGCATCAAACATATTACTGCCCTCAATTTTATATTCAACAAGCGGATTTTTTTGAGAATACGAACGCAAATAAACTGCCTCACGCAATTGTTCCATATTTTCGATATGACTTTGCCACAATTTATCAATCAGATACAAATACAGCTCTTTAAGTTTGCCGTTTAAATAGTCATGATTTAAAACTTTGTCTTTTTGATCCAATTCTTCTTTTAATATAGAAGCAAGCTCATTTTTCAAATCTTCCGGCGATGTCAGATGATTTCGCAGCTGTACATTCAGGTCAAGAAAAAACGTTTCTTTCAAATCTTTAAGCAGAACAGTAAAAGCTTCTTTTCCCAGATGTTTGATATTGGCAAAATAATCATCGGCAAACGAATCGGAATACTCGCAGGCACTTTGATAAACGCGCTCGATTATATTTTTATCGGTAAGAAGCTCATCGCGTTTTTTATAAATATAATTTCTTTGAGTATTCATTACATCGTCATAGTCAAGCAAATGCTTTCTTATCTCAAAGTTACGCATTTCGACTTTTTTCTGTGCCTTTTCGATTGCTCCGGTTATCCATTTATGCTCAATATTTTCGCCTTCTTCCATTCCCAATTTGGAAAGCATGCGCTGAATACGTTCTCCGCCGAATAAACGCATTAAATTGTCTTCCAACGAGATATAAAAACGGCTCCTGCCGGGGTCACCTTGTCGTCCGGAACGACCGCGCAGCTGATTGTCTATACGTCGGGACTCATGACGTTCCGTACCGAGGATATATAAGCCGCCGATTTTTTTTACTTCTTCATGCTCTTCCAACCAATCATACACAGACTGAAGAATTTCCTGCGCACCTTTTTTTACTGCCCCCGACATTTTTTCAATATCGGCTTTAGCTTCTTCAAGCTTCATCTTGTCAATTTTTTCTTTAAATCCCTGCAACAGCGGATGAACTTCCTCTGCTGTTTCTTCGTCATTGATTAATTCTTCATACAAACTGTCAGCTCGTTTATCGCCTCCGAGTTTTATATCGGTACCACGTCCCGCCATGTTAGTCGCAATAGTTACGGCACCGATACGTCCGGCTTCGGCAATAATATCAGCTTCCCGTGCATGATTTTTCGCATTTAACACATTATGACGAATATTATGACGTTTCAGCATTGCTGACAGCTGCTCTGATTTTTCAACACTGATTGTACCTACGAGAATCGGCTGACCCGTTTTGTGAGTATCGATAATATCTTCAACTACCGCTTTGAGTTTTTCACGTTCCGACATATACACACGGTCGGCAAAATCTTTACGCTGAACAGGAACATTAGTCGGAATAACAACAACATCGAGATTATAAATACTTTTGAATTCTCCCGCTTCGGTATCTGCCGTACCGGTCATACCGCTGAGTTTGGAATACATTCTAAAGAAATTCTGAAATGTAATAGACGCATACGTTACAGAGCGACGCTGAATTGTAATATTTTCCTTTGCCTCGATAGCTTGATGCAGACCGTCGGAATACCGTCTTCCCGGCAAAGCACGTCCTGTATGTTCATCGATAATTTGTACTTCATTATCTTTTACCATGTAATCGACATCACGCTGATACATCAAAGACGCGCGCAGTGCCTGCAACACATAATGTACATATTCAAAATTTTCTTGATCATAAAGCGAACCGTGAATTACGTTTCGTTCCTGCAGCAATTGTTCCGCTTTATTCATTCCGTCATCGGTAAAAGTTACATTTTTTGATTTTTCTTCTATTTTATAATCGCCGACAGGTTTCTGCGGATTAAACGGATCGGCCTCATCGGGATAACGACCATCCGGATTTTTCTCGCATTCTTTAAAAAACGGAACTATTTTTTTTGCTGCAAGGATTTTCTTTGTATCATTTTCCGCCGGTCCCGAGATAATCAGCGGAGTTCTTGCCTCATCGATTAAAACCGAGTCAATCTCATCAACAATACAATACGCAAAACCGCGCTGTACTTTCAGCACAGAGTTATACACCATATTGTCACGCAAATAATCAAATCCGAATTCGTTATTTGTTCCGTATGTAATATCTTTTGCATAATTTTCGCGCCGTTCCTGATTGTTCATCGTGGTAAGGATACATCCTACGGAAAGTCCCAAAAAATTGTAAACCGGAGCCATCCATTCTGAGTCACGTTTTGCCAAATAATCATTTACAGTAACTACATGAACGCCTTTTCCCAAAAGAGCATTCAAATAAACTGCCGGAGTCGCGGTAAGAGTTTTACCTTCACCTGTTTTCATTTCGGCAATTTTTCCATGATGAAGTGCGAGTGCACCTATAAGCTGCACATCGTAATGACGCTGCCCCAATGTTCGCCACGCAGCTTCACGCACCAAAGCGAATGCTTCCGGCACCAAATCTTCCAGATTTGCTCCGCCGGCAAGCTGTTCTTTAAATTGCTTGGTTTTTACCGGAAAATCTTTATCTGTCAATTTTTTTATATTAGCTTCCTGCGCATTGATTTTTTCAATCATCGGATTCAAACTTTTTAAATATCGTTCATTCTGAGAACCAAAAAGTTTTGTTAATACTGACATTTTTCACTCCTGCATATCATAATTTTCATTGTGAATAATTTATAAATCTCATAAGTTGTTAAAATCAGTTTTTTGCTCGCAAACTCTTCAACTGCCTGCTCATCGCATCTTTCAATTTTTTATATGTTTCAATGTACTGCTTATTTTCTTCAATACTATTTTGATTAGCCGCATCGGATTCCAGCTTCTCGTTTTGCGCCGCATAGCCGTCGATAATCAATTGTGCAATGTTGTAAATATCGGTTTTGTTGCCAATCTGATCTTTTTTCAAAATAGCAATACGTTTTTTATCATCAGATTTTTTTGTTTCTCCATTAGCATATTTTCGCTCAATCATGCTTTTAATTGTTTCATCTTTATACAAAAGATTATTCAGCAAATATATATAATCTTCCAAAGACAACGATTCATTTTCACGATAACGCAGTAAAATAGTCAGTGCATCGAGATTTTCCATTGAATAATAATTTCTGGCTGCATTAGACGATACGGAAAGAGGAACGATATTTCCGGACAATGTTTCCACAAAGTTTCCTGTTGTACTGTCATAAATCAAAAAATAAACACGATAAAGCCCGTTCTTTTTTGTCCTAACAAGAAAATCAATGTAGTTGTTTTTTCCCAATCTCGAAATTTTATCATTCAAAAACATGTGAATCGCTCGTTCACTGCTTAAAACAGAACTGTCACGGTAAATCATCAATTCATTGTTTTTCATATAAGTCATTATTTGCACAATATAATCTTGAATCTCGTCTTGCGTCCATGCCGATATGCTTACGCAGAACAATAAAACTGCCACAAAAAAAACTTTTTTTCTCACTGAAATCCTCGTTCGTTAATTAATTTTTTCTGAAAAATTCTTCATAAAGAACTTCAACCGCTTTTTTGGATTTTGAATAATCTTCTTCATCCTTAAAACAAATGATTACGTTTCGCTCACTTGGTCCCTGATCTACAATTTCAATATTAATTCCCGCATTTGACAGACTTGTTGCAATACGCCCCAATGTTCCAACCGACTTTCTCATTCCCTGTCCTACAACGCACATCAATGAACGATTGCGGCTTATTTTTACCTTATCCGCTTTCAGTTGAGTCTTCAAATATTCGGTAAATTCATCAAAATCAATTTCTTTGCGAACAGATTCGCTTATCCCGAAATGAATCGACTTTTCTTTAAAATCGATTTCTTTCGCCAAAATAGCAATTGTATCGATACTTGTCGCAATCTGCTCAATGCTGATTCTGTTTTCTCTGAATAAGGCCATGACCTTTTCCGCAAATCCGATTTCTTCATTCATCATTCGTTTTTCTATATTAATGACACAAATTCCCTTCAATCCGGCAATTCCGATTACCGGACGATTTTCAATATGTTCTCTGTCGTGAACAATCAGCGTACCTTTACTATCCGGCTTCAGCAGGTTCTTGATATTTACCGGAATCCCAGCATTCATAACAGGCAGCATCGCTTCTTGATGAAGAACGTTGAAACTGATGTACGAAAGTTCTCTTATTTCTTTATAAGTAACTTTTTCCATTAATTCCGGGTTCTTTACGATTCTGGGATCTGCGCAGTAAATTCCGTCGACATCTTTCCAATTTTCGTAAAGTGTTGCATTAACAGCAGTTGCAATATCCGCAGCAGTTTTATCTGTTCCGCCGCGGCTGTAAATCATCGGTTTTCCGTATTCGTCAACTGCAAAAAAACCGGGATATACAATAATTCCATCCATTTTTTGAAGATGTGATAAATTTTTGTATGATTTCCGCAAAATATGTCCGTCCAAAGGATGCCCACCAAGATAATGTCCCACATCACGCGGGTCGACATAGTGTGCATCCAGCTTTCTGATTTCTTTCAAATAATAAGCATCGAGTCTGGAAAACAATTCTTCGCCGGAACCGATAATCAATGCGCGGAAGTGATCCGGCGACAAAGAATTTCTTTGCGGCAAACGTTTTTCCAACAGCGCCAAAGTAGCATCTATAACGTCTTCCGGTACTCCGAGAGGCTTGAACACAATATAATGATTTAATGTAATCTTTTCCAAAATATCTTTCGGGAAAGTTCCTGTTTTCAGTGTCGCTTCTGCGCCTTCTGTCAGGAGATCAGTTACTTTCGGCAAACCTTCAACTTTTCCAATGGCAGAATTCACTTTTATTTTTCTGTCATGATTTTTTTCAAACAAATCAGCTGCACGCCTTACATTTTCAGCACTCGCATTAGCCCAACCGCCGAATTTAGCAACAATATACCCCATAACAAACTTCCTCATAGAAATTACATTTAAACAGTTTCGGTGACTATATGATATTTTGTATTAAAAGGCAATATTTAACAGTTTTCATATTTACTACCAGGCCATTTACTTTTTGTATCCAAAACACAAATATTTTTGTTGAATAACTTAAAAATTGAATTTATGTATATGTTATGGTATCTTGTAGAATCTTTTCCGAGGAGGTAAATTATGTTGACTCCGAAAAAATCAAATAGAAGAAAAAACACTCGTTTTGAAGTGAATATAGATGGACATTATTTTTATCAAGATGATTGGATTAAATGTAAAATTTACGACCTCAATATAAACGGTGCCTGCCTGTGGCTGAAACAATTTTTCATCATCGGTGATATTATAAAGGTACGGTTTGGTCTGAATGAAAATGAATTAAATACTTTCGACACTGTGGTTGCGAACGTCAACGGACCGCGAATCGGAATACAATTTACCAATCTTGATGAATTTGACCGAACTTTTATAAATAAAGTCATCAGTGCAAATTCAAAATATTTCAAGATATGAAATAAATCTACTGTTTTAACGTAAGAACTGTTGTTCCTACTTTAATTCTGTCTCCGTTTTTTAATTTCACTTTTTTATCAGATGTAATTTTTACATCATTGACAAATGTTCCATTCGAACTGTCTGTGTCTTTAAGATAAACAATATTATTCTCGAATGTAACAACAGCGTGGAACCTTGAAGCTTTAGGATCAGCAATTACAATTTGATTAGTTTTATCACGACCGATAGAAAAGCATTTATTGGATAAAGGTTTGCTTTGTCCACCGACTTCCAAATGCGGAACTGTAGACTTTGCATTAATCATTGCATTTTTTCTGATTTTTTTAGGGTCATTCACTAAAAATTTTCCAGTTTCCTGTGTAAATAAATTTTTTCCCATTATTATTCTCCTGGTTGCTTACTTTTATTTATCTGAAATAAAATCGGCAACAAAGTACGATAAAATATAGATAAATATTCGTATAATATGACAATTGAAAAATAAAAGTAAATAATATAAAAATAGAAGTCCGATTTTCCCATTTCCGACAAAAATATACGCATCATTGAAGGAATGTGCAATAGTATATCCCACGAATTATAACGATGCATTCTTCCTAAAAACACACCTAAAGACATAAATATCGGTACAACAAATTTTAAACTTAGAATAATTGCTTTTTTTACATTAATAGTATGCATGAAAACAAGAAATCTACGAAATGCAATTGTGTAACAACTCATTCCCAGAAATACAAAAATCAAATATTGCGGAATCAGTCCGTAAAGAATTTGAGAATCAGTCAAATCAAAATATTTATAATCTTTTATCTGGCGAACCAAATGTATCAAATCCGTCATTGTATACGGGGCATTCGGCAAGAAAACAAAAAATATCAATATGATAAAGATATGTATTGTCCTGAAAAAAACCGACAGTGCATTTGTACCTGAATGTTTTTCCCATAACGAACTGCGAAAAATAAAAAATGACAATACCAATGGAATCACGGCTAAAATAAGATTAATTCTCATCCAAGTAAAAATATTTTCCAAAAAAACAGAACTAATCACTGATTTTCACCTTTTATACTTTACTTTAACTACTAAAACGGTCTTTGATTCTGAAAACTATAATTTTTTTTTAACTTATTTCAATCCCATTTTTGCATCTGCAAGTTTTAAAACCGTTTCCCTCATTCGTAAATAGCTTTCATAACGAAAATCTTTAATTTTTCCTTCGTTAACCGCTTTTCTGATACCGCAATCCGGTTCATTAATATGCTGACAATTTGAAAAACGGCAGCTGCAATATGGACGAAAATCACGGAATACCATAGCTACATCTTCCGGTTTATCAAGAAAAACAGAAAATTCCCGCACTCCCGGTGTATCGATAATCCTGCCGCCAAAAGACAACCTATAAGCACAAGCTCTTGTCGTAGTGTGTGTGCCTCTGTTAAATTTTCGGCTTACTTCGCCGATTTGAATCTTTTTATTTTCCAATTCAGAATCCAACGTTTTCACTAAAGTGCTTTTTCCCACTCCCGAACGTCCATTAAAACTACAGGTTTTATCTTTCAATATACTGCGCAAATCTTCTATGCCCTGCCCGGTTACGGTAGATGTTGCAATAGTCGGATACCCCAATAATTCATAAGTCTGCATAATTTCCTTTAACTCATTCGGAATTTTTCCGTCTAATAAATCGATTTTATTAAACACGATCATAGCTTTTATGTTCGTTAAATCTGCGGTAAACAAACAGCGGTCTATAAAAAATGGACGAAGCGGAGGGGAGACTACGCTGTCTACAACTATCAACCAATCTATATTTGCAACTAAAGTCTGAACTACACGTCCGCCGGCTTTTAATCTTGTAAATTCGTTCTTGCGCTTTAAACGCTGCACAATAACACCTTCGCAATCCGATGTCTTTTCAAACAGTACATAATCACCCGCGACAATCGGAGAAGCTTCATTTCTGCCTTTTAAATTAAATCCATTGTCTAAACGTTTGCTTTTAATTATACATTTGTATTCTTTGCCATCCGAACTTTCGACATAGAAAATAGATTTGACTCCCCAAAGAACTAAACCTTTTTCCATGCGCCATCCTCTATGTATATATCTTGAAACCAATTATAACGTAAATTCCAATGCTTATACTGCTTCACACGTTTTGCATCATTAAGATATAAGCGATTACCGGTCTGACTTGACGAATTTTCATTCTGCGGCAGTAACGATAAAATTCTGCGCGTAACACCATCGCACGAATCGATAATACGAACAGTTCCATGAAAAAAATCATTCAGTGTATCCTTTAGAAAAGTATAATGCGTACATCCCAAAACCAGTGTATCGATATGCTTATCTTTAAAAAAAGCAAGCTCTTCCGAAAGCAGCTTCCGCAAATCATCACCGCTGCACTCTTCTTCCACTGCAGCTGCAAGATACTCCGTTCCGTGAATATACACATTTGCACCAACCGCAAATTTATTTGCCAAATCAGACAAATAATTTTGCCTCACACTGGTTGCCGTCGCAATGACGCCGATATTTCCGTTTCTGGTCAATGCAGCTGCTGTTTTTATTGCGGGAACAGTCCCAACAACCGGAACATCCACAATTTCCCTCAATGTATCAATAGCTGAAATCGAAGCCGTATTACATGCAATGACAACCATTTTCACTGCAAATTCCGAAACTGCAAATTTATAAATATCTTTTAAAAAATCAGAAATATTGCGAACGCTTTTTTTACCATACGGAAAATGTTTCGCATCTGCATAAAAAGCTACCGGATAGCTGCACCCTTTTTTGATTAATGCATCCATTACAGACATTCCGCCAAGTCCGGAATCTATAAAAAGAATATATTCGTCGGCAGCATTCATTTCGTCTTTAAACCTCGTTCTTTCATTAAAAGAAGCAATGCGTCATCTGCTATTTGTAAATTATATTGTTTAATCAAATTTTGATAAAGCTGATACCTTGCATTTTGCATTTTTCCATCTTGAACTTTTTGCTCTATGAATTTTCTTACCTCCGAAACAGGTTGAACAAAAGCGTTTCCGTCTTTATCTTTAAAAGTAAAAAGAGCAGTTACATTTTTTTCATAAAAATCATTAACTTCTGCGTCAGTAACAGGTTCAAGTTTCTTATTTCGGTCAATATATTCATTCATCAAGTAATAATCGCAAGCATTCTTTACTTGCTTCTTAAATTCTTCCGATTCCAAAAGTTCCGGACTTTCCATTTTCGCTTCCAAAACTAATTTAGCCGCCATATCACGAACTTTCAGTTTTAACTCACTCTTCGTTGGTGTCGGGAAACCATTTTTGCGCAAATCGTCAATCATTTGACTTATTTCCGCCATTGTGATTTTACGTCCATCATAAGTTACGACTTCAGCCGAATTATCCGAAGAACCTATATTATCTTCGATTATCTTCAATTTTTTTTCTTCAAGAAGCTTTCCGTACCAGATATTCTCAAAATTTTCCTGCTTCTGCGCATAAATCGCATCATACAACTTTCTATCTTTGAAAAGCTCCTCCATATCGGCCTTTTCGGTAGAATTCACCCATAAAAGATGAAGCCCGGCATACGTTTCTATAATATCCGAAATTTTCCCCGGCTCCAAATTTTTCAAAGTCTTATCAATTTCACTATCCATAATTCCAAAGCGAATTTTGCCTACATATCCGCCATCATAAGACGTTGCATCTTCCGAATACTTTTCCGCACATTTTTTAAAATCATCCAATGATTTAATTTCTGAGGATAATTTTTGCAATAACTTTCTGGACTGCTCAATCTTATTTTCATTCAATGTATCTGTTCTGCACACAATATGATACAACTCGTAAACTGTAGAATAATCAGAATAATCACTTTCAACAATTTTTATTTTATCAAGAACATTTCTCTTATGTAAAATTTCAAATGCTGTATTTCGGCGGATGGAATACAACTTTTCCCGAATATCAGGCTGCTCTGCGAGTCCGGTTCTATCAACTTCTTTCAATATAATTTGTTCCAAAGCGATTTTTCTGACAAATCTGAAATAGTCATCCTTCGTCTGCAAATGGTCAAGTTCCCGAACGCCCATTCCATTGATAAGACGCGAAATTTCGTCTTTCATTATCGTACCACCGTCATATTCGGCAACTTCTACATTACGGTTTGCACAGGAAATAAAACAAAACAGTAAAATCAAAAAAAATAAAGATTGAGCAACAGATTTCATTTCTACACCTGTACCGACGTGATAGCTATAACATTAACAATATCTTGAACATTGCAGCCGCGCGATAAGTCATTTACCGGATGATTTGCACCTTGCAAAATAGGCCCCAAAGCTTCTGCATTGCCATAACGCTGAGCTATTTTATAGCCAATATTTCCGGCATCCAAAGTTGGGAAAATCAAAACATTCGCCTGTCCGGCTACAGTCGAACCGGGTGCTTTTTTTGCGCCAACTTCCGGAACTATAGCTGCATCAAACTGCATTTCACCGTCAATATTCAAATCACTTCTTCTATTTTTCAATATTTCTACCGCAGCAGCTACTTTTTTTGTTTCATCTGTATCCGCAGAACCCTTTGTACTAAAACTCAGCATTGCGGTTTTTGAATCTTTTCCTGTAAAAGTTTTAAAATTATCAGATGTTGCTTCTGCAATATCTGCCAATTGTTCGGAATCGGGATTAGGAATAACTGCACAATCACCAAAAAATGCGACACCATCACTGCCTAAATTTTTATTCGGAGAAACAATCATAAAAAAAGAACTGATCGATTTTGTACCGGGTTTTGTTCCGACACATTGAATCATCGCTCGTAATGTGTGTGCTGTTGTATTCACGGCTCCGCCAACCATTCCGTGTGCCAATCCCTTTTCCACCATCATCGCACCGAAAAACATATAATCAGTAGACATTATTTCTCTTGCTTTTTCCAATGTCATACCTTTCTTTTCTCTTTTTTTCTGAAACTTAGCAACAAATTCATCTAAATATTCGGATGTTGCCGGATCCTCACAAGATACTGTCGATAAATCAATACCAAGTTCTTTAGCTTTAGCATCTACTTTTTCACGATTGCCGATTAATATAATACGTGCAATTTTTTCCTTAACTGCAATCTCTGCGGCTTTCAACACTCTTTCGTCATCTGTTTCAGGCAAAACTATTACCTTATGTAATTCTTTTGCTTTTGCTACAATTCCGTCAATAAATACTGACATAAAATAACTCCTTAAAAAGTTCAAGTTACCAATTATGGTTTGTGGCATCATACCTTTTTTATTTTTTTTTTCAAATGAATTATACAAGAAGTATTCTTTTAATTTTGTATCAATAAAGTCGCACTTTGTCGAATCGGGGAAATAATAGGAATCAAGAAATAAAAAAAGCCCGGCAACTTCCTA
>JAFLVQ010000200.1 GCA_022508205.1 Spirochaetales bacterium
AGCGGCATTACAACCATAGAGCCGCCGATTGCACGATTCAACATTTCCAGCTGCGAACAACAATCTTTTATCGCAGCTTCACCCGGCAGGAAAATCAAAACATCTCCCGGTTTGCCGTTATTTTCGATTTCAGACAATATACTGCAAATAAGCGAAATTTGTTCCTTAGTATCTTCAACATCCTTCACTTTGAAATATTTTTCTTCTACCGGGAAAGGACTTGTTTTTACCGAAATTACAGGCGCTCCATTAAAATAATCGCTGAAAAGTTTTGCGTTAATTGTTGCCGATGAAACAAGCACTTTGAAATCATCGCGTTTTTTTATAATTTCTTTCAGAAGTCCGAGTATAAAGTCGATATTCAAACTTCGCTCATGCGCTTCATCTACTATAATAATAGAATATTTTTTCAGCATCGGGTCACTGCGCAGTTCTTCCAACAGAATACCGTCGGTCATTATTTTAATTTTTGTATTGGCACTTGTGCTGTCATCAAAACGCATTTTGTAACCGACAAGCCGTCCCAGTTCCACGTTCATTTCTTCGGCAATACGCTTGCTCACTCCGTACGCCGCAATACGTCTCGGCTGCGTTACACCGATAATGCCCCATTTATCAAGCCCCGCCTCAAAAATAATTTGCGGAAGCTGCGTTGTTTTTCCCGAACCGGTAGGCGCCTCAATTACAACTACCTGATTATTTTGAATAGCCTCAATTATTTCATTTTTGTAGTTGTAAACAGCTAAATGACTTTTATCCATGTATTAATTTCCTTTCAATAATCTTTCACACTTTTGGTCATCCATGAACATTTTACGTTCATTTTTATGTCGCTTCATGATACACAATATAATGTACTGCACAATTAATAATCACATTGTTTCCAAAATATGATTGCTTACTTTTAAGAGTAATAGTCAAAAGCATTGTAGTATAATTTTATTTTTTTGATAATTATATTTTACCGCTGTCATAAAAAAATAAAGGGAGCTATCATTCAGATAAACTCCCTGTCACAAAAAAAATTGTTATTTCAATTCAAAATCGGCAGAACAATTATTCCCTGCAATTTTTATTTCCGGCTTTTCGGTTAAATCTCTCCATGTAGCCAACATATTCAGTACATTCAAATTAACTTCAAATGTTCCCGATTTATCACCAATTTCCCATGTATCACCGGCTTTAATAGAAGCAGATGACAAACTGCCGGTCATATATTTTTGATCTGCCGTAATTTCTGCGGCAATACCGGAACCGGCTGCGATAAAATAAGCGCCGTTTTCAAAAACAACACCGGCAGCAGATTCCAAAACAGTTCCCGCTGCACACACGTAATTTTCTCCGCCGGAAATCACGATTTTTCCATCTGCAGCAAGTCCTCGTCCTCCAGTACCGACAGCAGCTGCTTTGAATTTTCCTTCTCGCAAATAAATCCCCGCATCCGACTTTGCAGCAGCCGCGCCTGCTTTAACGGATACATCGGCACTTTTCGCAATCACAATATCGCCTTTGGCCGTTGAATCTTCATTTGAGCCGCTTTTCAATCCATTGGCAGAATCGCCCGTTACCGAAACCGAAACATTTCCGCCGGTAATTGCCAGATGGCTTACCGCTTCTATTCCATGACCTTTTTTTTCGGAAGTCTCGACGGAAATATCACCGCCTTCGATAAAAACAAACGAACGTTCAGATAATACGGAACTTCCGGTAAATGTATCTTTTGATGCACTGATACCGCTTTTCCCCGACTTAACGGAAATCTTTCCGCCTTTGATGCAGATGTAGCCTTTTTCGCATTCGATACCCTCTTTAC
>JAFLVQ010000201.1 GCA_022508205.1 Spirochaetales bacterium
CACACACCGTAATAAGCCTATTTAACGACAATTTGACAAAGGGACAGACCCTTATCCCGCTTTGGAATTAAGGTCTGTCACCTTGCATTTGCATTGGAAAAAGACTGCACAACCGGCATAAAAAAAGCCTTGCCGTAAAGCAAGACTTTGTATCTGTTATTACACAGTCCATTCCGATCCGTCACTTCTGATTATGGTAACTGTTTTGTCAAACAGGTCGCTTGGCATATTAATATTGTTCCACCCTTCTTTTGTTCCGCCGTAATGTATCGTTGTCAGACTGCCGCAATTATAAAACGCACCGCTTTCGATTTTTGTTACACTGGCAGGAATTGTTACATTCGCAAGGCGACTGCAGCCAAAGAACGCACAGCTTTCAATGCTTGTTACACCCGTAGGAATTGTTACACTTGTGAGACTGCTGCAATTGCAAAATGCACTGCGTCTGATACTCGTTACACCTTCGGGGATTATCACATTTAATTCATTCCCAAAGTATTTCTTTACCATTTTGTTTTCGATTTGAAACTTAGACGAGTCATACTCAATGTCGCCATTATTTAAATTGCGCAGCAACTTATTATTTATTTTCAAATTTTCGTTAATCTCGAAAAGAACAAGCAGCGGCGGAATAATAAACAAGTCAAACATCAAAACCGAAATAAAAACACCGATGCCTATGACACCCATCCCCCAGCCACTCATCACTATGCTGGCAATAGCCGCAGCAATAAGGAATACCCACAAAATAAATTCCATCATTTTTCTGTAATTATTAATCAAAAAAGTAATCAACATAATAACTCCTTAAAGTAACCATTTTCAATTACTTTACCCCCCCCCTTACTTTGTCAAGAGGTTTTCATTACTTAAAATAAAAAAAGCGATTGACGATTTTTATTTCAATCATTGCACGCACGGCTCAATGCAAAAAATTATATCTTATCAATACATACGGTAAAATTTTTGTGATAAAATGGAAAATAAGAAATGGAGAACGTATATGAAAAAAACAGCTCTCATAATTATTACGGCGTTTATGGCTGCCGTTTTCGGTTTTTCCGAAATCAAATATATAGAAATAAAATCAGCAGAAGACATTCCGATTATTTACCTCAAACGAATTGAAGATCTTGAAGAAATCATAAACGAGTACGGCGTAAAAATCGGGTATCGCGGCAATGGGTTTCTTATAGTCTGTGCAGAAAATGCGTATTTCCATTTTCCGATGAACGGATATTACACAATCTCCGATTACAAAACAGGCGAAAGTCTCAAGTTTAAAACCGGAAATGATTTTTATGAAGCAACTCTTGAACTCGGATTTGAAGATTCACAGAGTTATTACTTTTACAAATCGAATGATTTTGCGTCAAAAAACGATACTGTACTGGCACTGAAAAACGGATTTAAAAACAGTCGCGATTTTTACGATGCACGGCAAAATGGGATTTCGACAAATTCGGATTATCAAAATTTTCTCGCAGCAGAAGAGAAAGGATTCGATTCGACATCGGATTATTTTCAGGCAATGGAGCTGAAATTTTCTTACGGCCGCGAATACTACAGTGCTATGGAAGCAGGATTTCATAATGCGGACGAAGTAAAAGCCGCCGCAGAATGGGGACTTCCGACTTTTTCGGACTATGAAACTTTTTTAAAGGTGCAAAAGCAAATCGATTCTTTTTGTGAAAATATGAAACTTACCAAATAAGATGCCTTTGTTTT
>JAFLVQ010000202.1 GCA_022508205.1 Spirochaetales bacterium
TATTGCGTGTGATAGAAACAAAAAAAGCCGCTCTTGTGGAAATACGCAAAAACGTAAAAGCCGAACAAACCGCAATTGCAAAAAGCTACGAAAAAGAATGCAGCGCAAAAATAGATGCGATAAACAACACGCCTTGGCGAACAGCCGAACTTTCCAAAGGCGAACCGACGAAAGAAGCGAAACAAAGGAGAGAAGCGCAAATACACGACTTGCAAACCGAATACAAAAACAGAATACTAACCGAGCAGGAACGTATCGAAAATGCGACGGAAGAAAGTCAGTACGAAGTATACAACGAAATATCGGCAGATTGGAAAACACTCGGTGAAAAAACATTTTATGCAAATACGGTAAGCGGAAACCTGCGCATTACAATAGGCGAATACGACGGCAATAAAAAAAGCTGGGATATGAAATATTCAATTTTAAGCGATGGCTTGGAACTGCACACCGGCTCTTCCGAAATCAAATATTCCGATTTGGAAACACTGAAGCCGTCGGGAATGGATTTTTATGACGCCGTTGATATGTACGACAGCCTATTCCGATGCAACGAACCCGTGCTTACCTTTGAAATATCATACAAAATCACCCCAATAAAAGAGCGAATATCAACGTACGAATACGAATTCTACGGATTAAAAGTGTTCGATACGACAAGCGTAACACGCACGCAAAGTATGGCATTATCCGGCAGCAGCTTCGTTTGCAAAGATACAATATCAAAACATTCCAAACAAATGTCGCCCGGTTACGACATCGGAACGGAACTGGAAAAAGGATATACAATCAGCAATGGCGGAACAAGCCTGACAATCCGCAGCAATGACGGTTTTGAAGCATTCAAAAACGACAAAAACTACAGCTACAGCAAATTAACAAGTGTAATAATCGGCAATGGCATTACTTCTATCGGCAATTACGCATTCAGTGACTGCAGTAGCTTAACAAGCATAACAATACCGAACGGCGTTACTTCTATCGGCAGTAATGCATTCCAAAATTGCAGCAGCTTAACAAGCATAACAATACCCGACAGCGTTACTTCTATCGACAATAGTGCGTTCAGCGGCTGCAGCAGATTAACAAGCATAACAATACCCAGTAATGTTATTTTTATCCGTGACTTTGTGTTCTACGGCTGCAGCAGTTTAACAACCGTAACAATACCGAACGGCATTACTTCTATCGACAATAGTGCGTTCAGCGGCTGCAGCAGATTAACAAACGTAATAATACCGAACGGCGTTACTTCCATAGGAGACAGGGCATTCCAAGGTTGCAGCAGTTTAACAAGCATAACAATACCGAACGGCGTTACTTCTATCGGTAGTAATGCATTCCAAAATTGCAGCAGTTTAATAAGCATAACAATACCGAACGGTGTTACTTCCATAGGAAACTGGGCATTCCAAAGTTGCAGCAGTTTAACAAGCATAACAATACCGAACAGCATTACTTCTATCGGTGACTATGCGTTCAATTATTGCAGCAGCTTAACAAGTATAACAATACCTAACGGTGTTACTTCTATCGGCAATTATGCATTCAGTGGCTGCA
>JAFLVQ010000203.1 GCA_022508205.1 Spirochaetales bacterium
GTTTTTCCCGTATTTTTTGTCCGTGTAAAAAAAATATTTAAACGGCTGAATACGTTTTTCATTCATTGTCATTTCGTTTGAAGAAATGACGTATTTGCTGTTTTCCTTTTTAAATTTCAGTAATGCGGAAACTTGAGTCGTAAGCAGTTTTATTTTGCTTATAGTAACAGTGAAATCGGGTTCCATTTTGGCAAAGTTAAAATTTCCGCCTACCGTAATTTTTTGTTCATCGGCCGTGTTTGTCTTTTCGTTGGAAGAAAACACAAAATTTTTTATGGATAAATCGGAATTATTAATCGAAAAGTCAAAATTAAAACGAGCGTCACCGAGCAGCGGAATCGCTTTGTATTCCAAATTGCCGGATGTATCGGCTGAAATCTTTTTGCTTTTTATATTGAAATCAGCTTGTGACAGAAAATTTATATTTGTAATCGGTTTGAGCAAATTATGAACGGCTTCCGGTAAATCGAAACTGCTGCCGGAAATAATATCGAACGAAGAAAGTTTATTGACGCAAAGGCCAATTTTTATACTGTCATTATTTCCGGAGGCGGTCATTTCTATCGGATATTGATCTTTTATGCGTTCCAGCAGAAACGTCATGGGCAGTTCGTATTTCAGCCTGAAAGATTGATTTTTTAACATTACTCCCATAGCTTGCGTTTCGCTGAAAGTTATTTCCGGAAGTGTCAGTTGAACATTCGGAGAAAAAAACAATTCTCCAATACACGAAAGCCGAGTACTTATAATTGTTTTTGTATCTGTTCCGTATTTCAAAAATAAACTGCTTTTAATGTTTGTTTTATTGTGGAAAAGATTGAATCTCATTGAATCGACGAGAATTTCGGCGTATTGACCGTTTTCCAGTTTTAACCGCAAATCGGATTTTGAAAACGAGAACAGAATATTACTGATGTCGGGCATTTCTTCTTTGCTTCTGGAGGATAATTTTTGCGGCAGTTTTATATTTTTTAATTTTTCGATACTTGAATCTAAATGCAGGTTTTTAATATTTACACCGGTCAACAGATTTAACGGCGAACCTCCGTTTTTCAGCCATGAGAAAACAGAATAATTGATTTGCACCGCACCAAGCTGTATTACATTTTTGTTTTCTTTGTTGATAAGGCGGACTTCCCGAATAATCACTGCGTTTAAATACGGGCGGATAGAAGAATATTCTATTTTGCATCCTATAAAATCTTCTGCGATTTCGATTAGTTCGTTTTTTTGTTCTAAAAGTTTCCGGTAGACGAAAACATTTGTGCCGTACAGAAATACGCCTGCCAGAAATGAAAGAAGAAATAAAATAAGTAAATTCAGTACAATAATATTACGCTTTTTCATATTTCTATTTAATGGAATATTTTAATTTCAGCATTGCTTTCTGTGAGCTTGCACCCGGTTCGAATTTCCAATTTCCTATAACGGAAACGATTGCATCATCAAGCTGCTGATCTTCTGTGGAT
>JAFLVQ010000204.1 GCA_022508205.1 Spirochaetales bacterium
TCACCTGTAGTCACATTGAAGAAAGATTGGATTTCAGATATTTCATCTACACCTGACTATCTGAAAATCAAAGCCGGAAACGAAAAAAGAGAGTGGGAAATTTTAATTGCTCATCAAGCAATCGGAAATGTTTCCATTGCGACAAGAAGAAATAAAAAAGCGAACGAGCTAAGAAGTTCTGTCATGATTATGATTAACGAAAATTTTTCGACACCTGCATTCGGCGATTACTTGATAGAAGAATACAATAAAGGAGAAGCAGAAGGTTTTTACAATGTTGTTTTCCCCGGTCCTTACTTCAATGTAGGAACAAAACATGCAAAAATCAAAGAACTTCGACCTTATGGCGATGCATTCGGAATCATTGCCAAAAACGGATGGGAAACTTACAACTCTTTGGGTGCCGTAAGCGTTATCGTAAAAACAACTAACCTGAAAAAAAATAGATCTTCAATCGCCTGTCTGGGACAGGGTTCGCCTTACGGTAAAGATTTGGGACCATTAATTGCCGAAAAATGTACTTCCGGCGAAATTGACAACATTATATTCTTCGGTATTTCCGTACCTCCTTTTGCTATCGATGAATACGCTGCAGTTCAAGGTCTTGAAAACAACTACATAAAATTTACCACAAAAGATGTTGAAGAAGGTTTTGAAAAGTTCATTCAGTATCAGAAATTTTCCCGTGTAAAAAATGTTGTTAGGAAAGGAAAAAACATGCTTGTTTTCTTCTAAGCAATTTTTTACTGTGCAGAAAATAATCGCATAGTTTTACAAAAAAAGCACACAGCGAACTTTCGACCGTGTGCTTTTTTTATTTACTGCGGAAGAATTTGTGCTTCTCTTCTTCCTTTAAAAATTCTTCTTCCTCTTCGAGTTCCACTCTTTTCACATCAGCTAACTCTTTCAAATTGTTTTGAATCAATTCTTTCAAATAATTGTCAATAACAAAAGCAAAAAGATTTGCCGCACTGAGGTAATTTTGTACCTGAAATTCAGAAATTATCGATTTTTCAGGTTGGTCGTGCGTAATGAAAGGACGCAGCGAGTATAATTCTTCGATTTTTTGATAAATTTTATAATCTTCATGACGAATCGTCGTTTTTTTTACATCATCGTGAATTTCATCCTTTTCAAATTCCACTTCAAATGTAAATTGATTGATTTGCGTAAAAAAATTTTTGCCGATTAATCCCGAAAAAACTTTGTTTATAGAACGCAGACTG
>JAFLVQ010000205.1 GCA_022508205.1 Spirochaetales bacterium
CCGCTTTTTTTATTGGGCGGCTCTGCTCTTTTTGCGCGAAAGGTGCGGGGGACAGGCCCTGATTCCGAAATGGGATACAGACCTGACACCACATAGTTGGCAGAGTATTCCAAAATTGCATCAGCTTGACAATCGTAAATTATAAAAGTACAAAAAACTTACTGTTTATGCAAACGATTGTCTTTTGAAAACGACCAAGAACTACAATTACACAGGCAAGTAAGAGGAGAATAATAAATTGAGAAGGATACCGTTCATAATAATAAGTTTATTTTTTGCGGCAGCGGTTTTTTCGCAGGAAACAATAAAAAGTTTGGTGGTGCTTCCCGCATCGAAAAATTTGAGTGCCGGCGAAAGTGCATGGCTGCCGGGAAACATCTGCGACAAATTGGAGTCAAACTTTAAAACGTACACAAGCTATGAAATGATAAGCTCCAAAGAAAAAGCAATCAGGGATTACCAAAAGAAATCGGAAGCTGCGGGATTCGATGAAAACACGGCTATAGAAGTGGGAAAACTGATAAGTGCAAGCCATGTAATACTATTGACCGTATCGAAAGCCGGCAATACATACTCCGTAACGGCAGAAGTCGTAAATTCGACTACCAATAAACTGATTGCAAAGCACATGATAAGCGGCAAGTCGAGAACCGAAGATCTTTTCAGTACGGCAGGCTGCGCCGTCGATGAAATCACCATAGCACTATGCGAGCAGCTGAGTGTACCGCTTGCAAATATTCAAAAATATATTCTGAAATACGGCAACGAAAATATTTCCGATTCCGAAAAACTCACGATGTTTAATCAGGAAATAACAAATTACGACAAGCAAATTGCCGAATTAAACAAAGAAATCGCCAAGCTATCGAAAAACGTGGCGTCGGAAGATGACGCTGCTATAAAAAAGGCACAGCTGGAAGCAGAAAAAGCTCTTGCAGAAGAGAAGCGCAAAGTTGCCGAAACAGAAAAAATCAGATTGGCTGATATAGAAAAAGCAAAAGCCGACGAACGGATTAAACAAGCCGCACGAGATGATAAGCAGCGAAATAAGATATTGGAAGTATCGAAAGAAGTAAACAAAAAAGCAGCCGAACTGCGAAAACTGAAAATGAACAATCAATCATCACTCGGAATATTGCGTGTGATAGAAACAAAAAAAGCCGCTCTTGTGGAAATACGCA
>JAFLVQ010000206.1 GCA_022508205.1 Spirochaetales bacterium
GAAAATTACAACAAAGAATTGAAATATTTTCGTGAAAACAGCGACGCCGTTATTATCGCATCTGTGTTCGGCGCAACTCCGGAAGAATTCAAAGAAACGGCTGTAATGCTGGAAGAGGGAAATAGTGACATTATCGAGCTGAATATTTCATGTCCGAATGTTGCCGATGAATTCGGATTGGCATTCAGTGCTTCGCCGGAAACTGCATCGTCAGTAGTGAAAGCTGTTCGACCGGCGGTAAAAAAGCCGCTGCTGGTAAAACTTTCGCCTAATTTTCCCAACATAGGACGTATCGCAAAAAGCTGCGAGGATGCGGGAGCCGACGGAATTACCGCAATTAATACCGTAGGCCCCGGAATGCTCATTGATATTCATACGTATCAGCCAAAATTGAGCAACAAATGCGGCGGTGTAAGCGGTCCGGCAATTTTTCCGATTGCGGTTCGCTGCGTATATGACATTTACAAAAGTGTCAGCATACCTATTTTGGGAATGGGCGGAATCACAACGGCAGAAGATGCGATTCAGATGATTGCCGCAGGAGCGAGAATATACGGAGTCGGTACCGGAATTATCTTGGGGGGGAAAGGTATATTCAAAAAAATTAACAGCGGGATTGACGCTTATTTGTCTGATAAAAAAATGAGTTATGATGATTTAGTCGGTGCAGCTCATAAATTGTAAGGAGAAATAATTATGAATAAGCAACTTATCGAAAAAACGTATCCGATTCTGAGAATAGAAGATTTCGGCAGCACAAATATGCAGAAAACATTCTTTTTCGATATTGAAGATGATATTAAAGAAAAAAATATAAGTATTTATCCCGGTCAATTTTATATGCTGCGTACGGAACTCGGGCAAAAACCGATTTCAGTATCTCATTTTGACGGAAAAATAGTCGGCTTTACGATTTTAAAGCGCGGTACTGTAACTGCTGATATTGTTGATAATGCGAAAATTGGTACGTATGTCGGATTGACGGGGCCGCTTGGCACTTATTTTTAATTATCCGAAAC
>JAFLVQ010000207.1 GCA_022508205.1 Spirochaetales bacterium
AGAAAAAGAGGCCGTTGAAAAGGAAAAAAATAAAAATGAAAATGATGAAAAAAAATTAAATCAAACCAAAAAATCCATCGAAGACAGAGAACAGTGGATTAGAGCCGAAGAAAAAGATATTGCAAAACAAAAAGCCGAAATCGCCAAAATGCAGGACGGACCGGAAAAAGAAAAAGCCTTGAAAGAGCTTGCCGAACGCGAGAAAGCTTTGAATGCTGAAAAATCGGCTGTTGAAAAAGAGAAAGAAAAAGCAGCAGATGAGGAAAAAGCCTTAGATGCAAAAAAAGATGAAACGGCCAAAAAAGAGAAAAATATCGCCGAGAAAGAAGGTGAAGCCAAAGATAAAAAAGATGAAATCAATGACGATAAAGATGAAGTCAGCGATGATGAACTGCAAAAAATCATAGATAAAAATCCCGATGAAGCGGCAAAGAAAAAACTTGAAGAGCAAGCCGAACAACTGAAAGAAGAGAAAGAACAATTTAAAAAAGAGAAAGAAACCGCTGAAGAAGAAATCGAAAAACAAAAAGAAGAACTTGCGCAAAAAGAAGATGCGCTAAGAAAAAACATGCCGGATCCTCGAATCTTAGCGGGGAAATTTTATTATTTGAAAGTGAAAGAGTACATGGACAATGGTCACTACAATAATCAGCTTTCTGTAATCGACGGTACAAACAGAAAAATTCTTAAAACTTCCGCTTTCAGTAATATCTGCGGCAAAAACTATTATGTTTTCAAAGAAGGCGTGCTCGTTATAGGTCACAAAACAAAAGATGATACATCCCATTACTTATCACTGCTTGATACCGAAACTCTTGAACTGAAAAAAATGGGAACCGACAACATTTTCCAAAGAACGCAAATAGAAATAAAAGATAATTTTATCTACACTGTAATTAAAGGTGAAGATACGTACTATCTTGCTAAATTCGATTTGAATTTGGAATTGCAAGCAAAAAGCGAATTGCCTGTATTCAATGATACTATTATGTCATTATATTAAGATTTTATCTAT
>JAFLVQ010000021.1 GCA_022508205.1 Spirochaetales bacterium
TTTACAGGGACAGTCCCTAATACCAAAATAGGATAAGAGTCTGTCCCTAATTAATAGTTAATTTTTGTTCTGTAGCTTATATTCTAAAACGAAATAAGGGTCTGTCCCTTGCCCCAAAAAAGAAAAACAATTGCTAAAAATCTTTAAATGTGATAAAAGAATTCCCTTTATATCAAGAGGTTGAAGTTATGACAGGAATGACAGGCTACGCTTTTAGAGATTTTTATGCAGGCGATACTTATATTTCTACTGAAATCAAAACAGTTAATCATCGCTTTCTTGAAGTTAATGTTCGTCTTCCGAGCCTTTTGAGTTCTATGGAATTGGAAATCCGAAATTTTGTAAATCAGCATTTTGTGCGCGGAAAAATCGATATAAGCATTTTTATTAAAGTAAAGGATCTTGCATCGAAAATTGAGCCTAATGTTGCGATTGCAAAACAGTATGCCGATAGTCTGCGTGCTATCATTGACGGATGCGGATTAAACGATGAGTTGAAGCTCAGTCATTTGCTGCATTATGATGATGTATTGATTATTGAAAATAAGCGTGATTTTTCGTCTTATCTTGATCTTATAAAAGAAAGTCTTTTAGAAAATATCAAAGATGTTTTTGTAATGAAAGAAAAAGAAGGTGTAGCGACAAAGAAAAACATTCTCGATATTTTAGATGGAATCTGTAAAAATCGAGATAATGTAGAAGCATATATTCCAAAAATGGAGAAGTCGATTTTTGACGAACTTCAAAAAAAGATGAATGAGCTTATCGGTGAGCGTGTAGATCAGGACAGGTTGTTAAATGAAGTCGGAATAATGGTGTCGCATTCTTGCGTGAATGAGGAATTGGAACGGTTGAAGCACCATATCGAACATTTTCGCAGTATTTGCGAAGATTCTGCCGATGTAGGCAAAAGGCTTGATTTTCTCTGTCAGGAAATGCACCGTGAAATCAATACACTGGGAAGTAAAGTGTCATTGCCCGAAATCACCGACTGTGTAATTGCAATGAAAAATGCTGTTGAAAAAATACGTGAACAGATTAGGAATATTGAATAATGGACTGTATTGAAAATAAAGGTAAGCTGATAGTAATTTCCGGACCGTCGGGAGTCGGGAAAAGCACTCTTCTTCATCGTTTATTTCGGGAGTATCCGGATAATGTCTGTTTTTCGGTTTCATACACATCCCGAAGTCCGAGAATTGGCGAAAATCACGGAAAAGATTACTATTTTACCGATAATGAAACATTTGAACATAAAATAAAGAATAATGATTTCTTAGAGTGGGCCCGTGTGCATGGCAATTATTACGGAACTGGAAAGTCTGAGGTGGAAGAAATTTTACATTCGGGAAAGCATTGTATTTTAGATATTGATGTACAAGGTGCCGACAGCGTGCGTAGTTCCGGTATTCCGGCAATGTTTTTATTTATAGCGCCGGAAAATATCGAAACTCTCAGATGCCGTTTGGAAAAAAGAGGAACCGAATCCGAAGAGACAATAGCCAAAAGATTGAAAAATGCGGTAGGGGAACTCGCCCAAAAAGATAAATATGACCATGTGATTGTTAATAAAGATTTGGATCTTGCATATAAAGAATTGCAGAAGTATATTTTTGGATAATTTGATACATAATATTTTATTATAAAGGGGTTTACATGATTGTTCCGGTAGATGAACTTATTGATTACAAAGGAAACAGGTATGAATTGACTTGTGCTGCTATAAAAAGAGCAATACAAATTAATTTGACAAAAGATGAAGAAGTCAGAAAACAGCATAAAGGCAAAATTGTTCCGGCTGCGCTGCGTCAAGTTCTTTTGGGAAAAGTTAAATATAAAGTAGAAGAAGAATAAATGTGAATTATCGGGCGATAGCTTTGTTTGGACCAACAGGCGTTGGGAAAACGGCATTGTCGTTAAAACTTGCGGCAAGATATAATGCAGAAATAATTTCAGTGGATTCAATGCAGGTTTATCGCTATATGGATATAGGTACTGCAAAAATTCTGCCAAGTGAAAGGAATGGTATTATTCATCATTTAATCGATTCGGTTAATCCTGATGAATCTTTTACGGCGGGAGATTTTAAGCGTTTTAGTGAAAGTAAAATTGTTGATATTGCAAATCATGGTAAAACCCCGTTTCTTGTAGGCGGAACGGGCTTTTATTTTTCTACTTTAATAAACGGCATTGTTGAAATACCGGAAATCGATGAAAAGCTGCGGGACAGATTGTACAAGCTGTATATAAAACATGATAGAGCGTGGATGTATCGTATGCTTGAACTTGTAGATCATCAATTGT
Source organism: Spirochaetales bacterium (assembly GCA_022508205.1). Taxonomy (GTDB): domain Bacteria; phylum Spirochaetota; class GWE2-31-10; order GWE2-31-10; family GWE2-31-10; genus RGIG8597. The sequence continues at coordinate 2,305 of JAFLVQ010000021.1, forward strand.
CCTTAATGCTGAATATGAATGATTCACAAAGAGTTCTGCGTGGGCTTGAAGTTTTTTTCGGTACAGGTCGCAAACTTTCTGATTTCTATAAGGAAAAAAGGAGTAATTTAGGTACTGTTTCTTATCTGAAAATTGCGCTGAATGTACCGAGAAATGAATTATATGACAGAATAAACCGCCGTGTTGATGCGATGGTTGTGGCCGGACTTGAAAGCGAAGTAAGAAAACTTTTGGATATGGGATACACTCGTGACGATTACGGAATGAAAGGCATAGGTTATGCCGAATTTCTCGATTATTTTGATGGGAAATATTCTTTTCGGGAAACGGTAGATAAAATTAAACAGAATTCGCGTCATTATGCTAAACGGCAATTGACATGGTTTAGAAAAATGGAAGATGTATACTGGTTTTCACCTGAGCAGGAGAATGAAATTACTCTGCTTATTGAACGTTTTTTAGCATAAAAGAATGTTAATGTTGAAAAAACAATTTGGCAACTTATTGAAAATAGTATATAGTGTTCCGGTTGTTTGGAAACAAAATTCTTAAGAAAAAGGAATAGATATGCCATCAGTAAAAAAGAAGAAAAGAGCAAAGATTGCAAAACACAAAAGAAAAAAGAAATTGAGAAAGAATAGACATAAGAAAAAATAATTTTTTTGTGGTAATGGAGCGACAAAACAAACGCTCCTTTTTTTATGCCTTTAAATGTGTATATAAATTTATATACTTTTTCTTCCGATATTGAAAAATAAATGTTCTGAAATATAAGGAAATATACAATGAGAAAATTTTTCTTTCTTTGCATGTTGTTTAATTGCTTCCTTCTTTGTTCTACCAATCTTTGGGATAATCAGGCTGCGGATGTTTATTCAAGAAAAATTCGTTACAGAGTAAATGACAGTGTTAAGATTCAAGTCAGCGAGAAAACAAAATTGAAATATACAGGTTCTGCTAAATCTTTGAAGACGACATCTGTGAATTCTCAAAGTGGCGAACTTTCCGGAGTATTTGAAGTGATTCCATCCGGTGATGTGAATGAATCCAAAGAATCTTCGAGCAAAGATGAATTTGAATATATTGCGGAACTTCAGGGCAGAATAATCGATGTTAAAGATAATTATGTGACAGTAAGCGGTTCCAAAACCATTTCTGTGGATAATAAAGTCAGCCGAATTTCCATTCGCGGTGATGTGGCATTAAATGATTTGAAAGGAAATAATGTTAATGCATCGGATTTAATGGATGAAAGATTGGAAATTACGACAATGATTGAAAATGCATATTTCCCATTAACAAACGAAGATTTGGATGTAAGCTCGGATTCCGTTGTTTTGACAGAGGAAAAGAAAAGAGATTTGTTGCTGCAGTATTTAAATAAAATGTTAAATGTTCTTTTCTAATCGTTTTTTTTCTCCTGAAATACTTGTATATAGGTAAAACTGTCGGAGTAAATAAATGTTATCAGAAATCCAGTCCCCAGAAGATTTAAAGAAAATTCCTGTTCATCGGCTGCCGGAATTAGCAGATGAAATTCGTGAAAAAATTATAGAAACTGTTAAGGAAAACGGCGGACATCTTGCGAGTAATTTGGGGGTTGTGGAATTAACGATTGCACTTCATTACGTATTTTTTTCACCTTCAGATAAAATAATTTTCGACGTTGGACATCAATCTTATACCCACAAAATTCTTACAGGGCGATACGGTAAAATAGATACACTGCGTCAAAAAGATGGCTTAAGCGGTTTTTCACGCCGCAGTGAATCTGTTCATGATGCAGTTGACAGCGGTCATGCATCCTCTTCGATTTCACAGGCAGCCGGATTTGCTCAAAGTAATGTACTGCGCGCAGAAAATGGACGAGTTATTGCGGTTATAGGTGACGGCGCAATGACCGGAGGCGTTGCAATGGAAGGGCTTAACTTTTGCGGACAGAATCATTTGCCGGTTATTATTATTTTAAATGACAATGAAATGTCAATCGACAGCAGCGTAAGTCCTGTATCCCGCTATATAAATCATGTTGCAGTATCCGAGCTTTACAGAAAACTCATGGAAGAAATGAAGCGACCTTTTAAATATGCTCATATGCCCTTTAATAATTTATTTAAAGATTTATTCAATAAGTTTGATAAAGGTATTCGTGTTTTGATTGATTATGACAATATATTTACGCAATTGGGGTTTGATTATATCGGACCGATTGACGGTCATAATATTGAAGAGTTGATTTATATTCTTCGCAATGCCCAAAAAGAACTTACCAAGCCTATACTTTTATACGTAAAAACTAAAAAGGGGCATGGATACATGCCGGCGGAAAATGAACCGGTTCGTTATCATGGTGTTGCTCCGAAATTTTATCTGCCGAAAGAAGAAAAACGTTCATATACGGATGTGTTTTCGGCGAAACTTTGTGAATTGGCAGAGAAACATGAAGATATTGTAGCTATTACAGCCGCAATGGAAACAGGAACAGGGCTTTCGATATTTCATAAAAAATTTCCGAATCGTTTTTTTGATGTCGGAATTGCAGAACAGCACGCGGTTACATTTGCATCAACGCTGGCGTACAATGGACTTCATCCTGTTGTGGCGATTTATTCTACTTTTTTTATGCGTGCGGCAGATCAGATTTGCCAAGATATAGCAATAAGCAATGCACCTGTAATTTTAGCTGTAGACAGAGCCGGAATTGTAGGAATGGATGGCGAAACGCATAATGGGCAGTTTGATTTATCTGTTTTCAGAATGTTTCCGCAAATGACAGTTCTTGTTCCGGGTGACGGTCGGGAATTGGAATTAATGCTGGAATGGGCGTATTCTCAGAAAAAGGCAGTTGCGATTCGTTATCCTCGCGATGAAGCTCTATTTCTTGATATTGAACATCCTGATTTTAATGAAGAAACTCCGTTTATTAATATATGCGACGGCGATGATATTTTGTTCATTGTTGCAGGGACTATGCTCAACAATGTAATGGAAGCTGTAAAAGCGGCGCAAGAAATCGGTGTGAATTGTGCTGTTATCTGCCTGCGTTTTGTTAAGCCATTGCCTATAGACAAACTATTGGAAGAAATAAAAAAATACAGTCGGGTAATAGTTGTTGAGGAAAATATAAGCAATGGTTCTGTAGCTCAGGAACTTTCATTAAATATGCTGAAAAATAAAATTTTTGTACAAATGGAAGAAGTTTGTATTCCCGACAGATTTATTCCGCATGGTTCGAGAAAAGTAATACTGGAAGAGCTCGGATTTTCAAAGGAAGCCTTTTTAAACGCAATAACTTCTCGATAAATTAACTTTTCTAAATATGTGATTGAATTGACTTTTATTTAAATAATTGCTATTTACTGTCTCATTATTTTTTTATCTCAGATAAGGGATGATGTATTTGTTGTTAAAAATAAATTTATGTGAGTAGGATGGAAAATGGAACTGAAATTTGAAACAGAGAAAAAGGAAAATGCGGAAGTATTATTGACAGTCACAGTAGGAAAAGAAGATGTTCAAAATGAATATAAAAAAATTATTGCTGAAACTCAAAAGAATATCGTTATGAATGGGTTCCGAAAAGGGAAAGTGCCCGTTTCAATCCTTGAAATGAAATTTAAAAAGGAACTGCTGAAAGAAACAGCGCATAATTTAGTGGATGCGGCTTACAGGGAAGTTCTTCCTAAATTGGAAGAGAAACCTTTGGCTACTTCCGAGCCGTCATTAAAAGATTTGGCTAATGTTGAGCTGGATAAAGATTTTGTATTCAAAATCAGCTACGAAACATTCCCAGAAATAAAATTCGGAGACTATAAAAATGTTGAAGTGGAAAAGGAAGAAATAGTAGTTTCTGACAAAGATATAACCGATGAAATAGAAAAATATCTGTCTGAATTTTCGACAATCGAAACAAAAGAAGGCGAATTGGCAGACGGCGATATTGCATGTGTAGAATATAAAGTATTTGAAGACGGAAAAGAAGTTGAGTCCAAAGATAAAGAATATGTTCATATTGGAAAGGAATATGATAAATATAAATTAAGTAAAGATTTAACAGGCGTTAAGACTTCCGAAGAGAAAGAAATTACAAAAACCTTTGCAAAAGATGCACAGCCTTCTGTTATTGCAGGTAAAACATTTACTATTAAAGTGAAAGTAAATGAAATTAAATATGAAAAGAAACCTGAATTAACAGATGAATTAGCAAAACAAATCGATAAAAACGTAGCTTCTGCGGAAGAATTTAAGAATAAAATAAAAGATAATATGACTTCATACGCAGAAGATTTAACAAAGCAGAAAATGTATCAAAAAGTGATGGATAAAATTCTCGAAAGTTTTGAAGGAGTAGTTCCGGCATCAATGCTTAATGCCGAATTGAAATCTTATTATGATGATATACTGCAAAGAGTCGGCAAGGATGAAAAGAAGGCTTTGAGTATGCTGAAAATCGATGGTTTTAACTCAAAAGAAGCTTATCTTGAAAGCATGAAGGACAAAGCCGAAAAGTCTATTAAAGAACTTTTGGTTATGCACAATATTGTTAAAAAAGAAAATTTTGAAGTTACCGAAGATGATATGAAGAAATTCTTTGACGGTTTTGCGAAAATGTACGGAACTACAGATGGAAATGCATTATACGAAACGTATAAAAAGAATGGTCAGCTTGGAATGTTTGAGGACAGTGTTAAACAAACTAAAGCAAGAGATTTTATTTGTGACTCGGCAAAGGTTACGAAGACAAAGAAAGTTTCTATTCAAGATTTAAATAAATAGTAATTAAAGAATTATGAAGATTAAAGAGGGGATTAATGGAGGTATGCTTCTATCCCCTTTTTTAGAATTTAATATTGGATACCTATTTTTCTATGATGACAGCTTAGAAAATAAAAAGTGTTTTATGAGGAGTTTTTTATGGTTATAACGCCATATATGGGGCATGGAATTTTACCGAGGATTGTTGAAAAAACCAGTCGCGGAGAGGAAGTTTGGGATATTTATTCTCGTTTGATAAAGGATAATATCATTTTTATCGGCGGGGAGATCGATGATTTTGAAGCCGATACAGTTATGGCTACATTACTGTTCATGGAAAGCCAAGACCCGGATAAAGATATATCGTTGTATATAAATTCTCCCGGAGGCTCAGTCACTGCCGGGCTTGCTATTTACGATACTATCCAAACAATAAAGCCCGATGTTTCAACAATATGCATTGGGCAGGCATCGAGTGCTGCGGCTTTGTTGCTGTCAAGCGGAACAAAGGGAAAGCGTTTTGCATTGCCGCATTCCAGAATTATGCTGCATCAGCCGTGGGGCGGAGCCGGCGGTCAGGCAACCGATATTTTGATTCAGGCAAATGAAATTAACAGAATGAAGAAAACTATTAATTCAATACTCGCTGAAAATACGGGAAAACCTTTTGAGCAGATAGAAAATGATACTCAAAGAGATTTTTTCCTATCTCCGAAAGAAGCGTTGGAATATGGTTTAATTGATAAGATCTTAACAAGAGATAATAAAAATGGCTAAGTACAGACATAATGAAATTTGTGCCTTTTGCGGAAGAGAACTTGAAGTAATCGGATTAAGGTATATTCCGGGATACAATGCTAATATTTGCAGTGAGTGTCTTACGAATGGTTATGAGATAATGAAGATGACTGACAAAGAGAAAACAAAATTCTCTTTGAGAGAAGGTACATTGGCAAAACCCAAGGAAATTAAAGAATTTCTGGATCAATATGTTGTAGGTCAGGAAGAAGCTAAAAAGTATCTGTCAGTTGCTGTTTATAATCATTATAAACGTGTCCTTTATGGCGGTGAATTATCGAAATCTAAAGATTTTAAAGATTTGGAGATTGAAAAATCCAATATTTTAATGATTGGGAGTACAGGTTCGGGTAAAACATTGTTAGCCAGAACACTTGCGAAGAAATTAAACGTTCCATTTGCAATTGCCGATGCCACTACATTGACCGAAGCCGGTTATGTCGGTGATGATGTAGAAAATATATTGTTGAAACTTATTCAAGCGGCTGATTTCAATATTCCTGCGGCGGAAAAAGGTATTATTTATATAGATGAAATCGATAAAATCGCCAGAAAGTCAGAAAATATGTCCATTACCAGAGATGTTTCGGGTGAAGGAGTTCAGCAGGCATTATTGAAAATAATCGAAGGAACCGACGCATCCGTTCCTCCTCAAGGCGGAAGAAAGCATCCTAATCAAGAATTGCTGCATATTAATACAAATAATATACTTTTTATTTGCGGCGGTGCATTTGTCGGATTGGAAAAAATCGTAGAATCGAGAGTAAATGTTTCTCCGATTGGCTTCGGGGCGGATATTTCAAAGAAGAATCAAGATTTGGTTTCATTGTATCATAATCTTATTCCGGAAGATTTGATGAAGTTTGGCTTGATTCCGGAGCTACTCGGACGGTTGCCTATTGTAACAACGCTTAATCCGTTATCTGAAGAAGATTTGATCCGAGTAATTAAAGAACCGAAAAATTCCATATTGAAACAATTTGAATGGGCTTTTTCTCTTGAAAAAGTCAAATTCGATTTTACTGATGATGCTGTTGCAGCTATAGCAAAAAAGGCAATGGAAATGAATACTGGTGCCAGAGGGATTCGCGCAATTATGGAAAAAATAATGTTGGATGCAATGTATGAAGTCCCATCGCAGGATAATATTGAAAAAATTATTGTAGACAGAGAAGTTATTGAGAAAGAAATTCCCGTAAAAATAATAACAAAAGGTTCGTAACAAAAATAGAATGAAAATTAATAAGATAGATAATACAATTCCATCAAATGGTAATGAAAAGCTGCCGTTGATTCCGTTGCGTGAAATGGTTCCTTTTCCGTTTACAATTAAGAACTTTTATGTAGGAAGAAAAGATTCGATTTTGGCAATAGAATGCGCCATTGAAAAATATGAGCGAAAAATTTTGCTTGTTACTCAAAAAATTGCCGATGACGAAAATCCCAATCTCGAAGATTTATATGAAATCGGAGTGCTGGCGTCGGTTGTCGATGTTAAAGTCGAAGATTCAAAAAACGCTATCAGGGTTACAGTAGAAGTTGAAGAAGCTATAACGATAACTTCGATTGAATTGTTTGACGGTGTGCGTTTTGCGGATTTCAATCTTTGCGGAAAGATTTCTCCCGGTGATGAACAAAAAGTAAGAATCTTAAAAAAGTTGATATTGAAAGATTTGCAGACATTTTTGGAAATGTCTCACGGCAATTTACAACTTTTGGAAAAAATGCGATTCGCAACTTCCAATATAGAATTTTTCAATTTGGGAATGTCGGTTCTTATTGCAGATATTAAAAGTCAAATTGAAATTTTGAAATCCAATTCACTCGACTCTTATTTTTCTAAATTAGCTGTTTTGATTTATCAGAATATTGAAAATGTGAATCTTGAAAAGAAAATCATGCTGTCGGTTCACAAAAAGCTGAATAAAAATCAGAAAGATTTTTTCTTAAACGAACAGATAAAGGAAATACAAAAAGAATTAAGTAGTGAAGGAAAAGATCTGGAATTGTTGAATACCGAAGAATTCAATAAGCGACTTGAAGCAGCCGAAATGCCTTTAGTGATAAAAGAAAGACTGCTGAAAGAACAGAAACGTCTTTCCGGGATGCCTTCTATGGCGCAGGAAGCTGTTATTCTTAAATCTTACATTGAAACATTTTTTGAACTTCCGTGGGTATCTTCGGCGCATGACAATCATGATTTGGCAAAAGCTAAAGAAATTTTGGATTCGCATCACTATTCTTTAAAAAAAGCTAAAAACAGAATTTTGGAATATCTTGCGGTCAGACAGTTAAATCCCAAAACGAAAGGTCCTATTCTTTGCTTTGTCGGACCTCCGGGAACCGGCAAAACAACTTTGTCGCATTCGGTAGCTGATGCATTGGGTAGAGAATTTATCAGAGTTTCACTTGGCGGAGTGCGTGATGAGGCTGAAATTCGTGGTCACCGAAGAACATATTTAGGTGCATTGCCAGGAAAAATAATTCAGTCAATGAAACGAGTAAAGAGCAGAAATCCGGTTTTTTTGCTTGATGAAATAGATAAAATGAGTTCGGATTTCAGAGGTGATCCTGCGTCGGCTTTATTGGAGGTGTTGGATCCGGAACAAAACTGTCAGTTTGTCGATCATTTTATGGAAGTGCCTTATGATTTGTCGGATGTAATGTTTTTATGTACAGCGAATTCGTTGCGAGGGATTCCTTATCCGTTATTGGATCGGCTGGAAGTTATACAAATTAACAGTTATATGGAGAAGGAAAAGTTGCATATTGCGAAAGATTTTATTATTCCAAAAGAAAAAAAGGAAAACGGTATTGATAATATAGATCTGCATTTTTCATCGAAAGCGATAATTTCTATTATTCGCCACTATACAATGGAATCCGGAGTGCGTTCTTTGGAACGTCAAATAGCGTCAATTTGCAGAAAAACAGCTAAAAAAATTGTTTTGGATACTAAATCAGTAAATAATGAAACAATAAAAATAACAACAGGAAATTTAAAAAAATATCTCGGTGAAAAGAAATTTGTTGAGCCGTCGCCAAATGATTTTCTTGATGTCGGAGTTTCTAATGGATTGGCTTGGTCCGAATTGGGAGGTTCGATTTTGCCTATCGAAATAGTTCTTTATGCGGGTAAGGGAAATATTACGTTAACAGGAAAACTCGGTGATGTAATGAAAGAATCTGCGCAAACAGCTTTTTCATTTATAAAATCGACGGCAGAACTTTATCAAATAAAATTTAAAGATTTTTATAAAGAATATGATTTGCATATTCATTTTCCCGAAGGTGCAACACCGAAAGACGGACCGTCAGGAGGGTTGGCGATAAGCTGCGGAATTTTATCTGCTTTAACCAAAACTCCAATTCGCTCAACAATTGCAATGACTGGCGAAATTACTTTGACCGGTCGTGTATTGGCAATAGGCGGATTGAGGGAAAAAGTTTTGGCGGCATTGCGTCATGGAAAAAAAGAGGTTGTTATTCCGGAAGCTAATATAAAAGATTTGAATGATTTACCTAAAAATGTTCGTGATGCAATAACTTTTAAACCGGTAAAGCGCGCGGAAGAGGCTTTTCATTTTGTGTTTGAACACGGCGTTTATGTCAATGAATAGTAAATAATTTATTAACATATAATTGTCAGTATTGTTTTTAGTACTATTTTAGCAAGTACAGAAGAAATTATTCCGGTAAAAACTCCGACTAAACAGTCGCTGAAATAGTGATACCCTTTGCAGATTCTTGCGATTGAAACAAAAAAACCTAAAATAAAAATACTTATTACGACGGGCAGCAGATTATAAAATGGTGAAACTGCTGCAAATATTCGTGAAATATGACCAGATGGAAATGAATACGGATCGATTTTCTGCTTTATTTTATTGATTTCCGAAGTATTGCGCTTTCTTTTCACCGTAAATTTTAAAATAAAAACTATTCCAGTGACAAAAATCAGGGAACAAACGGATTCGATGAAGGATATTTTTTCATCACAAAATATGAATAAAAAAATCAGAAAAATGAATATAGAAGAAAAACTGCCGATGAAAGACAATAATGAAATTAAAACAGACAGTCTCAAATTATCGACTGTCAATTTCTTGCTGATACTCATATCGATGATTTTGAAAATATTCATTTATTTTTTATTCATTTTACTGATTTTAATATAAGCAATAGAATCTTTCGGAATAAAAATCGTACTGTTGAAAGATGTTTCCAATAAAACCCCGTCTTTGTAAATTTTTTGAAGTTTCCCAAGTATAGAATTGTCTACATCTTTAATAATTATTGAAATATTACAGTTTATACAGCTTTCAAGAAATGAGAAATAACCGTCGGTATAATTTACTGCCGAATCGGTTTGTGGGTTTTCATCGGAAATATTAGACTCTGATTCTTCATTGTAAATATTAATCCCGTCATCTTCCGCAAATACAAATGAGGCACTTAACATTATTACTGTAAATACCAATATCTTTTTTTGTATTGAAAGTAGCACAATAAGTCTCCTTGATTTTTATTTTAAGAGAAAATATATAATTAAAAAAACCAGAAATAAATCATTTTATGAATTATCTCTGGTTTTTTTTCAATAAGTTTGTATAAAACTAATCTTCCATTTTAATTTCTGTTGGTTCGATTTTCCAAATGTCATCAGCATATTCTTTCATTGTTCTGTCTGTAGAGAAGAAACCCATTCTGGCAACGTTATATATTGCCATTTTAGTCCATTTTGTTTGGTCTTTGTAAGCTTCGGATACAGTTTTTTGAGCTTCGACATAATAATCAAAATCGGCAAAAAGAAGATATTCATCTCTTTGCATTAAGCTATCGATTATCGGCTGGAACATTCCCGGATTTTCAGGAGAGAAGAATCCGCAGGAAATCAAATCAATAACTTTTTTAAGTTTCTGATTTGATTTGTAATAATCGGTAGGAACATAACCTTTAGCCTTAAGCTCTTCAACTTGCTCTACTGTCAAACCGAAGATAAAGATATTTTCTTTACCAACTTCATTTCTGATTTCAACATTTGCACCGTCAAGAGTTCCGATAGTTAAAGCTCCGTTTAATGCAAACTTCATATTACCGGTTCCGCTGGCTTCTTTTCCGGCAGTGGAAATTTGTTCGGAAAGGTCTGATGCTGGAAAGATTTTTTCGGCAAGAGAAACTCTGTAGTTAGGCAAAAACACAACTTTGATTTTATTTTCAATATCCGGATCGTTATTAATTATATTGGCAACGTTGTTAATTAATTTAATGATTAATTTGGCCATATAATATCCGGGAGCTGCTTTGGCTCCGAATATAAATGTTCTTGGAACGAAATTCTTTTTTAATTCAGTATCATTGCTGCTTTTAAGTTCGATATACAGGTGAATTATCTGCAGAATGTTTAATAACTGTCTTTTATATTCATGAAGACGTTTAACTTGAACATCAAACATAGATGTTGGATCTACATCGATACCCGTATCTTTTTTGATAATTTTGGCAAGTATTTTTTTATTTTCCGCTTTGATTTTCTGCCATTCTTTGATGAATTCTTTGTCATCAACATATTTTTCCAATCCCTTCAATTGGTAAAGATCGGTAATCCAAGATTTTCCGATTTTGCTTGTAATCAAATCGGAAAGTGCCGGATTGGCTTTCAGCAACCATCTTCTTTGAGTAACTCCGTTTGTTTTGTTATTGAAAATTTTAGGATAAACATCGTAAAAATCTTTTAACACTGTCGACTTTAAAAGTTCGGAATGCAGTGCAGCAACACCGTTTACAGAATGACTTCCGATAATCGCAAGGTATGCCATTCTTACATAGCGTTCGCCTGATTCGTCGATAATAGACATTCTTCTAAGACGCGCAACATCACCGGGGAACAACATCGAAACATGAGAAAGGAATTCAAAGTTGATTTGGTAAATAATCTGCATGTGACGAGGAAGAAGACGTTCAAACATGTGTACCGGCCATTTTTCCAATGCTTCCGGCAATAAAGTATGGTTTGTATACCCAAAAGTTTTTTGTGTTATTTCCCAAGCATCTTTCCAAGGGACAAAGTGTTCATCAACCAAAAGACGCATTAATTCCGGAATAGCAACAGCCGGGTGTGTATCATTTAACTGAATTGCGACTTTTTTAGGGAAATCGGCGAATTTGATATTTCCGTTTTTATCTTTGTTGTATTTTGCAAATCTTCTGATTATATCCTGCAACGACGCACTTACAAAAAAGAACTGCTGCTGAAGACGAAGCAATTTACCCGATTCGGTAACATCATTAGGATAGAGAACTTTGGAAATATTTTCCCATCTGTTTTTTTCAGCTACAGCTTCTACATAATTTCCTCTATTAAATTCATGAAGATTCAATTCTTCCGTAGCTTTTGCAGTCCATAATCTCAATGTGTTTACTGTATTGTTTCCGTATCCCGGAATCGGTGTATCACATGGCATAGCATATACATCATCGGTATTTTCCCAAGAGTAGCGAGTGTAGCCTTGAGAGTCTTTGCAAGTGTTTACATGACCGTAGAATTTAACAATGAATTTATTTTCCGAAGTAATCATTTCCCAAGGATTGCCGTCGATTAACCAGTTATCAGGATGTTCAACCTGCATTCCATCGGCAATTTCCTGATTAAACAAACCGTAATCATAACGGATTCCGTAACCGTAACATGGGAGCTGAAGCGTTGCCATAGAATCAAGAAAACATGCAGCGAGCCGACCGAGTCCACCGTTTCCGAGTCCGGCATCTCTTTCTTCATCTCTAAGTTCGGAAAAGTTAAGTCCCAATTCTTTCATCGCTTCTTCGACTTCATCGAGAACTTCAAGATTTACGACACTGTTTCCCAGAGTTCTTCCCATTAAGAATTCCAGAGATAAATAGTAGGTTCGCTTTACATTATTTTTGTAGTATGTCTGCTGAGTTTTTATCCATTTTTCAGTCATCATATCTCTTATAACTAAGGAAAGCGCATAGAAATTATCATGTTGAGTAGCATTGAATTCATCTTTTCCTAAAGAATACTTTCTGTGATTTAAAAATGAATCTTTTATTTTTTTTACTAATTCCTTATCAAGTTGGTTTTTCGCCATTTTTAGCTCCAATTATAAGTTTTTTGTTCTTATAGCAGATTTTGCAAAATAAACAAACCCTTTTATTATTTTTCTTGGATATTTCTTGAATGAAAAGGGTATTTTTTTTGCTAAAAATGTTTATTGTCTTAATCTTGTTTTTTGAATAAAATCGAAAACAATGATTCAGTTACAAGCAATAGGGGTATTTAAGGTATGAAGACGATTTTGGTTCTTGATGATGAAGAAAGTATTCAAACATTGTTAGATGATATTTTGACAGATGAAGGGTATAAAGTGATTCTTTCCGATGACGGAGAACATGTCATGGAAATTCTTAAAAAGGAAAAAATAGATTTGATCATTACCGATATGATGATGCCAAAGGCGAACGGGCAAGAAATTTATACATCAATTCGTGTAACATTTGCTCAAGAAGGCAAAGAAGATTTGGTTCCTCCTGCGATAATTCTGACAGCTCATCCGGGTGCCGGTAAAACTCAGTTTTTATTGATGATGGAGGAAGGAATTAAGAAAATTATATCCAAACCTTTCCAGATTGATGAACTTTTGGATGCCGTTAAAGAAGCCATCTCTTAAACAATTCATAGCCAAAAAAATAAAACCGAGTCTAAAACGCCCGGTTTTATTTTTTTATAACTGCTTTAGTTTTTTGAAGCAAGTTTGTCGTATGTTGTTTCAACTCTTTTCCAGCAGGCTTCGCTGAAAGATGTGCTGTCGGGGTAATCCGCGGGCAAAATCGGTTCGGTATATTCCAAAGTAACTTTTTTAAATCCTCGAATAAACATTTTGCCTTTTGGCAGTACATTCATTGTACCCATGATTGCTGATGAAACTACCGGAATATTCATTTTATAAGCAAGTTTGATTAGTGCAAGATTCGGAGCCTGCAATTTTCCGTCGGAACTTCGTGTCCCTTCCGGGAAAAAACAAAGTGAACGATTTTGTTTATCATCGGAAAAAAGTTCCCGAACTTCTTTTATTATCCCAAGTCTGTCTTTTTTATTATTGCGCTGCAAATAAATAGGTGCATTATAAATTATCATTATTCCCAGAAAGGGAATAAGTTTCACTTCTTCCTTTGCGATAGGAACTGCGCCGGTTGTATTTATAAAAGTCGTAATGTCAAGCCATGATTGATGATTGCATATATAAATTGTTTTTCGTTTCTTATCAATGTATTCACGACCTGTAATCTTTAAATTGATATGGCATAAAAGGTTGTTGATGATAAATGACCAAGTCCCGAAAATTAACTTCGATGCAACCTGAAAACGATCTTTCTTCTTTATAAAAAGCACCCAGAAAAACAAAGGGATTGAACATATTGTCATGATGATTAGAGCAATGTACGTTACGATATTCAACAAAAAATTAATAAAAAACATTTGGAACTCCTTATCATCATGTTTATAGGAATTAACATACAAAAATGAAGCTATATAATAAAGTGTATTTCCTATTTAAATAGCCGCATTTTTGTTTATGCAAGTTTACTCTGTTTTTAAAAGTTCAACTTCAAATACCAATGTTGCTTTAGGCGGAATAGGACCGTAACCACGTTCACCGTAAGCAAGATAATAAGGAAGGACAATAATTCTTTTTTCGCCTTCTTTCATGTCAAGAAGAGCTTCATCCCATCCCGGAATAACTCTGCCGACTCCGATATTTACATTGAACGGTTCGTTTCTGTCATAAGAGCTGTCAAATTTGCTGCCGTCTAAAAAGTATCCTGCGTAGTGGGCTGTGATAATTTTGCCTTTTGTCGGCTGTTTTCCGGAACCTTCTTTTATAATATAATACTCCATTCCCGATGAAGTTTTTTTCATTTCAATACTGTCGCAGCCTAAATTTTTCAATAAAGCAGCTTTTTTTACTTCATTTTCGGTAGCTCGTTTTTTGAGTATTTCTTCTTGCTTGCCGAATGCGGCTACTGCATCAAAGTTTTTTGCTTCATCGCCTTTTCTGACAATTTCAATGTTTTTGATGAAAACTTCTTTGAATGGTCTGTCATTTTGATCGACTTTTACTTTACCGATTTCACGCACAACATCCATTCCGTCAACAACTTTTCCGAATACGGTGTGACGACCGTCAAGATGCGGAGTAGGCACTAACGTTATGAAAAATTGGCTTCCGTTAGTATCCGGACCGGCGTTAGCCATTGAAAGGATTCCCTCACTGTCATGTTTGAGTGAAGAATCGAATTCGTCGATAAATGAATATCCCGGACCGCCGTAGCCGGTTCCCAAAATATCGCCGCCCTGAATCATAAAACTGTCGATAATTCGGTGAAATATCAAACCGTCGTAATATTTCTTTTTTATTTTGTCGTTTGTTTTAGGGTCGGTAAATTCCATATTTCCTTCTGCCAAAGCTACGAAATTTCCTACTGTAACAGGAACTTTGTCATAGAATAATTGGCAGGTAAAACTTCCCATATTTGTATTAAATACCGCAAACATGCCGTTCTCCTTTATGTTAGGTGTTTTTTTACATGATGCAATACTAAGTATTGTCAAAAAAAACAAGGTCATTTTTAAGTTTTTTTTCATATATTGCTATTCCTTGATATGTAAAATAAAAAATGTTTTGCGATTATATCGATAGATACTATCATTGTCAATTGTGACTTTTACTTTCTCGATTTTATGTAATCAGAATAGTTGTGAGTTGAGAAATTTTGGCTCTTGTGCTACAAACCGGAATGTAAGGTGGTGCGAAAATGACAGCTAAATCGACAGGATTTCGTTTGATACTATTAAGTACTCTTTTTCTTTTTGCTGTGAACAACTCATTTGCAGCAAAGCTCGATTTGAAGAAGAACCGTGCGGCAAAAGTCGGCAATAAAGTGTTTTTGAAAAGCGAAGTGGAAGAAGCTATGCATCAATCAAAAAAATCATACGAGCAGGCATTGGAAGATCTCATTAATTTTGAAGTTTTGTATCAAGCCGCAAGAATTAAAGTGCCGGTACCAGATGAAAAAACGGTTTTGGAAACTATCCGAGAAGAAAAACAATATTATGCACTTCATTTTCGCCGGGAAGCGGATTCGATTTCAGACCAGGAATTTCTCAATGCAGTCGGCTTTAAAAATCGTTCGATGAGAGATTACCGGGAATATATAGTAAAACGAATTATGACGGAGCAATATTTAAATGATTTGTATACCGAAGCCGAACTGAAAAATAATACTATCACGCAAGCGGAAATCGATAGTTTTATAAAAGATAATCCCCGTGTTTTTAAAAAATCGGAAACGTATGATTTAATGCTGATTTACTTTTCTTTTTTCTCGAATAATGGGAGACAGCTTACAAAAGACGAAATAGTTGCTAAATACAAATCTGCCGAGGAATGTCTTGGTAGATTAAAAGGCGGTGCGGATTTCAGCAGTATGGCAAAAAACTATTCCGATGATTTATATTCTTTGCGTCAGTCACCGGTTGGGTATTACGGGAAAGTGGAAAGTGAAGATGAATACACTAAAAAACGTTTTTCACCTGAAATAGTAGCGGCGTTTGCCAATGCCGATTCCGGACTGCTGCCGAAACTTTTTGCGACACAAGACGGTATTTTTATTTTTTACCTGATAGAAAAGATTCCGGAGAGAGAAATTACCGGTGAAGATGCTTATGCCATAGCAATGGATGAAGTCAAAAAGAAAAATATCAAAGCGGCAAAAAAAGAAGTTGAAAGAAAAACATTGGAAGAATATAGAAATTATTTCGATGTTGTTATTTTTTAACAATTGGATAATGTGCAAAATAAAATATAAAGGGGTGTATTGACATGAAAATAGCAACTATTTTAGCGGAAGGTTTTGAGGAAACGGAATTTATTGCGGTTGCGGATTTGCTCAGAAGGGCAAAAGCTGATGTATGCGTCGTTTCGTCAACTCAGCAGTTGACGGTAGCAAGTTCACACAATTTTAAAATTACGGCAGACGAGCTTTTGGATAACGTAAATTTTGACGAAATGGACTGCATTTTTTTACCGGGCGGAATGCCGGGTGTCACAAATCTGCGAGCAAATAAAAAAGTTATCGATGCGGTGCAACACTTTGCGGAAAAAGGTAAATATATCAGTGCGATTTGTGCCGCTCCGTTAGTTTTGGCAGATGCCGGAGTTTTGGAAAACAAGAAGTTCACTTGTTATCCGTCGACAGCCAAAGAAATTACTTTGGGCGTGTATTGCGATGAACCGACTGTTATTGATGGAAAACTTATGACAGGACGCGGTGTCGGAGCTGCCTTGGACTTGGGATTGCTGATGGTTTCTGTTTTTTACGGAATTGAAAATGCGGAAAAACTGAAAAAGGCAATTGTATATGGCGTATAAAAAAGAAAAATCCAGTGTTGTTATTGAACAAATAAAATGTAAAGAACCGCTTATGTATCGCGTGATTATGCATAATGACGATTATACGACAATGGATTTTGTTGTTTCCGTATTGATTGAGATTTTTCACAAGTCTCATAATGAAGCCGTTATGTTGATGGCGGAAGTCCACAATAAGGGACAAGCCAGTATTGGCGTTTATACACTGGATGTTGCAGAAACAAAAGTAAGAGAAGTCAGAATTATGGCGAGTGAATATCATTTTCCATTGTTGTGTACTATCGAAACGGAATAATCAGGATATAAAAATGATGGAATTCAGTGAAAAAGCACGGGAAGTTTTGGATTCGGCAGTTGCAATTGCGGTGCGCAATGAACATGAGTATGTAACTCCGGAGCATCTTCTTTCTGCTATTTTGCTGGAACCTAAATCCCAAAAATGGATTTCGGGTGCCGGCGGCGATATATTGGTACTGAAAAAAGATTTGGAAAATTTCTTTGCCAAAAAGGTGGAAAAAGTTTCCGGAATAGAAAAACCGTCTTTCAGTTTGTTTCTGGCAAATCTTTTAGCACTGGCAGAGCAGCAAAGCAGATGTTCCGACAAAAATAAAATTCAGCTGGATCATCTTTTGATTTCGTTTTTTTATTTGGAAGACAATAGCTCATTTGCATTGTATTTTTTGAAAAAAGCCGGTGTTAAAGAGTACGCACTTGTTCAGCAGGTTGCGCATGATTCTGTTTTTTTCAAATCCGATGATAATTTTGATGATGATTTTCAAATCGATGATGACGGGATGTTTACCGATGAAGCAGTTCTGACAATGGAAGAAATTTGCGGTGAATTGAAACCATCGGAAGATCCTGTTATCGGAAGAGAAAATGAGCTGGAGAGAATTTTCCATGTTCTGTGCCGCAGAACAAAAAGTAATTTGCTGCTTGTCGGCGATGCCGGTGTAGGCAAAACAATCCTCGGTGACGCAGTGGCAAAGCGTTTGGCAAACGGAACAGTTCCCGACTGCTTAAAGGATTTTCGGATATATTCGTTGCATATAAATGCACTGATTGCCGGTACTAAATTTCGCGGAGAGTTTGAGAGTCGAATAAAAGCGGTAATTGATTTTCTTGATAAGAAAGGCAAATGTATTTTATTTATTGATGAAATTCATTCGATTATGGAATTGGGCGGAATGCGGGACGGATCATTGAGTGCGTCGGAAATGCTGAAACCGGTACTTACAAACGGCAGCATACGCTGTATCGGAACAACGACTTATGAGGAATTTAAAAATTATATAGAAAAAGATCGGGCTTTCCTGAGACGTTTTCAAAAAATCGATATTTATGAACCGACTCCGGCCGAATGTTTGCGCATATTGAAACAGCTGAAAACCAATTTTGAAAAGTTTCACAATGTTCGTTATACCGATGCGGCACTGAAAAAGGCAGTCGATCTATCGGTAAAATATATGAATGAGCGAAAACTGCCGGATAAAGCAATTGATGTGATTGATGAAGCCGGTGCGCTTCATCAATTGAAGTGCGGTGATTTTTATGGAAAAAGTCGCAAATCAAAGTGTATCAAAATAGATGCCGAAGCAATTGAGAGAACAGTTGCTAAAATTACCGGAATTTCAATCGAAAATGTCGTGCTGAGCCAAAACGATAAACTGATGCGGCTTGCCGATCATTTGAAAAATTGTATTTTCGGACAGGATGAAGCCGCGGACTTGCTTGTTACTGCCGTAAAGCGTGCAAAAGCTGGGTTTCGCAATGAAGAAAAACCGGTTGCCTCTTTATTGTTTGTGGGACCTACAGGCGTAGGTAAAACGGAATTGACAAAGCAGCTTGCAAAATACCTTGAGATTCCTCTGCTTCGCTTTGATATGAGTGAATATCAGGAAAAATACACTGTGTCGAAATTACTGGGTGCTTCTGCCGGATATGTCGGTTATGAAAACGGCGGATTATTGACGGAAGCTGTTCGCAGACACCCGGAATCAGTGGTTTTACTTGATGAAATAGAAAAAGCTCATGCCGATATTTTCAGTACTTTGCTCCAGATAATGGACTATGCAACATTGACCGACAATCAAGGGCGCAAAGCGGATTTCAGAAATGTAATACTTATTATGACATCAAATGCAGGGGCTCATGATGCAAATTCTGTTATAGGTTTGGGAAATCAAAAACAGCATACAAAAACAGCAGCTATGATGTCGACAGTAAAAAATATTTTTACTCCGGAATTCCGAAACCGTCTTGATGCGATTGTGCCTTTTAACCATCTTGCGCAGGAACAAATTAATAAAATTATCAATTTGCAGATTGATGAATTGAAATGTTTCTTAAAAACGAAAGAAATTAATCTGGAAATAACTCAGGCTTGCCGTGATTCTATTGCGAAACGAGGTTTTTCCGAAGAATTCGGAGCACGGGAAATTGCCAGAGTGATTGAGCATGAAATAAAAGATAAATTGATTGATGCGGTGCTGTTTAGGAAAGAACGAAATGTTGAAAATATTTTTTGTGATGCCGATGAAAACTCCGAAATACAAATTACCATTTCTTGCGGAAAGCAAGAACAGTAGAAGCAGCAATGTCGTATTTTTTGTTTAATGAACGATATTTCATTCTTGAAGATGGTAATTATGATTTTCCGAATCCGATTGAAGCTGCCGATGGCATAGTTGCTGTCGGCGGTGAAATTACGCCGAAAAGGCTTTTGTCTGCTTATGAAAACGGAATATTTCCATGGTATGATGAATCTATGCCGGTGCTGTGGCAGTCTCCGCTTACAAGATTTGTTTTGCCGCTCGAAAAACTGCATATTGGAAAAAGTATGCGCAAATGGATGAAGCGCAATCCGTATAGAATTACAAGCGATACCTGTTTTTCCAGTGTTATTGAAATGTGCGGTAAAATAGAACGCAAAGGGCAGCGCGGAACATGGATTACTCCGGATATTGTAAATGGTTATTGTAAACTTTTCGATTTGGGATATGCTCATTCTGTGGAATGCTGGCTTGGCGGTGTTTTGGTTGGCGGTTTATACGGAGTTTCATTGGGAAATTATTTCTTTGGTGAGTCAATGTTTTCTTATGCGGAGAATGCATCTAAAACGGCTTTTATAACTTTAACGAATAAAATGCCGATTTTGCATTTAGATATGATTGACTGTCAGGTTTATACGGACAATATGGCACGCTACGGAGCGCAAATGGTAAGCCGCGAATCTTTTATCGGAAAGTTACGCAGTGATCTTGCAGTCAATAAAACGAATTGCGGCAAATGGACTGAATATTTTTAAACTTCGTCGCTTTCTTCGTTCCCGCCTAACAAACCTTCAAGTTCTTCCGGTGTCAATTCGTATGTTTTTGTTTCCGAATTGTCTTCTTCTTTGTTTTCAGTTTCGTTTTGAAAGTAATCTTCCTGCTCATTAGGGACAAACAGCAAAATAAAAATGCAGTTGACAAATAAAATAATGAAAACAGTCAGCAGTATCGGTATGAAGATATATCTCATGCAAACTTGCATTGAGAACGGTTTTATCCATGCAATATATTCATTATCACCTTTTTGTATTTTATATACGTTAAAAGAATTAGGTGAAAGGCGCGATGCGAAGTCGCTTTTTTTATAACTGTCAGTATCGTAGATAATCGGAGAAAATATTTTTTCATTACTATTTTTCTGCCATATTACTTTTATGACACCGCTGGGAATTGTGTTTATATTGTCGCCATTCAGCCATAATGCATCGTTAATAATACTATCAAATAACTGTTTTTCATAATTTTTCGACAATGGCGAAAAGTTCAGTATAATTATTTCTGTGGATATAAGAATAATTAAAACATCGATTATTAGAAATATATGGAGCAAAAAGTTTTTTTTAACAGCCATTGCGTAACCTTTGAACCTAAAGAAGTAGTATTATTATCGTATTTCAATGCTAATAATTTGAAAAATATTTGCAGGAAACTTATTTTCAGAGCTGTAATAAAAAAAGAGCGACTGCAATAGCCGCTCTGTAAATTTCAAATAGTCACAACCTATGTTTATTCAGGTTTTTTATTGAATGGTTTATCGTGAGCTTCGTTTACTCTTAATGCTCTTCCATCCAAATCTTTGCCGTTAAGAGCATTAATCGCATTTTGAGCAGCTTCTTCTGTTTCCATTTCAATAAAAGCAAATCCTTTTGGACGACCAGTTACGTGGTCTGTAATAATTTTTACAGATACAACTGCTCCGAATTCTCCGAAAGTAGCTTCCAAAGTTTCTTGTGTGGTGTTGTAGTTCATATTGCCTACATAAATTTTTTTCCCCATGGGTTTCCTCTTCATAAAAAATAAAATTAGAACAAAGAAAAAGTTTGGTGACTTCTTCTTCTTTATTAATAAGATGCCTATCAACGACAGGCAGCTCAAGGTTAGATTTATTTGAGTTGTATTTTATAATTGGACAAGAGTCCCAGTCATATTAGTATTTACAAAAATGCGTATTCTACATGTACTGCTGAATACAAAATATTTTCTCAACGGTGGATATAACAAAGAGCAAGCGTATTATATTTTGAGAAATAAATAATGTCAAATGCTTTTTTAAAACAAAGTATATATCATGAATGATTGTTAAGTTAAAACAGACTGCGACAAGCGGAGAATAAAAATAATTCATTGATATTTTTTTTTATTCCTTCTGTTTTTTTCCGGCAGTTCGGGATACATTGCGTCAAATAACTGTTTCAGAAAATTTTTGTCGTCTACATTATCTACAAGAAGCATATCCTTTGCACCGTGATAAGGCGGTTCATAAGAAGCATTTGGCAATAATTTTTTTGCAGCGGCAACAGGTTTTACTAAAAGACGGTTATCGCACAGATACGCTGCGATTTTTCCGTTTTGATAGATGATGTATTCTCCTATCATCATTTTATATGTAATTCCTTCAATTAATGAAAGTTGCTCCAGTATAAAATGCAGATACTCTTTTGTTGTTGCCATACAATTATTGCCTTTCGATTTTAAGCATAAAAAGCAAACTGCAAGATTTTTTTTAATGCCTAAAGTCTGCTTTTTATTACTTTATTTTTTGCTGAATCGTACAAGTGAATCCCAAACTTGATCTATCGATACAGCTGCAATAAGTTCTTTTCTGGCATCTGGATTACTCAATATATTGCTTATCGATGAAAGAACTTGAATATGCGGAGTACTGCTGTCTGTCGGTGATACAAGCAGAACAAAAATTTTGGACGGTCGTCCGTCGATTGAATTGAAATCAACACCTTCCTTTTTGAATCCCAAAACGACGGAAATATTTATATCTGCATTTATTTTTCCATGAGGGATTGCAATTTCGTCTTCCATTCCGGTACTTGATAATGCTTCGCGTTCCATTACGGCGTTGAAAATTTCTTCTTTTCTGTCTTCATCCGGGACATCGAGTTTTTCGACTAATTCTCTGATAATTTCTTCTTTTGTACTGCCTTTCAGTTCAAGAATTATGTTTTCTTTGTGTAAAATATTTAAGATATTAAATTCCAAACGTGCGGGAGCTTCGTTCTTTGTCAATTCTTTTTTCATTTCTTCCGGCTTTGAAAGATCCTTCATATGTTCAAACATATTGTAAATCGATAAAAAAGCTTCAAATATAATATTTTTCACATATACAGCATCTGATTTGTCACAGCTTATGGTAATTTTATCATCAGTGCAGAATAAAGATACCGACATATCGTTTCGTCGAATTCTGTAAACTATATCATCAAGATAGACGCGGGAAATAAAACATCTTTCATTTTTGAATTCTTCTACGATTTTTTCAGAAACGACTTCCCTTATATCTTTCGATGCGAAATTGTACTCAATTGTTGTCGCTTCAATTTCTTTTGTTTCTTTTCTAATGCCTTTGATAGGAAGGTTGATTATCAATGCAAGAATCGGAGGCGGGATTAATGTTGTAAGCAGTGTCATTAAGATTGCAATACTGAAAAAATCCTGTGTCAATACATTGCTTGCTATACCTATTCCGGCAATAATCAAAGCAACCTCACCACGCGGAACCATTCCCATTCCGATACGCAGTGCTCCCATCATATTGAAATTTGCAAATAAAGCGGGAAAACCGCAGCCTATGATTTTTGCTACAATTGCAAATATGGTAAAAATTCCGCCGAATATTAAAACTTTTGGCTGAAGCAGTGTGCTTACATTTACCATCATTCCCATAACAACGAAAAAGATCGGAACTAAGAAATTGTAAATTGTATGAAGGTTATCCTGAATTACAAAACTTAGATCTGTTTTTGATATTGTAAGCCCCATGACGTAAGCTCCGATAATCATTGCCAAACCTTGTTTTTCAAAAAAACCGGACAGTAAAAATGCCAGTGCGACTGCCATGATTGAAAACGTGGTAATACTTTTAAACCATTTCAAAAATTTGCTTATGTATTTTGCAAGAAGCAGCCCCAGCACCGTTGCTCCCAACCAAACGCCGAAAGCTTTCAGTCCTATCAATCCTATTTTTCCCCAGTTTATATTTACTGTGCTGCCTGTCTGCTGATTGCCGACTATCCCGACAATAATTGCCAGCAATATAATTCCGAGAACATCGTCAATAACAGCTGCTGCAAGTATTGTGACACCTTCGTGCGAATCCATTTTATGGTTATCCGAAAAAATTCTCGCGGTAATGCCTACGGATGTTGCAGTAGTAAGAACTCCCATAAATAAGCAGGTAGGATTCATTATTCCGCCTTCTAAAACGACAGTAGGAAAAAATATAGGAGCAAGAAGCAATGTACTGTATGCACCGACCAAAAATGAAACCAAAGCTCCGCTTAATCCTATGACAGAACCGACTACGGAATATTTTAAGAATAAAGACAAATCGGTTTCCATTCCGGAAATAAATAGCAAAATAACAGAAGCAATCTGCGATATTGCATATAATTCCGGCGATACGGCAGCGCCGTTTGCAATTGGGAAAATTCCATGAGGAAAGCCCGGAAGATGCAGTTTTCCTAATAAATACGGTCCTATTATTATCCCGGTACAAAGTTCACCGAGTACCGACGGCATTTTTATTTTTGAGAAAAGCATTCCTCCGAATTTTGCGGCAATGATTATAATTCCCAACTGGATTACAAGATTCGCAATTTTTTCAGCGGAATTTTCTTCATCATTTTTTTGAGTACCTTGAGATTCTTTTATATTATTTTCTGAAGTACTGGAAATAACTGTATCGGAAGTTGATTCTTCAATCTCTGTTTTGGAACCAAAAATAGGTAATGAAATTACTAATAAAACCACTATTGATAAAAGATATGTCTTTTTTCCCATGATAAAAACTCCGTAGATTGTTTTCGCCTATCAAAAGGACAGTGCGTTATAATCAAAAGCTGAAAAAAATTCAAGTTATCAAGATAGTTTGTTTTGTGAAAAATGGTGTATGTAATCTGCATTCTCAGTGAGAAAACAAAAAACGTGCAGAATATAAAAAAAGACTCTGCATACACAGAGTCTTTGACAATATCGAATAGCGGAATCGAACCGCTATTGCAAGGATGAAAACCTTGTGTCCT
>JAFLVQ010000022.1 GCA_022508205.1 Spirochaetales bacterium
GCTGTGCATGTACGGAACTATTCCGATTTGTGCGGCATTCTCGCGCAAGGGACTGAGAGATGATTTTCTTGCAGCATTTATGATGTCGAGTGTTCTTTTGAATCCGCAGCTTATTGTGTACAGTGCGGCTCTTGGACCGGCACTTTTTTGGATAAGGATAATTTCGTGCTTTCTTTGCGGAATTTTAGCAGGTCTTTTTGTCCGACTATTTTTCCATAGAAAAATAGTTGTTGCTGCCAAGAATGAAAAATCAACCAAAAGCAATTTCTTCAATTTTTCCGGTTTCGAGGAACCTTGCAGTCGTGATACAGACCCGAATATTTTTTTGCGCTTTGTAAAGAATGTTTGGCGAAACATACGGGCGACGGCTTTATGGTTTTTATTGGGGATTGTATTGTCTGCACTTTTTCAACGCTATGTACCGCAGGAAGCAATCGGCAAACTTTTCGGCAAAAACGAAGGTTTCGGGATACTTCTCGCAGCCGGTGCGGGAGTTCCGCTTTACGTTTGCGGCGGCGGAACTGTTCCGTTGATAATTCAATGGCGTGCCGACGGAATGAGTGCCGGCTCGGCTGCTGCGTTTATGCTGACCGGTCCGGCTACAAAGATTACAAACCTTGGTGCGCTCAAAATCGTAATGGGAATACGCAACTTCTGTCTGTATCTTGCATTTGTAATGATATTCTCGCTTCTGACTGGTGTACTGGTAAATTTATTGATATAAAAATTGATTTTTTTCTGATATTCATTGTGTATCCGTGTTTGACGCATTACAATATTGCACTTGATAAATAAAACGGAGATGCTCTGCCATGTTTGAAGATATTTTTCTGCGGAAAAAAATTTTACCCGAAAAATTGGAAGCCTACGGATTTGAAAAAGGTTGCGGCAGTTATAAATACAGTGCGGAAATTTTAAGCGGTGCATTCAGATTGGAAATTTCCATTAATACAAATGATTTTGTATCTGGGGCAAAACCATTTGTGCCTCATATAAAATTGACGGAAATTGCCACAGACGAGGAATATATCTTGTACAAAACCGATGCGGCAGGTTCATTTGTCGGTGAAATCCGCGCGGCTATCGGCGATGTTCTGCGGGATATTGCCGAGCGATGTTTTGAAATTGCGATTTTTAAGGCAAAACAGTCTGTTATGCTTATTGATTATATTCGTGGAAAATACGGTGATGAGCTTGAATATCTGTGGGATAAGTTCCCGGATAATGCTGTGTGGCGGCGCAAGGATAATCGAAAATGGTATGGCATTTTATTGACCGTATCCCGACGAAAACTTGGCATTGAATCTGATGAAACGGCAGAGATTATCGACCTGCGAAGTACGCCCGAATCGCTTGAATGTTTGGTTGACAATAAGCTGTATTATCCCGGATGGCACATGAACAAGAAGCATTGGTATACCATAATTATGGACGATTCCGTTCCTTTTGACGAGATCTGCCGCAGGATAGACGAAAGCTATCTGCTGGCAAAATGAAAGCTGCAAATATGCGCAAGTCCGGAATCTACTTTAGCAGCAATTGATATTTTATATCACAGTTTTTCGGTTTGGTAATGCTTACTGTGAGTGTATTTGTCTCGATGTTTTGCCAACTTTCCTGAGTGTGAATCGTAAAGCAGTACGGTCTGATTGGGTACGATTGATTAGTGAGAAAACAATACGGTCCTTTAATGCCCATGTAGAAACCGATCGAACCGTTTTCTATTTCCCAAATGTTGAATGCTTTAAATGTGTATTCGTACCCATTCAGTTTTTCGGTACTGTTTTTGTTGAATGTAAGCATGTTTGAATCTTCATAAATTAAGGCTTCGGTAAATTTCAGGAATACCGAGTCGAATGTTTCGTTGTAATTGAGAGCTTTCAGTGCCAGTGTAATTGATTCTTTGTTTGTCTCTTTATTTTTTCCGATTTCATTAAGCAGCTTTATTCCGCCGAAATTTCGCACCAAATATGCTCCGAATGCGTATGTACACGCGTAAGAATATTGGGAACTCTGCCATTCGGTAACACCGTTTCTGTAATATCCATAATTGAAATACGGCAGTCGCCCGATTGGAGAATCTTCATCATTGATTCCGAGAAAAGTTTGCAGCATATCTTCGCAAAGCATCGACAGCATTTCCGTAAACCATGTTTCCGAAATTTTGTTGTTCAAAATTGTTTTATTGTAATAATTAATCATGTGCTGAAATTCATGGGCTAATGTCGAATATGACATTGGCGTGTACCTTCTCGTGAGAAACGCATCGAGGTAAAACATGCAGCATTCGTTGGAATGATATATTTCATCATACTCGCCGTAATCTTTCGGTGTAAAATATCCGAACGTTGTGCCCTGCATGTAATCGGAGTAAATATCGAAAATCAATATGTTAATCGGAAAGCCTTCGTCGTTCGCATAACCGAAAATATTTGTAACCCGCGGATATATGGAATCAAATTTTTCGGCTAATTCGGCGACTATACTTGCGGAAACGGAATTGCTCGTCGGTCTCGTACTGTTTGACCAATATTCATCCGGTACCCATATATTGCAGAATTTACTTTTTGTTCGCAGTATCGCCGAAATTTCCTCCCATTCGATGTTTTGTATGGTAAGAGGCTCGTTTTTCATAATCCAGAATTTTTTTATGTCGCCGATGTCGTATTGCATGTAATCGGGGGAACGTGTTTTTTTGAAAACAGATGAAATTTGTTTGGGATAAAGTGTAAGCGCAAAGTGAGTATCTGTAAAATCAGCGTCATTTTGCGGCATATAATTTTCATTATCAATGGAATAATTTGTGCCTAAATTGACGTAGCCGCTGTTATTTGCCGAAACAAATTTCGATGTCGGATTCATTTTTACCAGATAAAGAGTTTTGTTTCGAGTATTCGTCAATGTTTTTGTGATAGTTTCTTCCTTATTATCATTATTTGCATCAATATTGCAGGAAATCATTAAAAGGAATGCAGTGATCGGTATAATGAGTTTTTTCATAAATTCCCTTATTTATATTCAAATAAATTAATTTTATTGTAAATGAATTTAATATTAAAAATGCACCTTATTAAAAAATATTTTATTAATAAATAAAAAAAAACGTTTTTATTACACAACAGAATTTGTACGCAATCAATACAGTTTGACGAAATAGAAATCGAATATATTTTTCGGAAAATACAATACTGTGCTGCAAATAATTAACTTGATTTGTAATGTAAAAAAAGATACTTTGCTTTTTGCCAAAAAACTGGCGCAGGAATATATTTTTTATTTTTGCAGCAAAATAATTTATGAAAACAGATTAGAATTAGGGAGATAAAATGGCTGACAATGAAAATAACAATGGCATGGGAGCAAGAAGAATTTTCTTTTTTATGTTGCTGCTTCTTTCTTTTATGTTGTTTTTTTGGTTTTACCGCGGAAATGATAATCAGGAAACTGTCGATTACCAAACATTTCTCGAATATGTGCGCAATCCCGGACAGATTATTTCAAGTGAAAAAGAACCTCTGATAATTTATGAAAATCAAAAAATTGTAGGTAAATGCAAAACTCGTAGCGGTGAAAAGAAATTTCAAACTACTATTCCGGCAATTTTTGATAACGGAGAGTTGTATCATTTGCTCACGACAGCCGAACCTCCTATTTATTTCAAAGGCAGTGTCGAATCAAATCAGATGATGTCGATGATATTGCTTAATTTTGTTCCGATTCTTATTTTGGGATTGATGCTTTGGTTTATGATGCGTCAGTTTCAAGGCGGAAGCGGCAAAGCATTGAGTTTTGGAAAATCGAGAGCAAGGAAATTCGATCCTAAAGATAAAGTGACGTTCAATGATGTTGCCGGTGTGAATGAAGCCAAAGAGGAGCTGAAAGAAATTGTGGATTTCCTCAAAGAACCGGGAAAATTTACAAAGATAGGTGCTAAAATTCCCAAAGGTGTTTTGCTGGTGGGACCTCCGGGAACGGGAAAAACGCTGCTGGCTCGTGCCGTCGCTGGAGAAGCCGGTGTAAGCTTTTTCTTTATGAGCGGTTCCGATTTTGTGGAAATGTTTGTCGGAGTGGGAGCTTCGCGTGTTCGTGACCTTTTTGAGCAGGGAAGGCGCAATTCGCCTTGTATTTTGTTTATTGATGAGCTTGATGCGGTGGGACGTACCCGCGGTGCCGGAATGGGCGGCGGACACGATGAACGTGAACAAACGCTGAATCAGTTGTTGGTGGAAATGGACGGTTTTGATCCGTCAATGGGAGTAATTCTTGTTGCCGCTACAAATCGCCCCGATGTTCTTGATCCGGCTTTGCTTCGTCCGGGCCGTTTTGACCGTCAAGTCGTTGTTGATAATCCCGATGTTAAGGGGCGTGAGGCAATATTGAAAATTCACATGAAAAAAATTGCATTGTCCAAAAATGTAGATGTAACGAAAATTGCCCGTGCTACTCCCGGATTTTCCGGTGCGGATCTTGCAAATCTTGTAAATGAAGCGGCACTGCTTGCGGCAAGAGCAAATCGCAATCGTGTGGGAATGGCGGATTTTGAAGAAGCACGTGACAAAGCAATGATGGGAGTCGCAAGGCGTTCTAAAGTAATTACAGATCACGACAAGAGAATTACTGCGTACCATGAAGCCGGTCATACAATTTTAACGTTGGTTTCGGAATACGGAGATCCGCTGCATAAAGTTACGGTAATTCCGAGAGGAATGGCTGCAGGCGTGACTTTTACACTGCCGGATGATAATCAGCATGTTTCTAAAAATAAACTTCTCGATCAGATTTTTATTTTCTTAGGCGGTCGTGCGGCGGAGGCTTTGATTTTCGGTGATGTTTGTACGGGAGCAAGCAATGACATCAGCAATGCTACCGATATTGCACGAAAAATGGTTACTCAATGGGGAATGAGTGATAAAGCAGGACCTATCTGCTATGGACAAAAAGATGAACCAATTTTTCTTGGGAAAGAAATTGCCACTCATAAAGATTACTCGGATAAGACTGCGGAACTTGTGGATGAAGAAATTCACCGTATAATTGCAGCACAATATGAACGTGCAATTCGAGTGCTTGAGGAAAATAAAGATAAATTGGTTTTATTGTCAGAAACGTTATTTGAGAAAGAAACGCTTGATGCCAAAGAAATTATGGATTTAATCGGACTTAAACAGAAAAATTATAATCCTGAGCTGCAGATTTACGATGGTAAGGCGCATGATGATCCGGAAGCTAATGAAGAGGCTGAAACTAATGAAAACAGCTCCGATGTAAAAAATGAATCGGAAACAGATAAAAGGGAATAATGTATGTCATTAAAAGCATCGATTTCGGGAATACGCGGAATTGTGGGAGAGTCGCTGGTTCCGCAGGTAATAGTAGATTATGTCAGCGCATATTCGCAAATGATGCCGAAAGGTACTATTTTATTGGGGCGGGATTCGCGTCCGTCGGGAAATGTATTGTGTAATTTTGTTATATATTTACTCAATTGTTTGGGGCGGGATGTGGTCGATATAGGAATTGTTCCTACGCCGACGGTTTTGTTTTGTGTAAATGAAAAAAAGTATGCAGGCGGAATTGTAATTACTGCAAGCCATAATCCTATAGAATGGAATGCCCTAAAGCTGGTAAACAGCGACGGAAAATTTCTTTCTCAGGGAGAATTTGCCGAGCTGTTGCAGCTTGTTGAACAAAAGAAATGTAATTATGCCAAATGGGATGAGCTTGGAAGTCTGCAAAAAGATTATGGCATGGCGGAACATCATTTGAATAAAGTGCTTGATTTTGTGGATACGGAAAAAATTAAATCTAAAAAATTTAAAGTCGTAATTGATACGGTAAACGGTGCCGGCGGTCCGATTGGCACAAGACTTCTGCGTTCGTTGGGCTGTGATGTGATCGAGATCAATACGGAAACTACCGGATATTTTGCGCATCAGCCCGAACCGACTCCGTCGAATCTAACGCAGCTTTCGGAAAAAATGAAAGAATGTTGTGCCAATGTCGGTTTTGCGCTTGACCCGGACGGTGACAGACTTGTAATTGCCGGGAGCAATGGCGAAATATTATCGGAAGAATACACACTTGCTTTGTGTGCCGACCATTATTTATCATCAAAAGAAAAAACCGATTTGGTAATAAATTTAAGTTCATCTCGGCTGTGCGACGATGTAGCTGCAAAATACGGTGTGAAAGTTCTTCGTGTGCCGACCGGCGAGATTAATGTTACGGAAACTTTGGAAAAGACACACGCAAAACTCGGCGGAGAGGGAAACGGCGGAATAATTTTGCCGCAGATAAATAAATGCCGTGATTCGCTTGTGGGAATGGCGTTGATTTTGGAATATTTGGCCGATAATGGCAAAAAAATAGAAGACTGTGCAGCTGATATAGGAAATTATTCCTTTATAAAGAAGAAATTTGATATTGCAGATATTGATTTAAGTAAAGTCGAAATTTCGCTTAAAGAAAAATTTCCGACGGGGAAACTGAACTGCAGTGACGGACTGCGGCTTGATCTTGATGACAGTTGGGTACTGATTCGCAAAAGCAATACCGAACCTATAGTGCGTGTATTTGCAGAGGCAAAGTCGGAAGATAAAGCTGAGGATTTAATAAATATGATAAGAAATAGTGCCGGAATTTAATTTTGTATTCTTGCCTTACGGTGAAAAATTATATATAAGATGTAAATATGGCAGTGAAGCAGATTGTATTTAATAGAAAAGCTAATTTTGAATATGAAATTTTGGAGAAGTACGAAGCCGGTATTGTTCTGCAGGGAACTGAAGTGAAATCGGTTAAGGATGGAAAATGCAGCATCAGTGAAGCTTACTTGATTGATAAGGACAGAGAATTATTTATTAAAGGAATGAATATTCCCGAATATCGACAAGGAAATATTCATAATCACGAGCCGCTGCGAATCAGAAAACTTCTTTTGCACAAAAAAGAAATTCGTGAAATTTTGCGCGGAATCAATGAAAAGGGAAATACAGCTGTGCCATTGGCAGTTTTTTTAAAAGACAGCTTGGTAAAAGTTACGATTGCGCTTGTCAAAGGTAAAAAATTATACGATAAACGGGAAACGATTCGCGATCGTGACAATAAAAGAGAATTAGACCGAATAAAAAAAGAGTTTCGGCAGTAATAAATGACAACAGATCGGGGATGCACCGGGTTCGATTGCGGTTTCTGATCGGGATGTCTTGCATGCAGTGGACGGTAGCACTCAAAAAGCCGTGCTTTTAATAATTGCAAACGAAAATTTTGCATTAGCTGCCTAATTGCGGCTACGGTACCGGAGGAGTTTGTCTTGTACTTCAAAGGATTACCGTCAGATAAACAAGAATCGCTCTGCTGAGGTTTCGACTGTAGGG
This sequence comes from Spirochaetales bacterium, assembly GCA_022508205.1. Taxonomy (GTDB): domain Bacteria; phylum Spirochaetota; class GWE2-31-10; order GWE2-31-10; family GWE2-31-10; genus RGIG8597. The sequence continues at coordinate 7,377 of JAFLVQ010000022.1, forward strand.
TTAAATTTTAGAAACTGCTAATCAAAAGTTAGTTTTGTTTTTGTACTTGTTTTGATTATAAGATTAAACAAAAACTAAGCATGTAGAGAGCGCCAGGCGGACTTGCAAGACAGGGGTTCAACTCCCCTCATCTCCATTAACCGAAAAATCCATGAAAGGTTTTTTTGCCTGACATGGATTTTTTTTGCATTAAGAAATTTTAAACTGATTGCTTCTTGGCGAATACGTACAGCCGATACTTGCCAGAATCGTTTCGATTTCCGACTTTTCAATGTCAAGGTCATCGCACAATTCATCAAGGGTTGAGTATTTGTCGCGCAGCTTCATGTTTATTATGCTTAATAAAATATTCGGATCTTTAGACAATGTCATTTTCAAACTCTATTCTTTTATTTTTATGAATAAAAAATCATTTTGCACATCGGATGTCAATTTTTATGTTCTTTTTTTGTGAATAAAAGAGCAATGCGATATAAATATTGTGAGAGTCGAGTATGGCAATAGCGGAGAAAATTAAGATATTATGTGAAAATATGCCGCAATTTAAACGTTTTGCAGAAACGGAATTGACGGCAGAGCAGAATAAAGAAATTGAAGAAATTTATAATTTTTATAATACCGAAGTTTTTTTGCAGCAAAACCTTTTATTGAGAAAAAAAGAGCAGCGTGCATTTTTTAGAAAGAAACGCGATGCACTGCCTGAAGAGCTTTTGGAGAAATATGCAATACTGGCAGCAGAAAAAATTTCAAATCTGCCGGAATATAAAAAAAGCAGTCTTGTTTTTATACCTGTTTCATTCGGAAGTGAATTGCCGACATCAGCTCTGATTTCGCAGGCGTTGAAAGATTCAAAGCGTGTTGCGGTTCCGGCGGTTCGCGGTAAAAATATGATGCTGCAGGAAATTACGGAACAAACAACTTATCATAAAGCAGCATTTGGGATTCTTGAACCGGATGACGAAAAATTTGTTGATGAAAATCCTGATTTTACATTTCTTCCGGCACTTGCGTTCAGCCGTCTGGGGTTTCGCGTGGGGTACGGCGGCGGATATTATGACCGCTTTCTTTCGGGATATACCGGAATTTCCGTCGGCGTTTGTATGCCGGGATTTACAGTTTCCGTAATTCCCGAAAAATGGGATTATCCTGCTGATATAATGATTTTTTTATAATGAAATATCACTGATTTTGACGGAGAAAACTCGGCTGTTGCGTGTATGGTACAGGAATTTGTTGTTGCAAACATTTTTATACAGCGCGCGGCAGAAATTGATTGTGCTGTTCAAAATGTGGATTTTCGACTGATGGTTTTTCTTTGGAAAATCGGAGAATGATTTTTTTTAAGATTTGTAAATGAATGAATATCTAGTATTATTTTCAGCGTAAAATTACATGTTAGGAGATAAAAATGAGAAAAATTAAAGTATCTGTTTGTACGGGAACGGCTTGTTATGTTATGGGTGCTTCGGAATTATTGCTGTTAAATGAAAATTTGCCGGAAAAACTACGGGATGCAGTAGAAATAGAAGATATTCCTTGCGTTGGACAATGCCATAGTGGTATGAAAAAGCAGCCTCCGTATGTAAAAATAGACGGAGAATTGATTCCGTTGGCAACGCTGCAGACTGTTATATCTAAAATAGAGGAAAAATATGTTGAATGTAAATAATAATTCGGGACGAATTAAGCGTGAAATATTGGTTCGTATTGCGTCTTTGCAGCTGAAAGGCAAGCTGGAAGAGGGAGTAGTTTCCATTCCCAGAGAACTTGCTCCGAAAGGCAGCGAACCGGTAAGGTGCTGCATTTATCATGACAGAGAAATTTTGCGTCAGCGTGTGATTGCACGGCTTGGGTGTTCAAATGACGATTCTGACGATGAAAAAAATCTTTCCGATTACGCAAAAGAAGCTTTGGCTCGTGAAAAACCTACAGAACCGTTTTTGTCGGTTTTGCATGAAGCCTGCAATGCCTGTGTTCAAACTCATTATATGGTGACAAATGCGTGTCAGGCGTGTTTTGCCCGTCCGTGCATGATAAATTGCGGAAAAAAAGCTATTGCAATTTCCAACGGCAGAGCTTCTATCGATTCGCAGAAATGCGTCAATTGCGGACTGTGTATGCAGAATTGTCCGTATCATGCGATTATAAAAATTCCTGTTCCGTGCGAGGAAGCTTGTCCTGTTCATGCGATTTCAAAAGATGAATCGGGAAAGGAGTGTATCGATTACAGTAAATGTATCGCCTGCGGTCATTGTATGAGTGAGTGCCCGTTTGGAGCGATGATGGATAAAAGCCAGCTTGTAGATGTTTTGAAACATATGATGAATGGAAGAAAAGTCGTTGCGATGTATGCTCCGGCTATAGCGTCGCAGTTTAGGTCACACAGCGGACAATTGGAAGCAGCATTGTTGGCTGTCGGTTTTTCGGAAGTCAAAGAAGTTGCGTTGGGGGCGGATATGACGGCAGATAAGGAAGCTCGTGAATTTGAGGAAAGAATGAAACGTGCGGATAAACTTATGACAACATCTTGCTGTTCTGCGTATGTTCGCGCTGTAAAACTGCATGTCCCGGAACTTTTACCATGCGTTTCCGGTACCAGAAGCCCTATGCATTATATTGCGCAGTTGGTAAAAGAGGAAAATCCTGAAAGTATTGCGGTTTTTATCGGACCGTGCCTTTCTAAGCGTAAGGAAGGAATGGATGATGAATTTGTAGATTATGTACTCAGCGCTGAGGAAATAGGGGCGTTGTTTATTGCAAAAAAAGTAGATGTAGCTCAGCAAAAAGCCGTAGAGCATAATACAGATGATATTGCTACGGCATCCGGCAGAAATTTTGCTGTTTCCGGCGGTGTTGCGGAAGCTGTTCGTGTTCGGTTAAAGCATCCTGAGAAATTGCGCAGTACGGTAATCAATGGTTTAAACAGTGACGGAATGAAACAATTGGCGTTTTTTGGCAAGATTCAAAGCGGTGCGGCTGCATATACCGAAACAACGCCTAATTTGGTAGAAGTTATGTCATGCGAAGGCGGATGTATCGCAGGTCCGTCGGTTATTTCAAATCCGAGAATTGCCGCTGTCCAATTGAAAAAATATGTTGAAAGCGGAAAGAAGAATGAATCTGTTTGTGAAGAATAGTCTTACGGAGAAAAATAAAATTCATTTCTGTAAAATCGTTTGTAATGTGGTTTTATATATTGTAAAATGGAAAAACACAACTAGGAATTGCTATGGTAAACAATCATAAAAAAATACAAGAATCTCCAATGTCTGCAGAAGATTTTTTTAGATTATGCGAAAGCGGAACTTTTAAAGAAGTGCAGGCTGCTATTAAATCTGGAGTGGATGTAAATGCCAGAAATGAATATGGAGTAACTCCGTTAATGTTTGCTGTTGAACACAATGAAGATAGAGAAGTTATAAAAGTCTTGATAAGCGCGGGTGCGGATGTAAATGCCGAAGATGAAAGTAATAAGACTCCGCTTATGTATGCCTCCGAATACTGCAAAAATGAAAAAATTGTGAAGCTGCTGCTTAGATCCAGAGCCGAAATCAATGCAAGAAATAAATACGGTGAAATATCTTTAATGCATGGTGCATGGAATTCCAACTCTGAGATTACCAAGCTGCTGATTTCTGCGGGAGCGGAGCTGAACGTTCAGGATTTACACGGCAGAACATCTTTAATGAAAGCGGCCGGCTACAATGAAAATGCGGAAGTTATTCATTTGCTGTTGGATGCAGGTGAAGATGTCAATGTTGCCGATAATGAAGGGAAAACATCGCTTATGTATGCAGCGGAGAATAATTCCAATGTGGAAGTTATTTCTTTGTTGATAAAAGCCGGGGCAGATGTAAATGCGGTAGATTGTTTTGGCAATAATGCGCTAATGGCTGCAGGAAGTAATTGGAAAGACGAAAGCGGACAAATTATTCGGCGGCTGCTTGATACCAAAATCGATGTAAATGCCAGAAATAATAAGGGCAAGACCGCATTGATGTATGCTGCGGAAAATGAAGAAAATAGCGGGAAGGTAGTTATTGTAACAATGCTGCTGGAAGCCGGAGCTGATATTGCTGTGTTGGATGATGAAGGGATGAGTGCTCTTGATTATGCAATTGAAAATAATAATTTGGAATTAATAAAAATTTTACGCAGTAAGATTTAATAATGTAGAAACCTGTAATTATGGATAAACAGCTTTCTGAAAAGGATTTAAATAATAATGAATGATGAAATTGATGATAATAAAGAGTTGCTCAGGGGGCTACAATCTGATGTTGCCGAAGTGGAAAAGGAACTTGTTTTAAAGAAAAGAAAAAAAATTCCGGCAGTTTTGAAAACTTTTTTTATCTTTGTGTTCGCTGCCGTACTAATTGTACTTTTTTTTACACTGACATTTTCTTTGGCAGTAAGTAAATACGCAAAAACATTTAAAACTCCGCATGTAAAAATACTCAGTGATAGAATGCAGTCTGATTTGGATTCGGTTTTAAGTCACTCTTTTTCGCTGCTGCGTCCTTTGCCGTACAATGTTGCCGCTGCGCATTTATCGATTAAATCTAAAAGTGCAATCCTTATTGATGCGGACAATGGTTTTATTTTATATGAAAAAGATGCAGACAAGGTGATTCCTCCGGCATCGTTGACAAAACTTGTGGTGATGTATGTGGCAATGGAAGATGTTACTGCCGGAAAAATTGCTTTATCGGACACTGTGCCTTTACTGCCTCAGGCTTGGGCTGTAAATGCGCCTATTGGGTCTTCATTGATGTTTTTGGGAGAAGGGCAGCGTGTAACGTTGGAAGAATTACTGCGCGGAATAGCGGTGGTTTCCGGAAATGACGCTGCGGTGGCTGTCGCATGTTACATATCGGGAAGTGCGGTTGAGTTTGTGAAAAGAATGAATGCCGAAATTGAAAATTTGGGATTGACTCAGACACGTTTTGTTGAGCCTACCGGCTATAGTGGAGAAAACAAAACTACTGCGCGTGAATTTGCGGCATTTTGCCGTATTTATTTGGAAAAATTTCCGCAGACAATAGAATTATTTCATAATGTCAGAAAATTTACTTATCCTCAGGAGCACAATCTGCCTGTTAATTATGTTCAAAAAAATGTTATGGCGGGAACTCTGCCCGTTGTGCAGGAAGCAACAAATAAAGTTTTGATGAATATTCAAGGTGCAGATGGATTAAAAACCGGTTTTATTAATGAATCCGGATACAATTTGGCTCTTACAGTCAATCGAAATGAAACAAGATTTATTTCCATTACTTTAGGCGGTATCGGGGCTAATACAAATGAAGGAAATTATTACAGGTTGGCTGATTCCGAACAGCTGATGGATTGGGCGTTTTCTACATTCAAAACGTATAAATCAACAGAATATGACAGTTTTCCTGTGAGTGTTTTTTGCGGAGAAATAAATGCGTTGAATTTGATTCCTGCAAAAGTTACTAAAAAATTTTCAATTCCTGTGCCGATTTCTGAGCAGAGTGTAGAAGTATTTGCTGAATTGCCCGCATTTTTGCAAGCACCTATACAAGTAGGAGATGTTTTCGGAAGTCTGGTTTACAGTCAGGGTGATTTGATTTTGGAAAGAGTTCCTTTAATTGCGGACAGAACAATCAACAGCTGCGGAAGTATAAAGAAAATTATTGATAATTATACTTTGAAACAATGTTTTGATACATCTGAATAATGTACTTCGCAGAGTCAGTTTTTTTCATTCATTTGAATTTTGATGCTGTATCGGGTTTGCAGTAAATGCTGGCAAACCCGATTTTTTTTAATAACATTATTTCCTTATTAAACATGCAAGCGTTTCGGTATGATGCGTGTGTGAAAACATGTCAACCAGAACAAATTGCGAAACATTATATTCGGAAGAAAGTTCTTTTATATCGCGAGCCATAGTTGAAGCCTTGCATGAGGAATAAATAATTTTTTTCGGTTTCATTGCGAGTATTGTTTTTTTTGTATTTTCGTCTAATCCTTTTCTTGGCGGATCGACAATCATTACATCTGCAAATCCTAACTGCGGAAGTTTGTCTTCAACGGCAGCTTCTATAATTTTTACGTTTGTTTCTATATTATTATGTGTAATATTGAAATTTCCGTCAATTACCGATGATTTTGCTAATTCAACTCCGATTGTTTCTTTTGCAAAATAGCTGACAAATAATGTTATCAATCCTATTCCGCAGTACAAATCAAAAATTCTTTCAGACTTTTCTGAATCTAAGAATGAAATGATTTTTTCCAGCCAAAGCGGAATTACAGCATTGTTTATTTGAAAAAAACTGTCTTTGGAAATTTTGAAGGTGATTTTTTTACCACAGGCTTCTACAGTTTCCATTACGGCTGTGTCTTCATATTTTTCTGTTTTAATCATATTTACAACAGTGTCTTCATTTGAAGTAGTACGAATTTTAAAATTATGAGGCGGAAAATTTTCTGTACTGCGCAAATAAGCAAGAGCTTCGTTTATTTTAGGCATTGCGATTTTGCAGTTCTCAATGTCGACAATAGATTTTGTATCTTTTCTGAAGAACCCTATTTGTTTTCTTTTAGTATTCACTTTGAATGTTTCCGTATTTCTGTAGTTAAAAACAGAAGGATTGGCGATTATATCTGTGAATTCTATTTCCATATTACCGATTCTGCGAAAAGTTTCTATTACAGTATTTTGTTTTATTTTCAATTGCTCTTCGTATGTAAGCATTTGATAATCGCACCCTCCGCATAATGCGAAATATTGACATTTTGGAGAAATTCTCAATGGAGACGATTCTATAATTTCTATTGGTTCGCCGATCGAATAATCTTTAGCTTCCTTATAAATATTAATTTTTACAGTTTCGCCGGGAATAGCATATCGCACTAAAATAATTTTATTATCATCATCGTGAGCAATTGAGACACCTTCTTCTGCCCATCTTTCAATTTTTGCAATTACTTGCCGATTTGTACTTTTTAACTTTCTTTTTTCTAAGTTTTCGATATTCATGTTTGTTCCTTAAAAAGTAATATTGAAAAATCGGTAGATAGTAATGGAAAAAATCCTTTTTTACAAGGTTTCACATCGGTAGTTTCATTTTTATTATCTCTGACAAATAAATAGTTGATTAAAATTGTTTTTTTTGGTACAAGCAGCTTTAAATATAGGAAAAACTTCTTTTCTAAAAAAAAAGAAGAAAGTCATTGACATAAAAAAAGAAAAAATATATTTTCCCTTAGGTTTTTTGCCTTCATAGCTCAGCTGGTAGAGTACATCCTTGGTAAGGATGAGGTCGTCAGTTCGAATCTGATTGGAGGCTTTAATTTATTATGTATATTTTAATATAAAAGGTTGGTTTTAAATGGGTGCAAAAAAAGGATCTAGCGTAGAAAAGATTGCCTTGCAATGTACTGAATGCAAAAGAAAAAATTATACTACTTCCAGGAACAAGAAAAATGTTCAAGGGAAAATAGAATTGTCTAAGTTTTGTAAGTGGGAACGTAAACATACCTTACATAAAGAAACAAAAATAAAATAATAGTTTTTAGGGTAATAGTTCAGTTGGTAGAGCGTCGGTCTCCAAAACCGAATGTCGTGGGTTCGAGTCCTACTTACCCTGATTTTTTTATAATAAATGGGAGCTGCAATGAAAATTACTACTTTTATAAGAGAGAGTTATGCTGAATTGAAAAAAGTCATATGGCCTTCTAAAAATGACGTCATATCTCAAACGGTTGTTGTAGTTGTTTCTCTCGTGTTTGTATCTGCGGCATTAGCTTTAGTCGATTTTTGTGCATTGAAGTTAATATCTTTGATTATTTCTTTTTAATTAATTTTTGGGCGGTATTGTATGGGTAAAGCGTGGTATGTACTTCATATTTATTCAGGATATGAAAAGAAAGTGGAAGAGTCTATTCATGCTTTAATAAAAGAAGCTCAAATGAATGGAAATAAAATTGCGGATATTTTATTTCAAATAAAAGTTCCTGTAAGAGAGGTTTCGGAAGTAAAAAACGGTAAAAAGAAGGTTACATCTCAAAAGTTTTTACCAGGCTATGTCCTTTTGGAAATGAATCTTGAGGGAGATAATTGGCAGGAAATATACAGTGTAATTAAGGGTGTTAATGGTGTTACCGGATTTGTCGGTGCTAATAAAAATAAAAAACCGATGAGTTTGACTCCTGATGAAGTTAGAAGAGTTCTAAACATCGGAGGGGAATTAAAGAATAATATATTAATAAAGCAAAAGTTTAATTATACCAGAGGTGAATCTGTGAAGATCATCGATGGATCTTTTGCAACATTCGTTGGAACAGTAGAAGAAATTAATCATGAACGAAGTAAATTAAAAGTTATGGTAGGTATTTTTGGCAGATCTACACCAGTGGAGTTAGATTTTACTCAAGTTGAAAAAATTTAAATAAAATTCACTGTTTAAATAAAAATCACTATTTAATTAATATAAAGAATTTTGAATAAAGATAAGGAAGAGAAAAATGGCAAAGAAAATAAAGGCGGTTGTAAAATTGCAGGCTCCTGGCGGTCAGGCAACACCTGCGAAAGGGATTGGTCCGGCACTAGGACCTCATGGTGCTTCAGCAGCTGATTTCTGTAAACAATTTAATGATAAAACAAAAGATCAGCCGGGGATGATTCTTCCTGTAATTGTTACAGTATATCAGGACAGATCTTTTACTTTTATTATTAAAACACCTCCAGCAGCTAATTTGATAAAAAAAGAATTGGGATTGGCTAAAGGATCTTCAGTACCTCATAAAGATAAAGTCGGTAAATTGACACAAGCTCAATTGAAGAAAATTGCTACTATTAAAATGCCTGATGTTAATGCGAATGATATAGAAACTGCGATGAAAATTGTTGCAGGAACAGCTAGAAGTATGGGTGTTGATATAGAAAAGTAAAGGAGATTGATAATGAAAAGAGGAAAGAAATATTTAGAGGCATTAAAAAAATATAATCCTCAGGAAGAATGTGATTTAATGAAAGCTTTAAATTTAGTTAAAGATTTTAAAATCGCTAAATTTGATGAAACAGTGGAAATTGCAATTAAATTAAATCTCAAAAAAAGTCAAACTGTTCGTGATACAGTAGTTTTGCCTAATTCTTTTGGTATTGAGAAAAGAATTTTGGTATTTGCTAAAGGTGATAAAGAAAAAGAAGCTTTGGATGCAGGTGCGTCGTATGCGGGAGCAGAAGAATTAATTGCTAAAGTTAAAGAAGGATGGGATGATTTTGACGTTGTTGTAGCAACACCTGATATGATGAAAGAAGTTGGTAAATTAGGTCCTATTCTTGGTAGAAAGGGGTTGATGCCTAATCCTAAGACGGGAACTGTTACAACTGATGTAAAAGGTGCAGTTGCGGAATTGAAAAAAGGTCGTGTTGAATTCAGAGCAAATAAAGAAGGTGTTCTTTGCATGGGTGTAGGTAAAGTATCTATGAATGCAGAACAAATTTTTGAAAATGTAAAAACTCTTTATGAAGAGGTATTAAGAAAAAAACCGGCAGATTTGAAAGGTGAGTACGTTAAATCTGTTTATGTTTCTTCTACAATGAGCCCTTCAGTTAAAGTGAATTATAAAGCTATTTAATTACAGTAGGAGAAATCAATGAGCAATGAACGAAAAATTCAGCAATACAAAATTGATAAAGTTGAAAAAATAAAGAAAGATTTTTTTGAAACAGATTCAAAAGATTTGATTTTTACTGATTACAGAGGACTTAGTGTTGAAAAAATAACTGAGTTAAGAAAAAAATTGGCAGAGGTTAGCTCAAAATATGTAGTTATAAAAAATAACTATGTAAAAGTTATTGCAAAAGAGAAAGGATACCCCGAATTTGGAGATGCATTGAAAGGACCTACCGGTGTGGCTTTTGTATCAAAAGATGCAAATGAAGTCGCAAAAGTTCTTTTTGACTTTTCAAAAGATTCTGGAGATATTTTAAAAGTTAAAGGCGGATTTGTTGGAGATAAAATTTTTTCTATCAAAGAATTGGAAGCTTTATCAAAATTGCCGGGAAGAAGCCAGTTGATTGCTACTTTAATGGCAACAATGAATGCTCCAGTACAAAATTTTGTATTGTGCTGTAATGATGTTACAACTCGTTTAGTCAGAGTGTTGGATCAGATCAAAAAACAGAAAGAAACTGCTTAATTCTGTTTTTTTTGAAACATTGTTAATTACATTGTCTTATTTGAATGTTCTTTGTCTCCGTTGTTGTCTGCATTGAATTTCAAATGAGTAATGTGAAAAAATAAATATAAAAATTATAAAAAGAGAGGAGAAAATATGGCAACTAAAGAAGAAATCTTGGATGCAATTGCTAATATGACAGTATTAGAAATTTCAGAATTGGTAAAAGCAATGGAGGAAAAATTTGGCGTTAGTGCTGCTCCTGTTGCTGTTGCCGGTGTCGCTGCTGCAGCTGGTGCTGCTGCTCCTGCTGCCGAAGAAAAAGATGAATTTAATGTCGTTTTAGTAAACGCAGGTGCTGAGAAAATCAAGGCTATTAAAGCTGTTAGAGAAATTACAGGTCTTGGTTTAAAAGAAGCAAAAGATATGTGTGATGCTGGAAATAAAGTATTGAAAGAAGGTGTTTCCAAAGCAGAAGCTGAAGAAATGAAGAAAAAATTAACAGAAGCTGGTTGTACAGTAGAATTGAAATAATTTCTTTAATTTTTGTTTTTAAGAGGTTACCTCTAGTGGGTAACCTCTTTCGTATCATTGGAATTGATTTTTTCCCCAGAAATGAATTGATTCATGATGCGATATTGTTTCTTTTTGTAATTTTTTTTAAAGGTGACTATTATTAGTTTTGTTAATTTTGAAGTGAATTCATTATTTAATTTTAGTTTGGTATTCCTTTTTAGCATATAAGGTAAAGAGGGTACCTTTTTGTCGTTATATTAGTTGCTTGTTTGCATAAGATATTTTAAGGAGAGTATAGGATATGACCCTTGATCAGGATAAGAGAGTATTAAAAAATAAACGAGAATGGATTGGTCCTAAAAGAAAGGATTGTACAGATCTTCCTCCATTAATTGAAATTCAGTCAAAAAGTTTTGAGGATTTTCTTCAAAGGGAAAGATTAAAAAGCGGACTTGAGCTTGAAGAAAGAGGGCTTCATAAACTATTCAAAGAAGTTTTTCCAATTAAAAGTAATGATGAAAAAATGTCTTTGGAGTATGAAAAATATATTCTCGAAGAAGATAATATTAAATACGATGAATTCACCGCTAAAGTTAAAGGTCAAAATTATTCCATTGCTTTAAAAATTTTGATAAATCTCAAAATAGAAGAAACGGGAGAAATTCGCCAGAAAGATATTTATCTTGGTGAAATCCCTTTAATGACAGAACGTGGTACTTTTATTATTAACGGAGCTGAACGAGTTGTTGTTAGTCAAATTCATCGTTCACCCGGCGTAATTTTTAATTATGACAATAAAACCGGAGTCTATAATTCAAGAATTATTCCGTATAAAGGTTCGTGGTTAGAGTTTGAAATCGAAGAAAAAAAGAAATTAGTATATGTAAAAATAGATAGAAAGAAAAAGATTCTGGTGACTTTCTTTTTGCGTGCAATAGGTTTTGATACCAGAGAAAAAATAATCAATCTCTTTTATAAAGAGAAAAAAATCAGTTTACGAACTAAAGAAGAGCAGGATAGCGCAGCAAGAGAAATCTTAACTCGAAATATTTTTAAACACAGTCAAAATGGTGAAGAACCTGAAAAAATAATGCAGGCAGGTACAAAGCTTTCTCCTTTGGAAATTGATAAACTGATTCAAGAGAAGATCGAAGAAGTTTATGTTATTGATTTTTCCAAATCGGATAATGATGAAGAAGCTCAAAAATATTTGAATAATCCGATTATTATCAACTGTTTTGAAAAAGAAGATTTTGTGGTAACAAAGGAAGATGCTTTTAAAGATGAACCTTCAAAAGATGACAGTATTGAAAAAATTCACAGCATATTAAAACCGGGCGAGTCTATAACTTTGGAGAATGCCGAAAAAGAAATTCTTGCAATGTATTTTTCGGATAAAAGATATGATCTGGGGGATGTAGGGCGTTATAAAATTAATAAGAAATTTAATTTTCCAACAGAGGGTGAAAATGCGTCGCTTCAGGTTTTGACACCTGAAGATATTGTAGCAGTTATAAAATATCTTATAAAGGTTTATGACGGTGAAGGTGCTGTCGATGATATTGACCATTTGGGAAATCGACGAATAAGAAGTGTCGGAGAACTGCTCTTAAATCAGGTAAAAACAGCACTTACAAGAATCGAACGCATTGCTAAGGAAAGAATGCAGCAAAAAGAAATCGAAGTGGTTAAACCGCAGGATCTTATCAGTGTAAAACCGTTCTCTACTTCTCTGATGGAATTCTTTTCAACATCTCAGTTATCTCAATTTATGGATCAAATCAATCCTTTGGCGGAGTTGACTCATAAGCGGCGATTAAATGCATTGGGACCGGGCGGGCTTTCAAGAGACCGCGCTGGTTTTGAGGTTCGTGATGTTCATTATACTCATTATGGAAGAATGTGCCCTATTGAAACTCCGGAAGGACCGAATATTGGTTTGATAGTTTCGCTTTGTAATTTTACTCGCGTAAATGATTACGGATTCTTGGAGACTCCGTATAGAAAAGTTAAGGACGGCAAGGTTACTGATGAAGTGGAATATTTGTCTGCAATGGATGAAGAACGTCATTATATTGCACAGGCAAGTGCATTGATTGATAATAAAGGAAATTTCAAAGAAGAACAGGTTACGTGTCGCAAAGGTGCGGATTATTTCAGCCGTTCTCCGAATGAAATTGATTATATGGATGTCTCTCCGCGCCAAATTATTTCAGTTGCAACTTCTATGATTCCGTTTTTGGAACATGACGATGCAAACCGTGCTTTAATGGGGTCTAACATGCAGCGTCAAGCTGTTCCGCTGCTGTTTACTGAATCTCCGTATGTAGGAACCGGAATGGAGGAAGTTGCTGCGTATGATTCCGGAGTTTGTATTATAGCTAAGCATGACGGTGTTGTAAGTTATTCTACAGCAACAGAAATCAGAGTCAGATTATCTGACGGAACTGAAGATATTTATCGACTTCAAAAATATAAAAGAACAAATCAAGATACTTGTTTTAATCAGACGGTTATAGTGAATATCGGCGATAAAGTTATAAAAGGGCAAGTACTTGCCGACGGTCCGGCATGTGATGACGGTGAACTTGCGTTAGGTAAGAATGTACTTGTAGCTTATATGCCATGGAATGGTTATAACTATGAGGATGCGATTATCCTTTCGGAAAGAATGGTTAAAGAAGATGTTTTTACATCTATTCATATTAAAGAATATGTTGTCGAAGTTCGTGAAACAAAATTGGGGCCTGAACGAATTACGCGTGATATTCCTAATCAATCCGAAGCTAAATTAAGAAATCTTGATGAAAACGGAATTATTCGGATTGGTGCGGAAGTTAAGACTGATGATATTTTAGTTGGAAAAGTTACTCCGAAATCGGACGTGGAAACAAGTCCCGAATACAGATTATTGAATTCTATTTTTGGGGAAAAGGCTAAAGATGTTAAGGAATCGTCTTTAAAAGCTCCGCATGGTGCGGCTGGGGTTGTTGTCGAAGTTCAAAGGCTGCGCAGAGATGACGGAGAAGATTTACAGCCAGGTTGTGAAGAAATAATAAAAGTTTACGTAGCAAATAAGCGTAAGATTAAAGTCGGAGATAAAATGGCCGGACGACACGGGAATAAAGGTGTTGTTTCGGTTGTTCTGCCGGTTGAAGATATGCCTTATTTGGAAGATGGAACACCGGTTGATATTTGTTTAAATCCGTTGGGAGTTCCATCTCGTATGAATATCGGACAGATTATGGAAACACAGCTTGGACTTGCAGGACGTGCTTTGGGAGTTAAATTTGCGACAAGCGTTTTTGAATCAGCATCCGTAGATGACATAAAAGAAAAATTGAAAAAAGGTGGAATGCCTGAAAATTCCAAATTTACTTTATACGACGGACGCACTGGGGAAGCTTTTGTAAATCCTGTAACTGTTGGTGTTACTTACATGCTTAAGCTCGGTCACTTGGTTGATGATAAAATGCATGCTCGTTCTACAGGTCCGTATTCTTTGGTTACTCAGCAGCCGTTAGGCGGTAAAGCGCAATTTGGAGGTCAAAGACTTGGAGAAATGGAAGTTTGGGCATTGGAATCTTACGGAGCAGCTCATACATTGCAGGAATTATTAACAGTTAAATCCGATGATATGAATGGTAGAACAAAAATGTATGAGAATATTGTAAAAGGTGATTGGACTTCTTCACCGGGAATACCCGAATCTTTTAATGTTCTTGTTCAAGAATTGCGAGGTTTGGCAGTAAACGTAACTGTTTGGGACGGAAAAGGAAAGAAAATAACCTTAACAGAAAAAGAAGATGAATTGTTGAATAGAGTAGATAACTTTCAAGCTTGATAATTGGTAAAGGAGAGTCCAATGAGAGATATAGCAGATTTTGATTCGATTAGAATTACTATTGCTTCCCCGGAACAGATAAAATCAATGTCTTATGGTGAAGTAAAGAAACCGGAGACAATTAATTATAGAACTTTGAGACCGGAAAAAGACGGTCTGTTTTGTGAAAAAATTTTTGGAACAACTAAAGATTGGGAATGTCATTGCGGTAAATATAAGTCAATGCGTTACAAAAAAGTTGTTTGTGAACGTTGCGGCGTCGAAGTTTCAAGTTTCAGGGTAAGAAGGGAGCGGGCCGGGCATATTGAGCTGGCAAGTCCGGTAGCTCATATTTGGTATTACCGTTCAGTTCCTTCTCGTATAGGTCTTATTCTTGATATTCCGGTAACTGCGTTAAAATCTATTTTGTACTTTGAAAAATACATCGTTTTGGATCCGGGCGATACGGATTTAAAAGAAAAACAGATTCTTACGGAAGAAGAATATTATGAAAAGAGTGAACAATATGGTATTGCATTTCAGGCAGAAACCGGAGCAGAAGCAATCAAGACTTTGCTTGAAAATATAAAATTGAAAGCTGAATCGCAGAAACTTCGGAAAATAATGCGTGAGAAGAAAAAAATAGATAAGAGGCTTGTGAAGCGAATTGAATTAATAGAAGATTTTATTGCTTCCGGGAACAGACCCGAATGGATGCTATTGGAAGTTGTTCCTGTTATTCCGCCGGATTTGCGGCCTATGGTTCAGTTGGACGGAGGCAGATTCGCGGCGTCGGATTTAAATGATTTATATCGCCGTGTTATTAACAGAAATAATCGTTTGAAGCGTTTGATTGAATTGAATGCTCCGGATATTATCATTAAAAATGAAAAGAGAATGCTTCAGGAAGCTGTTGATGCTCTTTTTGATAACTCAAAGAAAAAGAAAGTTGTAAAAGGTTCGTCGTCAAGACCTTTGAAATCATTGTCTGATTTATTAAAAGGTAAGCAGGGGCGGTTCCGTCAAAATCTTTTGGGAAAACGTGTAGACTATTCGGGACGTAGTGTAATTGTAATTGGTCCGCAATTGAAAATGTATCAATGCGGACTGCCTATTAAAATGGCACTTGAGTTATTCAAGCCTTTTGTAATGGAACAGCTCGTAAAGCGTGATATATGTTTCAATATGAAAAAGGCAAGAAATTATATTGAAGAAGAACATCCCGATGTGTTTAAAATTTTGGAAGATGTTGTTGCTGAACATCCAGTACTTTTAAATAGAGCGCCGACATTGCATCGTTTAGGGATTCAGGCATTTGAACCGGTTTTGATGGATGGTAAAGCAATTCGTCTTCATCCATTAGTGTGTAAAGCGTTTAATGCGGACTTTGACGGTGACCAAATGGCAGTTCATGTTCCGTTGTCAATCGAAGCTCAAACGGAGTGTTGGATGTTGATGCTTTCTGCGAAAAACCTGCTTGACCCCGCATCAGGTAATCCTATAGTTTGTCCTTCACAGGATATTATTTTGGGTGTTTATTATTTGACTAAGATTCAGCCGGATGTAAAAGGCGAAGGTCGTGTATTCAAAGACTTTAACGAAGTATTTAAAGCGATTGCGGTACAGGCTGTTCATATGGAAGCAAAAATTTGGCTGCCTCTGAAAGCATTTGAAGGTATTGAAATTGAGGATGAAGATATTCTTGTTGACAATACTGATCCCAAAGCTGTTGAAGAATGGAATAAGGACGAGGAATTTAAAAAACGTGGCTATGTAAAAACAAGTCCGGGAAGAATTATTTTCAATGATTATCTGCCTAAAGAAGTGTGGTTCGTCAATAAAACATTGGGTGATAAAGGTGTAAATCGTTTAATTGCAGATGTTTACAAAAAGAAAGGTGCCGGAGTTACCGTCAGAATGCTGGATGCGATTAAAGACTGCGGTTATAAGCACGCGATGGTATTTGGCGCAACAATCGGAATGGAAGATATTGTCGTGCCTCCTGAAAAACATAAAATACTCAGTGCAGCTCAAAAAGAGGTAGATGGTTTTGTCGCCCAATATAAGAAAGGCGTTGTGTCTCTTGAGGAACGTTACAATAAAACTGTAAATACATGGACAAAAGCTTCTGAAGAAATGACAAGAGTTCTTACGGCTGCTTTGAAAAAAGACAGAAAAGGGTTTAATCCTATATTTATGATGGCAGACTCCGGGGCGCGTGGTTCTACAACTCAGATTCGTCAGTTGGCAGGTATGCGCGGATTGATGACAAAACCGGGTGGTGAAGTTATTGAAATCCCTATTAAGTCAAACTTTTATGAAGGTTTGTCCGTAATGGAATTTTATATTTCGACAAACGGTGCTCGTAAAGGATTGGCAGATACAGCTTTGAAAACTGCTGATGCCGGGTATTTGACACGACGACTTGTTGATATTGCGCAGGATGTTGTTATTAACGAAGAAGACTGCGGTACCATTAACGGAACCGAGCATTTTGCGATTAAAGAAGGCGATAACATTCTTGAACCTTTAAAAGACAGAATTGTCGGCAGATTTACAGCTGAAGATGTTATTGATCCGGTTTCGGGTGAAACGATAATTGCAGCTAATGAATTGGTAACGGAAGAAATTGCGACTCAAATTGAAAATGCTTTGATTGAGTCCGTAAAAATAAGAACTGTTCTTACCTGTGAATCAAAGCACGGTGTTTGTATAAAATGTTACGGAAGAAATTTAGCTTCAAATCAAACTGTTGATATTGGTGAAGCTGTTGGTATTATTGCGGCGCAGTCAATCGGTCAGCCGGGAACTCAGCTTACAATGAGAACTTTCCATATCGGTGGTGCAGCAACGGGATCTTCTGAGGATAATACGATTAAATTTAAATACCGCGTATTAATTGAAAAAATAGAAGGCTCTATTGTTTTGGTTAAAAAAGAAGAAGCCGGAATCGAAAAAGACGCAAAACTTTTTGCGCGAAAAGGATATATCTATATTAGAAGAATTAATCAGGAATATGATATTTCCGGAGTAGAGCTCCTTGTAAAAGAAGGTGACAAAGTCGTAAAAACTCGTCAGCTGTTTAAGAAAAACAATGGGGAAATTGAAGTTGCAAATGAAGCCGGAACTATAAAAATGTACGGTACTAAAATGTACATTGTCGCAAATGACTTGATTGACAGAGATGTTCAAGCCGGAACATATTTATTTAAAGATGTCGGCCTTCCTATTGAACCGGAAGAAAAAATTGCGGAATTTGATCCTTATTCACAGGCTATTATTTCTGAGGTTTCAGGTAAGGTTAAATTTATTGATTTGAAAGTCGGTCTTACGGTAAAGGAAGAAACCGATGATGCAACAGGTACGAAAAAATTGAAGGTTGTAGATTCTTCTTTCGATTCTTTAGATCCGAGAATTGTTATTTTGAATAATTCAGGGGAAGAAATTGCTTTTTATCGTATGTCTGGCGGAGCGGTTATTCAGGTAAAAGACGGAGACTCGATTAATGCGGGCGATACAATAGCCAAAGTAACCAAAAAATCATCTAAAGCCGGAGATATTACCGGAGGTCTTCCAAGAGTAACTGAGTTATTTGAAGCCAGAAAACCGAAAGATCCTGCGGTTTTGGCAAAAGTAAGCGGTACTGTTTACTTCAAAGGTAAAGTAAAAGGCAATGATATTGTATTGGTTGTTGATGATTTCGGTGGAGAACAAAAACATACTGTTCCTTCCGGCGGATATTTGCTTGTACGTGACGGAGATAAAGTAAAAGCTGGTGACCCAATTTCTGAGGGAAATAAAAATCCTCATGATATATTGGCAATTTTGGGAGAAAACGAATTGCAGAAATATATCATGAATGAAATTCAACAAATTTATCGATTGCAAGGTGTAAAAATCAATGATAAGCACATAGGTGTAATTGTTCGGCAAATGATGAAAAAGGTTGAAATTATCGAAGTCGGTGATACTCATTTTATTATGGGACAGCAGGTTGATAAGTCAGAATTTTTTGAACAAAATAAGAAGATTATGAAAGAAGGCGGTAATCCTGCAATCGGTAAACCTGTATTGTTGGGGATTACAAAAGCTTCTTTGGCAATTGAATCTTGGTTAAGTTCTGCTTCATTCCAAGAAACAACAAAAGTTCTTACTAATGGTTGTATAAAAGGTATGACAGATACTTTGAATGGGCTGAAGGAAAATGTTGTTATTGGTCATATGATTCCTGCTGGAACAGGTATGAAGGCTTATAGGAGAATTAAGTTGTATGATGAAAATATGGAAGATCTCGATGTTTCGGTTAATCGAATTTTGGAAGAGAAAAAAGCGAATCCTATCGGAATCAATGCCATTATTGACAAAGACAGCATTTTAAGTATGTAACTCTTTAATGATATATTTATTGTATATTGGGAAGTTTTGCTTTTTTATTGACACCCCAAAATAAATTTGCTATAAGGCAGAAATATTTTTGGGCGTCAAAAT
>JAFLVQ010000023.1 GCA_022508205.1 Spirochaetales bacterium
CCCTAATACCAAAATAGGATAAGAGTCTGTCCCTAATTAATCAGTTAATTTTTGTTCTGTCAGCTTATATTCTAAAACGAAATAAGGGCCTGTCCCTTGCAAAAAAATCATTAAAACGAAAAATCGATGATTCTTTTCTTTTTAAGCTGTATTACGGAAAATATCCCCAATGCCGCAGCAATAATGCTTATACAATGCAGAGGTTTGTAAAAAAATAGCAGGCAGTTAAAAATACCGCAGCAAATACATATAACTATTGCCGATACTCCTATAATCCACCATTGTTTTTTTTCTTTTACGAGTGATTTACTTAAAAATATCAGCAGTCCTATTAAAATATTTAATGATAAAGGTGTTAATAACTCAAATAAGTTATTGGGAATTTCGCTTCTGAGTATTTGACTTGCCGAGAATATGGTATTTACTCCCAGAAGCACCGCAATTGTTTTGAGCCAGGTGGGAATTTCGGACTTAGATGAATTTATTAATAAAACAGAAATTGTGCACAATATAATGCCTAAAAGCCCTTGATGATCCAATAGAAGATAATAAATAAAAACTTGCTGCCATTTTATATGATTATATGGAAATGATTCCAATTTCCCAAATAAGAGAACCCACGCTGTGGATACAACCATTGCAATGAAATAACAACGAAAGAAAACGATTCTTTCTTTATGATTTGTAAGTGCTATTATTACCGGTAGAGCACAGAAACAAAGTAACGGATAAAATAAAAGTGTGATGATATTCATTTTATTCCTCCAAATATTTATTGATTATCAATACCGATTGTAAATACAAGGTTTGAGTTGAAATTTTTTGTTTTCAGCATTTTATAAACATCTACACCTAACGAAACAGTTGCTTTTATCGGAATAAAACGCGGTGCGACTTCCAATTTTATACCGGTACCTAACCCGGGGCAAAGATGAAGTAAATCTCGATTTATAATGTAATCTTTGTAATCGCTGTCTCTCATGATTTCGCCATAATTTTGAGCAAGTCCCATATCTATAAAAAATAATAAATTTGCATCCCATATTAATTCCTTTTTCATAGTTATTCCCAAGAAATTAGGAGTTTTGAATGTGAATAAAGGCAGACGGTACCCTAAATTCAGCATCCCGCCGGCATATCCCGTAAAATCTCCGACATTTTCAAACATTTCGTAATCGGTATCCTGTTCCCAAACGGCACGCCATACAGGTGAATAAATTTTTTCATCAATGCCCTTGTAGTCGTCTTTCGTATTCACGCCGTTGTAGTAGTAAAATAAGCGGAATTTCAATGCAAACAAGTGACGTTTGTAAAAATTGTAGTCCATTTTATATGTAAAATGAGTTTGTATCTGAATGGTGTTTTCCACAGATCGCCATGGGTTTTCTTTGTCTATGTAGTAAATTAATGTATCGTTTTTAACCGAGCCCGACGAATACGCAGTTTTGTAATGAAAGAAACGCTGCGATATTGTATTCGATAATCCGACATTGTAGGTAAGTCCTTTTGCCAAAGTTCCGCTACGCGAAATCGAATTATTCAACGAAAAATTCAGTGCACATTCATTGAATAAATCGCGCAGTCCGAAATCGAGAAAATCACGTGATGTTTTCATTCGATGATCTCCGATGTAAAGTTGAAATGCCGGTTGCACGGAATAAGTAAGCCCGATTTCTTTGAAAGGGACGGAAAATTTCGTATTAAAATATGGAGTGTAGAACATTGAATATCGACCGAGCATAGTATATTGCGACTTCCCGTTTATCAAAACGCCCTTTTCTTCATTGTGTTCCAAACGGTAACCGAAACTTACCCAAGGTGTAATTTCAAAGTGTTCGGCTATTGGGATTGAAAGCGACGCTGCCGTACTCGGTATAAATTTATGAATCGGAACTTCGTAATGGTAATCGTCTGATTTGTCATCCCACTCATGGATGTATTGATAAATAAATCTTGCATTTGCATAAAACTGTGCGTTGCGCCATGGCAGTCTGTAGCCGTACAGGCCGTAAAGATTGAACTCCGTGACATTTTCGTCATTCCAGCGTTCTTCGTCCCAAGATGTGGAACCGATAGGCTTTAAATCCGGTGCATAGTCTGTAACTATATAGTTTGGTGCCGATGTTTCAAAAATCGCATCGACCGAAAGTGTCATATCGTCACGATTCAAAAATTGGTAATCTTTGTACTCTACCGAAAAATCAAGCGAATCATCACCGCTGAATGCCGCTTTTGCCCCGAAATATTTACCGTATCCGCCCAAGTTGTAATTTCTGAATATTATTCGCGGCTTTATACCGGCTTTATTGCTGTAAGTGAGAAACGGAATGATAATGAACGAAAATTTTTCATAAACGGTAATTGTTACCGTTATCATGTTATTTTCATTGTCGGATTCTGCGATTTTTACCACACTGCTTTCATCGTTGCTGTCATTGACGGATTCTGTAATTTCTACTTTTTCTATTATTTTATTTAATGCAGTAAGTTTTGATATTACGGAAGCTTTTATTGATTCATTCCAGTTTCCGCCTACCGAAATACCGGACATTTTAAGCAGATAATTTTGATTTGTCCGCTTTAGCCCTTCAAAACGGATTTCCCCGATTGTTTGTGCCGAAACAGCAATAATCGATAAATATAAAAAAGCAAATAGGGAAAAAATTTTTTTCATTGATTTAATTTTCCATTACATTACTGTCATAAATTAATCTTAATTTTGCTAATATCAAACATTTTTTCATACTCTTCCGGAATTTCGGGGTCGTAACTGCTGCATTTATTGTAAGTAACTTCTTTTATTAAAAAAGTCATTGATATTGGTGATATTTTTGATGTAATTTTGAGCTTTTGCGGCATATCGACTCCATTGCGCGCGGAAAAAACCAACGTTTCGATGTCCAGTGGTTCAAAAAATTGATTATTTGCCATTGTACGGACAATGCGACCGTTTTTATCAATACCTAAAATGTACTCGGAATTGTTGCTTGTTATGTTCAGCGAAAGATTTTGATTTTCATCATGAGAAAACGAGACAATTTCCATTTCCTGTGCATAAGGAATATTCCCTGTTAAAAAATACGATATATCAATCGGGTCGAAGTTAAGCCCCAGCAGTTCCTCTAAACTCACTTGTTCCAAAGGAAATGTTATGAATTGCGATGCTGTGTGGTTAATTAAAGTCATTTCCTGTGGATTTACGGTAATATCGAATAATTTTTTTGACAATACGGAAAAACGCAGAACTGTTTTTTTATTGATATAATCTGCGTCTGCAACCATTTTTATATAAACGGACGGAATCAGCTTATTTCCGGAAATCATTACGGATGTAGTGATATTAGCGTATTCCAGTGATTCTGCGCTTTTCATTATGCGTTTGAACAGCACATTGGCTTCTATGGTTTCCAAGTTTTTTACCGGCATAGTTTTACAGCTTATTGATACAAAGCCGATTATTATACATAAAAATATTGTTTTGATTTTATACTTCGATAGTTTCAAAATGTCCTCTCTCATTGACAATAATTGAAATATTTTGATAATGTTCAATTTATTTGCAATTGCATTTTTTATTTAAGTGTTTGGTATGTGTTCCAAAAAATCACGCTAACCTATCATAATTTGCAATGATAGACAATTATTTTCAAAAAAATCTAAACAATTAAGAGGGCGGTAATGAAAAAATTATTACTCAACATGTTACTTTTAACGGCAATGCTAACTTTTACATCATGCTTTTCCATGAATATTACGATGAACGCAAATAAAGAAAGCGGAACATTGTCAATCAGTTATTCTTTTGATGATGATGATTTTGAGATTTTATCGCTTATTTTGTCCACAGTGCCTACAGCGGGCGGAGAATCATTCGATCCGTCGGTGTTGATTGACCAAAATGAGTTTACTTCGTATTTCAACAGTATGAAGGTAAAAGATTTGAAGCTGAAAAATGCGGTAATTAAACAGGAAAACGGTAAGTACATCGGCAATGTTTCAATTGAATTCAAAAATCTTGAGCAGCTGCTGACGCAATTTCCGGTTGCGGAGAAAGGTTTCAGCCTGTCTAAGGATAAAAATGTTTACACCTTTGCCGAA
The DNA here is from genome assembly GCA_022508205.1 of Spirochaetales bacterium. Lineage (GTDB taxonomy): Bacteria > Spirochaetota > GWE2-31-10 > GWE2-31-10 > GWE2-31-10 > RGIG8597. The sequence goes on from JAFLVQ010000023.1 coordinate 4,099, forward strand.
AATCTTGATTTGTCGGAGATGGGTGATATTGAAACGTTGGAAAATTATCTTCAACTGGTAAAAGAAGATAAGCCGGATTGGTATAACCGCTTTGTCGAAAGTGATTTTGTGATACATGTAATAACGAAAGCTCCGATTTTGGAGGCAAAAGGAATTGCGCTTTCTGCTGATAAGAAAACAGCATCTTATCGTTTTAAATCGAAAGATATGATTGGCGATTCTAAGAAGAAATTGGAATTTTTGCTTAAGTTTTAATAGTGCAGCAAATCGGCAAAAACAGCATCTGCCGCAAGTGCGAGAGCGGCAGGTGTTATTTTTATTTGCAGTCCGCGCAGTCCGCCGCTTACAAAAATAAAATCGTAAAGCTGTGCTGTTTCATCAATGAAAACATGATATTTCTTTTTCATTCCCAATGGAGAACAGCCGCCTCGAATGTAGCCTGTTAATGAAAATAAATCTTTTACTTTCACAAGCTCGGCATTTTTGTTTCCGCTGACTGCGGCGGCTTTTTTTAAATCCAATTCATACGCTCCGGGAATGCAGAAAACAGTAATTCCGTTTTTATCTCCGTGTGCGACAAGTGTTTTAAATACTTGGTCGACATTTTGTCCGCATGATTGCGCTACATGCACCGCATCAAGGTGTTCTTCGTCAACGTCATAAGAGATTAGCTCATAAGGCAGTTTCAGTGTATCGAGAAGTCTTGCGGCATTTGTTTTAGTCAGCATTGAATCTCCTATTTTGCGTTTGTGTTGGAAATATAGCGCAGAAACAATTTCATGTTGTTAAAAGCTACATTTTTTTCAAAAGGCGTTACTGTTTTTAAAGAGAGATTTTTGTATTTCCAGTTATTGTAATATTCTGTGCTGACACTTATGTTTCCATTTTGCAAATCTTTTAAAAGCCATCTTCCGTATACATGATTTACGCGCTGGCAATTTTTTTGTTCTCCCATTATATCTGCGTCGTTGTAAGGTTTCCATTCCAAGATTTGCGTATTGCCCAAATCGTTTACCGTCATTAAAATGTGGTAATCCCGGTCTTTCATCGGTGAAAAATCTATTCTGCAGTAAAATACGGTTCCTTCATCCGTTTCTTTTACCGGAGAGAAAACCATCGTCTTAACAAAAATTTCCTGATATTTTTTGTAATTCAGAAGAATTTCCATTAAATCTTTTGCTTTATAACCATAAGATTTGTCGACAATTGCTTCCGTTTTATAGTAATTGCAGTCTCCCCCGTTGGCATAATACAGCGTTACGTTTTTATCGGAGTTGGATTTTTCCCATTTTACGTTGTCAAACGGAGAAGCGAATGACGAAAATATCGTACAAATGAATATCAAGGTAAATATAACTTTTGTGTTTATGCTTGAGTGTGTTAATTTCATTAAAAAACTTTCCAAGTCCTTTCTTTTATGCTATAAGTAGGCGACTTCTCCGGGTGGAAAATGTCAATTAAAGTTATAGCAAAAAACGAATCTTTTAGGAATTTATTTTTGATATTTTGATAAGGAAGGAAATCATGAAGGAAATGTTAAAAAAGACAAAAATTATTTGTACTATAGGTCCTGATTGTGACAATGTTGAAACATTGAAGAGAATGTTGGCAGCAGGTATGAATGTTGCACGTTTTAATTTTTCTCATGGCGATCATGCTGAGAAATTACACCAAATGAATGTGGTAAAACAAGCGGTTGAAGAATCCGGTATTCCTTGTGCGTATCTTTTGGATACAAAGGGGCCTGAAATTCGTACCGGAAACCTGAAGGACGGTAAAAAAATTAAGCTTGAAACCGGTAAAGAAATCATTTTAACAGTAGAAAACTATGACACTTTTGAAGGAACTGAGGAAAAAATTGCGTTGTCTTATGATCTTTTGCCGGAAGATATTAAAAGTGTGGGGATTACAGATAGAACGTTTGTTTACATTGCGGACGGCGTTCTTAAATTGAAAGTTCTTGAAGTCAACGGCAAGGAAATCAGATGCCTTATCGAAGCCGGCGGCGAACTGGGACAAAAGAAAAATGTTAATGTTGTAGGTGTACATACGCGTCTTCCGGCTATGGCAGACAAGGACAAAGCCGATTTGAAAATGGGTGTTGAAAACGGAATACATTTTGTTGCGGCATCTTTTATCCGCAAAGCTTCCGACGTTATGGAAATGAGAAAATATTTGGCATCGGTTGGCGGTGCAGATGTGAAAATCATTTCAAAGATTGAAGATGACGAGGGGTTGTCTAATATCGATGATATTATCCGTGTTTCGGACGGTATCATGGTAGCACGTGGGGATTTAGGTGTTCAGATTCCTATTCAGGATATTCCTTTGGCACAGAAAAAAATTATTGAGAAATGTAATGCTGCCGGAAAACCTGTAGTTACTGCAACTCAAATGTTGGATTCGATGATTAATAATCCGCGACCTACAAGAGCGGAATCAAACGACGTTGCCAATGCTATTTTTGACGGAACCGATGCGGTAATGCTTTCTGGGGAAACAGCAAACGGAAAGTGGCCTGTGGAAGCTGTTACAACTATGGCAACTATCGCAAAAACAATTGAAAATGCGAATGAATATCGTGTAACTACTAAAAAATATTTGGATCTTCACCCCGCAAAAAATATAGCCGAAGCGACAGCCAAAGCTACTTATATTTCGGCAAGAGATATTAATGCCGAAGTTATTATTGCGCCTACAAAGAGCGGAAATACGGCAAGACAAATAAGTAAATTCAGACCGGAACAAATAATTTTCGCACCTACAACATCCGAAAGAGTTGCAAGACAATTAATGATTGTTTCTGGTGTTTATTCCGAAGTTGTCGGTGTTATTGACGATACGTATGCATTGTTGGATAAATCAATTAATTTGGCGATTGAAAAAGATTATTTGGGTAATTTCGGAAAAGCCGTCATTTTGGCTGGTGTTCCCAACATTATGAAAATTCACACTGCATGTAAAAAACAGTACAGAGCCGAAAAAGGTTTTGGTGATGTTGTAACTGGTAAAATCGTGAAAGTTGCGAATGCAGATGAAGCAAAAAAGATTTCGGACGGCAGTATTTTATTGACAAAAAGTCTCGATGAGTCTTTTAAAAGTGCATTAGGAAAAGCAAAAGGAATTATACTTGAAGAAGCATCTGAATTCTCTTTTGATGTGTTAAAGGAAGAAAATACAAATTTAGTTGCAATGGTTTCCGGTGTTGAAAATGCATTGTCATTGCTTGAAACCGGTGAAGAAGTTGTAGTAAACGGAAATGAAATGAGTATTTATTCCGGAAAAATAAAATAAAATTTTTTAGTGTTATAATTAAAATACCTGATTTTTATCAGGTATTTTTTTTCCCCATTTTATATTTTGTGAAAATTATTCTCTTTCATAAAAAAATGCTTTTCTTTTCTTAAAAAAAGGTGTATAGAAATTTACTATACTTTATATTACAAGGAACTTTTTATGAAAAACAAAATCAAATTTTTTGTAGTTTTGATGCTTTTTTGTCAAATGTCTTTTATTTTTGCACAAACAACAGAAGAAGTAGAAATTGAAGAAACAGAAGTAGCAGAAGAAACCGTTGAAGCAACAGAGCCAAAAAACAAAACTGAGGAGTTAAATGCAAAGGTTGCTGAATTGGAAACTGAAAATACCGAGCTGCAGTCGAAGATTGATACTTTGACAAGTGAAATTGCAGCGGAAGAAGATGCTTCTCTGGAAATTCAAAAGAAAATTGCAAGTATCACTGCTATGACTGAAAAAATCAGTGCTGAATCAACAAGCATATTGTATTTGTCTGAAGTTGCTATCGATTCTGATGCTAAAGCAAATGCTGTAGCTTCTTATGAAAAGTTGACATCAACAAAAGAAAAATTGGGAACAGAAGAATCTGGTTTGAAAAAAGAGCTTACAGATAAGACAAATGGAATTATGCAAAAAAGATATGAATTATCTGATGCCACATATAAAATTAATGCAAATACTTTTGAAATAAAGAAAATAAAGAATGAAGTAGATGCTATTGCTACTCAAAATGCTTTAATTGCAGATTCGATTTCTCAAGGTGATGCTCTCGTTACTGAAGCAGAAGGTTTGATTCCTGAGAAAGAAGAACAACCTGCTGAGGATCAAGCGGCTGAAGATGCGGAAGCTCAAGCTGAAGAAGAATAATTTTTCTACTTTCTAAAAAAAGGACTGAACTTGTTTTCAGTCCTTTTTTATTTTTTTGCGATAAATTTATAAAACGTAAATCAGCATTACTAAATAATGTGATAATGCTCCTAAGATAACAAAGATATGCCAAATTTCATGAAAACCGAATTTACCTTCAATCGGATTTGGTTTTTCCAAAAAGAAAATCAAAGAGCCGCCTGTATAAAATATTCCGCCTAATAATATCAGAAATGATGCAATCCAACCGTATATTTGATATACGGAGATCAACAATAATGCGCCAATCCAGCCCATTCCTACATAGATTGTGGTTGTAACCCATTTAGGCAGCCATGACATTGTACTTTTTAAGCATATTCCCAATATCGCTAAAAACCAAACGACACCAAAAATGCACCACGCATACAATTTCCATGAATCATTACTGCGCATTGTAACTAAACATAACGGTGTATACGTTCCGGCAATTAACGGAAAGATTGCGACATAATCGAATAATCTGAATATCTCTTCTATTTTATGTGTACTGTTAATTCCATGGTGCAATGTACTGAATAGAAACATACCAAGCAGCGACGCTCCATATAGTGAAAAACTGACAATTTTCCATGGTGACTTTTGCACTGATGCTGTTGTGATCAAGATTACGACTCCCAACAGGGAAATCATTAAGCCGAGCATGTGAGAAATAGTATTGAATTTTTCATCGGTAACATGGATACTTCCGTCTTTGCTTATTTTTCGTTTTTGCTTTTTCATAAGTTCTCCTCAATATTTTTTTAAGTCACTGTTTTTATACATTTATAAATAATTTTTTAACCGAAATAAAAAAAATCCCACTTTTCAACAAAGTGAGATTTAATTACATGCAATTGAAAAATTAACAGAATCGAAATCAAAGTGTCAGCTGACATAAACGAATTATTTAATATTGTATCTGTTTTTGAATTTTTCAATTCTACCGGCAGTATCAACGAGATTCTGTTTACCGGTAAAAAAAGGATGACATTTTGAACAAATTTCTACTTTGATTTCTTTGGAAGTAGACATTGTTTTAAATGTATTTCCGCAGCCGCAAGTAACTGTTGCTTCTACGTAATTCGGATGAATTCCATCTTTCATTTTTTCTTTCTCCTTGAGTAATAAGCTTTTGTTTCATAATATATTCTGCAAAAAAAATCAATGTTATTGGCGAGCTTTATTATCATTCATTGAGTCCAAAAACTCTTCATTGTTCTTGGTTTTTTTCATTTTATCAATTAAAAACTCGAATAAAGGAATATCGTCCATATCGAATAATGCTTTTCTAAGAATCCATAATTTTGTAAGTTCTTTTTCGGAAAGCAGTAGATCTTCTTTTCGTGTACTTGATTTTTTTATGTTTAATGCAGGGAAAACACGCTTTTCGGCTAATTTTCGATCTAATGATAGTTCCATGTTTCCCGTACCTTTAAATTCCTCAAATATTACTTCGTCCATTTTTGATCCGTCATCAATTAATCCTGAGGCAATGATTGTCAAACTGCCGCCTTCTTCTATGTTTCTGGCAGCTCCGAAAAATCGTTTAGGTTTATGCAGTGCATTGGAATCTACCCCGCCGGATAATATTTTTCCGGATGTAGGCACTACTTGATTATACGCCCTTGCCAAACGAGTTATGGAATCCAATACGATTACAACATCTTTTTTATTTTCAACTAAACGTTTGGCTTTTTCCAAAACCATTTCCGCAACTTGAACATGTCGTGTTGCCGGTTCATCGAAAGTGGAACTCACAACCTCGCCTTTGACACTGCGCTGCATCTCGGTTACTTCTTCAGGGCGCTCATCAATCAGCAGCATAATTAAGTATACTTCTGGGTGATTACTTGTTATGGCATTCGCTATCGTTTGCAGTATGGTTGTTTTACCGGCTTTAGGTGGCGAAATAATCAATCCTCTTTGACCTTTCCCTATAGGTGCAAACAAATCTATTATTCGAGTTGTCAAATTGCATGTTTCTGGGTTTCCGGAAAGATTGAAGCGTTCGGTAGGATGCAGCGGTGTCAAGTTATCGAATAAAATTCTATGATATGTTGATTCGGGATTTTCTCCGTTAATTGATTCCACTCGCAGCAATGCAAAGTATTTTTCGCCTTCTTTGGGCGGTCGGATTTGTCCGCTTACAGTATCGCCTGTTTTTAAGTAAAAACGTTTAATCTGACTTGCAGAAATATAAATATCATTAGGTCCCGAAAGATAATTGTAATTCACACTTCTTAAAAAACCATACCCTTCCGGCAGTATTTCCAAAACTCCGGACGCAAAAATAATTCCGTTATTTTCTACATGTGTTTTCAAAATATTGAAAATAATATCTTGTTTTTTCATGGAAGCTATATTTTCAGCTGGAACACCTGCTTGTTCTGCTTTTTCTTTCAGATGCTGGATATTTAAATCTGTAAGGTCGTTGATATTTAATCGCGGGGCATTTGGATCATTTAAAAGTTTTTCATAGCGTTCGGTCAGTTCGGCGGTAACGTAAGAATCTTTATTGGCGGGTGACTGCCGTTTTTTTCTTACTACACCGCTGTGGCGATTGCTGCCATTTTTTTTGCTATTTGCCGAAGTTTCGATTACTTTTCTGCTTTTCCTTTTTGGAGGTTCAAGTTCGGTAACATCATTATTTTGTTCGGCTGTACTGCTGTTTTCCGATACCGCAGTTTCTGTTGGAGCAACAGAAACTTCTTCTTTAGCAGTAGTTTCTGTCGGTATATTTTCAGCCTGTGTCGTCAATTCATCTTCTGTCATTATTTTTTCTCCGCTGGAAGTTTATTAAGATGTATATATTAGTCATTTTATAATTTCGCATTTTCCGTTAAAAATAACACCGTCAGAAATTTTTATTTTCTTTGCTTTGATGTTGCCGTAAACTCTTCCGGAAACTAACATGTCTATTTTTTCGGCAGCACAAATATCTCCGTTTACCGTTCCTGATACAACAACCGATTTTGCAGAAATATCGGCAGAAACAGATGCTCCTTCGCCTATCCACAACAAACCGGATGCGTTAATGGTACCTTTAAAACTGCCGTTGATTTTTAAGGAGTCATTAAAGGATATTTTCCCTACAAATTCGGTTTTTTCACCTAAAATAGTTTTTATACATTTGTTATTGTAATAATTTGCTAAAACTTGACTCACTTTATGTTCTCCGCTGTTGAGTATTCTTATCAAATTGCAATTAAAAATAGAGTAAATTTTCTTAGCAATCTATGTTGCAGAGTTTCGTACAAATTCTTTTAATTCTTTTCCGGGGCGGAAAACAGGAACTGCATGTTTTTCAACGACAATAAATTCTTTTGTTCTGGGATTAATAGCTCTTTTTGTTTCTCTTATTTTTTTTTCAAAAGTTCCAAATCCGCGCAGTTCAATGTGCTCGCCTTCCGTAATACTGTTTTTTACGATGTCAAAAAAAGTATCAAGAATTAACATTAGATTTTTTTGGGTAAATTGGTTTTTGGATTTTGTACTGTCTTCCAAGATTTTTTGTTGAATCATTGAAACAATTTCTATTTTAGTCATATAAACCTGCAAAAATACAATATAAAAAGTTTTTTTATTTTACAATAAATACAGAGTAAAATAAAAAAACTTTTTGCTATTTAATGCAATAAGATAATTGAATTATCGGTAATTTAATTTATTTTGCTACAGGAGCAAGTTCATTGAAAGCAACTTTTACCTTTTTTGTAGCTCTGGCTTTCAAGCGATTGGCTTTGTTTTTATGGAAAATACCGCGTTTTGCATTTTTATCGACGGCACTCATGAAAGCACTTAATTTTTTGTAGGCAACTTCTTTGTCTTTTGCGGCAATAGCTTCTTCCAGACGAATTTTAGCTGTATGAACTATTGATTTATTGATTTTATTAGCCAATCTTCTGGCTTTATTTTCTCTTTCTCTCTTTAAAACAGATTTGTGAACAGGCATTTTTTCTCCTTGATAAAAAATAAAATATATTGTTATGTAAATGACATCATTTTATGATGCTGTTCTAATTATCAATTTTTTTAATCCTTGTCAAGTAAGCAGCAATTCGGAAATAACAAAATGAAAAAATTTGCAGACATTCTCAGACAGATTCCCAAAAATCCCGGCATATATATGTATCGCAATAGTAATGATATTGTTATTTATGTAGGGAAAGCAAAAAATTTATTTAATCGAGTGAATTCTTATTTTATCGGAAAGAAAGATCCGAAAACGGCTGCGTTAGTGAAGCAAATAGCAAAAATAGAATTCTTTGTTACGGAAAACGAAACTGAGGCATTAATACTCGAAAATAACATGATAAAAAAATATATGCCTCGTTACAATATTATGCTCAAGGACTCGAAATCGTATCCATTTATAAAAGTTTCATTGGAACCGATTCCGAGAATTTACAAGTGCAGAGAGAAAATTTCAAAGAATGGAACTTTCTTTGGACCGTATGTAAGCAGTGAACAGGCGGATAATATCATTTTGGTATTGAACAGAGTTTTGAAACTGCGAAAATGTCGCCGTGCATTGAAAGCTCCGTTTAATAGAATTCCGTGTTTGAATTATCACATGCAGCTGTGCAGCGCTCCGTGTGCGTCGTTGATAAGCAGGAAAAAATATTTGTACCGCATAAAAACCGCAAAAGATTTTTTATCAGGCAACATTGATCCTTTAATTAAAATTCTTGCCGGAGAGATGAAACGTTGTTCTGTGCAGCTGAAATTTGAAAAAGCAGCAGAAATTCGTGACCAAATAAAGCAAATTCGCGACATAAAGCCCGATCAGTTTATGCAGGAAAATAACAGCAGCGAAAACAGCGATTATGTCGGAATTTATCAAGACGGAGAAAATGCGGCGGTTTCTATTATTTCGGTAAGAAACGGGATGGTCAATGATAAAAAGAATTTTTTGTTTACTAAACTGCTTCCCGAGACTGAATTTATTTCCGATTTTTTCAATTTATATTATTTGAATGAAATGTTTTTACCGTCGACTGTCTATTACAGAGATGAAGTTTTAGATAAGAAAATTTTTTATGATGCAATCGAGAAAAAACGAGGCTGCAAAATCGCGATAGAAAAACCTTCGATTCAAAAAGACAGGCGATTGACAAAACTTGCGATTGATAATGCGGAAATTTTCTATGAAGAAAAGAAGCTAAAGCTCGAAAAAATTCATCATCTGCGGGAATTGAAAAAAATTCTTCACATGGATAAAATTCCGAGAAAAATAGAATGTTTTGATATTGCCACACTGAACGGAAAATTTAACACGGCTGCGATGTCGGTTTTTATCGACGGCGTACCGGAACGTTCGTTGTATAGGCAGTTTAATGTAGAAGGCGAAGGTCATCCTGATGATTATGCGATGATGAAAGAAATAATGGCAAGGCGTTATCAACGTTTGCAGATAGAAAAACAGGATTTCCCCGATTTGATTCTTCTTGACGGCGGAAAAGGGCAGCTGAATGCGGCGGCGGAAATTATTGATTTACTTGGCATCGATATTTCAATGGCTGCGATTGCCGGAAATGAAGAATTGATTTTTATTCGGGACAAAAAAGAGCCAATTGTTCTGCCGAGAAGTTCTTATGCGTTAAAAATAATTCAGCATCTGCGAGATGAGGCGCATCGTTTCAGCAATACGCGTTTGGCTGTCCGTTATAAAAATGACAGTCTCAAAACTCAGCTTGAAAATGTCCCCGGTATTGGAAAAGCAAAGGCAAAATTTTTACTGGAAACGTATGGTTCCGTCGAGAAAATAAAGACAATACCACAAGAAGAACTCGCTAACTTACCACGAATTGGAGCTCGCCTTGCAGAAAATCTCTATCGATTCTTTCATCAATGTAATCGAGAATAAAAAGCTGTAACTGAATTAGTTTTAAATTCGCAGGCAGTACACGTAAAAAATATTCCAATTGTGAAAGGCGGTTAAGTGCATAGACAGCGTGACGGAAGGAAAAATTTGCAATCAATAGAGAAAGTTCCTGTTGCGCTTTTTTTCCATTAATAAACAATTCCCGAAAAATCAGTTCTTTGGGCTGCTTCATATTTTCATACAAATCAAGAATTCTTACTGCTCTGCGCTGCGACCAAAGCAACCCGGATAAAATCCCGTCGGGTGCGGCAATAAATAATTTGTCGAGAATTTCCAATGCTTTATCGCGTTTTTTTGCAACCAGTGCCGAAAACAGCGAAAAAGTGGATTCTTCTTTGGAATGATACAAATATTCTTCAATTAAATCGTGTGTTATATTTTTCTGCGATGCGTCTTTTTGCAGTATCATAGCTGCGATATTGCCGATTTCTTGTTCCAATGCACTTTTATTGTTTTCCACCATGTCCAACAGCAGTGAAACGGAATTATTATCAATCGAAAGGTTATATTTTGCGAATTCCGTGCGCGTCCAGTCAGCTTTCTTATTTTCAAACATTTCAAAAAATTGAATTGTTTGAGTTTCGGGAAATAACCTTGTTACGGCGTCGGGAATTTTTTCATTGGTTTCATCGGAAACAATCAAAAAAGAGTCTTTGTCCAACGGTGAAAAATTGCAGTGTGCAAATAAATCGATGATTTTCTTTTTATCCGTTTCTTTAATCTTTTTCAGAAAATAACGGTTGTCTTTTTTTTCATAATAAGTATTTAACTGGTTGATTTCTTTTGGAAAGCGGGCAAAAATTTCTTCGTAATGTGCTGCTTCAAATGATTGAGGGATGAGAAGCGATGTCAACGTTTTTATAACCGAGTCTTTTGCCTGTTCTATTCCTTTCAGCAGAATCAGCTTTGTAGATGAAAAAAGTCCGGCAGTTTGTATAGCATTCAAAAAGTTCGCGGGAACAAATTCCGAATCGCAGTAAAAAGTGTAAACGGTCGGAGACTCATTGCCGAACAGCCGCTGTTTGAAAATAGACAATGCTTCTTTTTTATCTCCGATTTCCACTCCGGAGAAAAGATAAACATTCTTCGGTGTCCCTTTCAAAAGCAAATGTTTGAATGATTGATAATCCACGCCTGTCTCCTAAGTCCCGATTTTTAATCTAAGTAATTTTGCTTTCAAATTACTCGGAAACACTCCCAAAACAGTAGCTGTTTTTGTGAGGTTATATTGATTTTCTCGCAGTTTCTTTTCTATAAAAATAGATTCAAATAAGTCTCTTGCTTCTTTTAATGAAGAATTATTGATTTTTTCCCAGAAATCTTCGTTGGATTTTGAAAAATTTTCTTCATCTATATATTTGCACACATCGTCAACGCAGATAGTTGGGCTTTTCCCCAAAACCATTACGCGCTCTACAAAATTTTTTAACTGGCGTACATTTCCGGGCCAAGCATATTTTTTCAAATACAGTATTGCTTCTTCATCAAATTTTTTCAAATCAATATTGTTTTCAGCAGACAACTTTTCGGCAAAATAGTCAATCAGAAACGGAATATCTTCAATGCGTTCCCGAAGAGCCGGCAGGCGTATGGAAATAACATTCAAACGGTAGTAGAGGTCTTCTCTGAATCTTCCTTTCAAAACTTCCGTTCTTAAATCCTTATTTGTTGCGGCAATAATGCGGACATCGATACTGCGTTCTTTGTTGCTTCCGATTCTGCAAATTTTCATTTCTTGTAAAGCACGGAGTAATTTTGCCTGAATAGACAGCGGCATTTCCGCTACTTCATCAAGAAACAATATGCCGCCGTCAGCCTGTTCCAATTTTCCAGTTCTGTCGCAGGCAGCTCCCGTGAAAGCTCCTTTTACATGGCCGAAAAATTCCGATTCCATCAAAGTTTCCGGAATAGCGGCGCAGTTTACGCAGATGAAAGGTTTTTTTGCACGTGAAGATTTTTCATGCAGCTGTTTGGCAGCCAATTCTTTTCCGGTACCGTTTTCTCCCAGCAGTAAAACTTTTGAAGATGTATTTGCGGCAGCTTTAATGGTTTTGAATGTATTCATCATCTTTATTGACTTGCCGACCATTATGTTTTCGTGATTTGCCGGCGATTGTTTTATGTTTGGTATGATTTCGGAACAGATATTTTTTGATTCTTGATTTAAAATAATAACTTTTGTTTTTGGAGAAGTCCTGCGTATTGCGGGAATTATATCTTTCAGATTTCTTTCGCCGGCGAGTGATTCCAAAAAACAAACTGTAATATTTTCTTTTTCGAGTACTTTAAAACACATGTCTGCATTTTGTACTGAAAAAATTTTATTATCTTTATGTTTAAATACTTCAATATAATCATTAATTGTTTTTAATTTTAAACTGCCGATAATAATATTCATTGTTTTTTCCTTTTATTTAAAAATATTTTACTAATTGGTAATACATTATTAATTAGTAAAATAAACACCGTAATAATGCGACTTTGTGTATATATCTTCAATATTATGAAATTTTATTTTACAATTTGTCGAGATATAGTAACAAAAAAAGGACTTCCCTTTCCTGAAAGTCCTTTATAAAAAAGCAATTTCCAATCGGCTGCTACATTTTTTCCAGTGCATCGATTCCCAACATTTCAAGTCCCGATGTCAGAACATACTGTACTGCTTTGGTAATCATCAGACGGACTTCTTTTTCTTCCTGTTTTTCGGCAGTAACAATCGGCAGTTCGTGATACATTTTGCTGTACAGTCGCACGAGGTCATACAGATAACCGCATATTTCCAACGGGGAATATTCTGCGGCAGCTTGCGCTATTGCATGTTCAAACTGCATTAACGTGGATATGACCTGCCATTCTTCATCACGGAAAGAATAGTTTTTCAACGACTCGAAATTGCAGTTTATATTTCCGGCTTTTTTCAGCAATGAATTAATTCTGGCAGTTGTGTATTGCAGATACGGCCCTGTATTTCCATCAAAACTTATTGATTTTTTAGGGTCAAACAGTACATCTTTACCGGTATTGAAATTTAATAAGTAATATTTCATTGCGCCTAAACTTATTTTTTTTGCAATATCCAGTTTTTCTTCGTTGGTCCAGTCGGGGTGTTTTTCGCAAACGACTTCGTAAGACATTTGCTGCAATTCTTCCATTAGATTATCCGCGTCAACGACTTTTCCCTCCCGGCTTTTCATTTTGCCTTCGGGAAGATTTACCATTCCGTAGCTCAAGTGGTAACAATTGTCGGCCCATTTATAACCGAGCTTTTTCATCGTGGCGAACAGAGTTTGAAAGTGATAAATTTGTTCCGAACCGACAACATAAATCATTTTGTCAAAACCGAACAATTTTTGGCGCATTACCGCTGTTCCCATGTCTTGGGTAATGTAAATGCTTGTTCCGTCGGAACGAAGCACGATTTTTTTGTCAAGTCCGACATCTTCGTTATTTACCCAGATGCTGTTGTCTTTTTCCTTGTAAAATACGCCTTTCTCCAATCCTTGCTGCACAATATCTTTGCCCAAAATGTACGTTTCGCTTTCACGCTGAACGTGATCAAAGTGAATTCCCATTTTGTCATAGGTTTCTTGAATTCCGTTTATTGCCCAGTTGTTCATTTTTTCCCATAATGCTCGTACTTCCGGATCTTTTGCTTCCCACTTTACAAGCATTTCCTGAGCTTCGTCGTTTAAATGATTTTCCGATTCGGCTTCTTTTGCAAACCGAACGTAAAAATCACCGACTAAATGGTCGCTTTTTTTATGTAAACTTTCCGGAGTACATCCGTTTCCGAATTTTTGATATGCAAGCATTGATTTGCAGATATGGACGCCGCGGTCGTTAATCAGATTTACCGTCGCAACGTCGAAACCGGCTTTTTTGTATATACGGGCGATACTATCGCCTAATACATTATTGCGGCAGTGCCCCAAATGAAGCGGTTTATTCGTATTCGGACATGAAAATTCTATCAGTACTTTCTCGTTTTTTGCGGGCAATGTTCCCACATTTTCTTTTTGCTGCAAGATTTTGCTTAATGCAGTCTGAGACAAAATTCCGCGATTTAGAAAAATATTTAAATATGAACCTTTTATTTCACTTTTGGCGATAAGTGCGCAGTTTGTTACTCTGTTTTGTACTTCTGCTGCAATTTTAGGCGGTGCCATACGAAGATCTTTTGCATATTTGAACATAGGAAATGCCAAGTCTCCAAGCTCCTGTTGCGGAGGAATTTCGGCAGTCAGTTCCGGTAAATCGGATACTTCTTTTCCCGAAAATTCGCTGAGTGCACAAAGGATTTTTTCTTTTACTTGATTTATAAAATCTTCGCTTATCATAGCAGCCTCTTAATTTGGTAATGAATTGATTGTTGTTTATACCGAAATTGCTGTTTTTTGTCAAAATAGGTGTACTTGTAAATGAGTTGAAGTTGTTATATAAGAACACACATATTTCAGCAGGAGTCTTTGTGAAAAAGATTTTATTGTTAATCGCAATGCTGCTGACTTTATTGTCACTGCGCAAACAGCTGCCGAAAAAGCAAGAATTAAACGGTGAACAGCAGCTTTAAAAACAAAGATGAAATGACTTAAAACAGTAACTGATTTTTTAAATACATATTTAGCGGCGGACTAAGATAAATATATTAAGGAGCGGACAATGCCTGAATTATTGGCACCGGCGGGAAATTTTGAAAAATTGAAAGTCGCATTTCATTATGGTGCGGATGCGGTTTATGCGGGACTCGATAAATTATCGCTTCGTGCGAATGCCGATAATTTTACACGTGATGAATTGGCTCAGGCTGTTGAGTATACTCACGCAATCGGCAAAAAAATTTATATTGCACTGAATATTTACTTTATGCCGGAACATGAAGCGCGGATTATCGATGCGTTGATTTTTCTTGCCGATATAAATCCGGACGGAATGATTATATCCGATATGGGTACTTTTTATTTGGCAAAAAAATATGCCCCGAAAGTTGCTGTTCATATCAGTACGCAAGCTAATTGCACAAATCAGTATGCTGCAATGATGTATTCGTCTATAGGGGCGAACCGAGTTGTTTTGGCTCGCGAATTGGGACTTGATGCTATTCAAACGATTCGTAAAGTACTTCCCGATTTGGAACTGGAAGTTTTTGTTCACGGCGCGATGTGCATTGCATACTCCGGACGCTGTCTGCTTTCATCCTACATGACCGCGAAAGGACTGGGAACACAAAAAGATGACGAAACGAGATCTGCAAATCAAGGCGATTGCGCGCATTCTTGCCGATGGGAATTTTTCTTAAAGGAAAAAACTCGCAAAGATGATACATTTGATATTTCTTCGGATGAAAACGGAACATATATTTTGTCATCGAAAGATATTTGTATGATAGATCATGTTAAGGATTTAATCGATGCCGGAGTTTCGAGCTTTAAAATAGAAGGCAGAATGAAATCGATTCTCTATATTTCAAGTATCGTTCGAGCATACAGATATGTTATCGACTGCATTCAATCCGGTAACTCGCTCGATAAAGCGGATCAAGTTTATCAGGAGCTTGATGTTGTTTCACATCGCGAATTTTCTACCGGCTTTTTTTATAAGAAACCGTATGAATACGCCAATATCGCAGGTTCTGCCGAATATAAGCGAAATACGCGGCTTGCTGGAATGGTTTTGTCTGTCGGGGAAAAGGCTGCTTTAAAAATCTACAATAAAGTTGCGTCGACGGATAAACTTACACTGATTGGGAAAAATATGAAAACCATTAAATTGGGGCAAGTCCGATTTTTTGATAAAAACGGAAATCCTACAGAAGAAGCAAAGCACACAGAGTCGTTTTTCGGTATTTTTTATGATACTGACGGCAATATTGTTGAGCCGGAAGAAATGGATATTTTGCGAATGGAATCAAATTTTTAGCGGTTGTTCGCATAGCTGCAAGTCATTTGCAACCAGTTGTAAATGACTTGCAGTCCAGCAAATATTCCAGTTCGATTTCTTTTGTCAGCGGAATAATACAGTCTTTGAAAAAAGAAACCGCCGCTTGCGGTTTGAACAAGGGATTTACAAAACCGCATTGTTTTGTTTTTTCCTCTACTCGCAGCAAAATTTTTTGTTCCACTTCACTATTTGTAAGCTGCTTATTTATTTCTTTAATATTATTTTCTGCTGCTAATTTGCGGTACAGTTCCGGTTCGGTCTGAAATTTTGCTTTTGCAACACAAATTCCGAGCTGCATTCGCTGCGATACGTGGGATAGAATATTCAAGTCTTTGAAGAAAACAGATACAGTCGGTAATTCACCGCTACCGCAATTAACCGGAAGAAAGTCAGAGAAGTAAAAAGAGAGCAGCTTGGCTTCAACAGATTGAAAAATTTTTGGCTGCGGTGTCTGAAGGTTTGATTTGATTGCATTCTGCTTTTCCCAAAAAATATGAAAATTCTGTACATCTTCAGGGTAAAATTTATATCTTGCACGTTCTGCCAAAGAAAAAATTATCGGTTCTTCCATAGATTTAAGAGTTTCTCTTATTGATTGCAGCTGGTTCTGTGGCATAAAATTTCCTGATTAAATAATTGACATCTTAAAAATGTCTTCTATAATTTGAAAAATATTTATACCAGAATAAGGTTCCTATGAAAAGTAAATCATTTGTTTTGTTACTTACATGTTTTTTCTGTTTCTTTAGCTGTAAAGATACTAAAGAACAGGTTATTGCAGAGCAAGAAAAATCGGTATCGGCAACCGAAAATAGTGTTAATGCCACCAATGAAGAAACTCATTACGATGAAACGCCTGCTGCTGATATAAAGGCACCGGATACGGACAAAACCGTACATATTTCCGAGAAAACAATTGTAAACACAGAACCTGAAAATGAACTGGAACAAATTTCTCTGCCTCCTTCCGTAAAAGAAGAGCCGAAAGTCGATTCCAGGTTGAAATTTAAATTGGGAGAAGTTTCAACCGATGAGTTGGATGTAAAGATTCGCGGATTGTTTGATACGATAGAGGATAAAATAATCGCCGAAGATTTTGAAGGTTGGTATAATAGTTTAAGTAATAATTACCGTTCTTTTATAGATGATCCGGATGAATTATTAAAAATGTCAAAGAAATCGGGATATTTAAGCAGAAAGAAAATAGTTTTACGCTCGTCGAAAGATTACTTTGATTATATTGTTATTCCGTCTCGCAAAGGTGTTGCATTAAAATATGTAAATTTTCAAAGAATAGATGAAAAGAATATCAAAGTTAATTGCATGCTTGACGGTAATATGAATTTTGGGTATGATTTTATTTACGAAAATGAGTCTTGGAAATTAGACAAAAAGTAATGTCAAATAATTAAAATTAGTTTAAAAAATTTTGAAAGGAAGCAAAGAATGAAAAGAACAATTTTGGTTTTTATTTGTACTATACTTACTTTAAGCGTATTCAATACTTTTGCGATAACTCCCGAAGAAGAGTTATTGACAAGAAAAGAACAGAAATTGAAAAATTATCTTACTGAAATTAAAGCCGGAGATAGAACAGCGAAAGAGAATATATTGGATGAAATTTCAAAAAACTTTGAGTCCGAAAAATATTCGGAAGATGATAAAAAGCTCATAGAATTGGTAGATTTTTTAATGGGTGAAGGTTCTGTCAGACGACAATTTGAAGACGGCAGATTAATTAACGATTTCCCGGAAATCAGAAGACAATCCGTGAAAATAATGGCAAGAATCGGCGGGTCGGATGCAAAATTTTCTCTTCTCAATGCTTTAAATACAGAAACACACAGTTCAGTAAAAGCTGAAATATGTCTTGCACTTGCAGAACCTAATATGAGTGATGATTCGGGTGATATTCTCAGAGCATTGAGTTATATGTACAGAACTACTAACCGTCCGGATCCAAATTTGGTTGCGGCATTGATTGAGGCGGTAGAAAATATTGCCAAGGGAAATTCGATGAACTATTCCGAAGCGATTTATCTGCTTTCGGAAATTCAGCACGGAAACTACAATAAAGAGATTAGAATGAGAGCACTTAAGGCCATTGAGACATTAAGTGATTAACAGATAATTTCAGATGATAAAAAAAACCGAAGTTTACTTTCGGTTTTTTTATTTTGTAACAGAAGTTATTTTATTGGTATCGTCAACATGTATGACAATCGGAGAAAACGTTTCGGCTTCCGATTTTTCCATAATTGCGTATGATATTATAATCACTTTGTCGCCAACAGCTACGATTCTCGCCGCAGGTCCGTTAACGCAGATTACGCCGCTGTTTTTGGCTCCTTTGATTACGTATGTTTCAAAGCGATTTCCGTTATTTAAATCGACAACTTGCACTCGTTCATTTTCCAGAATACCGGCAGCTTCCATTAAAGCTTCATCAATTG
The DNA here is from genome assembly GCA_022508205.1 of Spirochaetales bacterium. Lineage (GTDB taxonomy): Bacteria > Spirochaetota > GWE2-31-10 > GWE2-31-10 > GWE2-31-10 > RGIG8597. The sequence continues at coordinate 22,561 of JAFLVQ010000023.1, forward strand.
TTATGCTGCCTATATAGTTCAGCTCTGCTTGAGTAACGGTTGCTCGGTGGATTTTCCCTTTCATCATGGTTAAAAACATAATTTTTCTCCAATAATATGATTATCAATCAGTCTTGTTTTGCCAATGTATACAGCCAATGCGAGAATATTTTTGTTTTCCACAGTGTCAACATCCTGCATTTGTTCATTTACAATGCTGATATAGTCGATTTTTGCCGAAGGAACTTTTGCGATTTCTTCGCGAACACAGTTGATAATGATTTGCGGCGAAGTTTCGCCGTTTTGCTGCAATGTAATTGCTTTTTTTATTGACTGTGAAATAATCAATGCGTCTTTTCTTTCATTAGCAGATAAATAGCGATTTCGAGAACTCATTGCCAGTCCGTCGCTTTCTCTTACTATCTCGCACGGAACAATGTTTACCGGGAAGTTCAAATCTTTTACCATTTGTTTTATGATGTACAATTGCTGAATATCTTTTTTCCCGAAATAAGCATTGTCAGGTTGTATGATATTAAAAAACTTGCTCACAATTGTGCATACCCCTCTGAAATGTCCCGGTCGTTTAACTCCGCATAAATTGTTCTGCAACTCATTAATATCAACGAAAGAATATATATTTTCGGTCAGTTCATGCGCAGATGGAAAAAAAACAGCCAAAATCCCGGCAGCTTCCGCTTTTTCCAAATCTGCTTCTAATGTTCTTGGATATTTTTCATAATCTTCGTTTGGTCCGAATTGAATCGGATTCACAAAAATTGTCATTACGGCAATATCATTTTGTGCAACGGCAGCTTTCATTAGTGATACATGACCTTCATGCAGTGCTCCCATAGTAGGAACATATCCTATGGAAAGGTTTCGATGCTTTGCGTCTTTTGTGAAACGGAGCATTTCTTGTATTGTTTCGATTAATTTTACGTTCATTTAATGTACTCTCTTTCCAGACTATTATATAAATCTTCGTCCATTTTGTACGTGTGTTCATCAGCCGGAAATGTTTTTGCCTTTACTTCATCGGTATATTTTTTTATTCCGTCGATGATTTCTTGTCCTGCATTTGCAAATTGTTTTACAAAACGCGGCAGTTTCCCGCGGCTTATGCCTAATGCATCTTGAAATACAAGAACTTGCCCGTCGGTATTATTCCCGGCTCCTATGCCTATGGTAGGAATGCTGAGTATTTTTGAAAGTAATGTAGCAAGTTTTTCCGGAATTCCTTCCAATGTTATTGCAAACGCTCCGACTTCCTGCAAAAGCAGCGCATCTTCTATAATTTTTTTTGCGGTATTATAATCTTTTCCCTGCACTTTAAAGCCGCCGAAAACTTGAAACGACTGAGGAGTCAACCCCAAATGCCCCATTACCGGAATCTTTGCGGCAATTAATGCTTTTACATTGTCGATAATTTCTTCTCCGCCTTCGAGTTTTACCGCATTGGTGCCGCTTTCTTTCATTATTTTTCCGGCATTCCGCACTGTTTCTTCTTTAGATATGTGGTATGACAAAAACGGCAAATCGGTAACTAAAAACATTTCGGGCAGTGCTCTTCGTACTGCGCGGGTATGATAAATCATGTCTTCTATTGTTATAGGAATTGTATTGGTTTGCCCCTGCATTACATTTCCCAAAGAATCACCGATTAAGATTGCATCAAGGTCGGTTTCGGCAAGCAATGCGGCAGATGAATAATCATAACACGTAAGCATGGTGATTTTTTCACCGGATAACTTCTTTTTTTGAAATAAAGTAATATCTCCCATTTCATACTCCTAAGTTAGAGGCATATAGTAGGGGGAATATAGATGAAAAAATAAAAAAAAGAAACCGAAAAAGTTTGTAAAAAAGGTAATAAAGAAAAATCTCTTGAAAAACAGAAAAAATATAAAACCATATCCGATAAATTGTAGTAATCTATCATGGTTACGAAAAATAGAAGGAATAAAATACCGCAATATCATGAATTTATCACAAAATTTAAATGTACAATTATCACAAAAACTTGTTTTGTCTCATGAAATGCTTCAGTCGCTGGAGCTTATTCAGCTGCCGGTTTTGGAGCTGAAAGAAAAAATCGAACAAGAAGCAATAGAAAATCCCGCGTTGGAAATTGTTGAAAAAGAAGATTCCGAGAAAGAATATTCTCAAAAAGAAAAAGATTTGGATGATGAAATTTTCGATGAGCGCGACAGGTATTACTGCGATGTAAATAATAACACTTATTCTTCATGCCGCAGCAGCAATGCCGACGATGATGACAGCAAACGAATGTTTCTTGAAGGTGCAGTTTCACTGAAAGAAGGGCTTCATGATAAGCTGAAATGGCAGCTGCATTTATCTGAAATGACCGATGAACAAAAGGAAATCGGAGAAACAATTATCAGTTATATTGATACAAACGGATTCTTTAAAGAAGATTTGATGGCGATTTTTCCCGATAATACCGATGAAGCACTTGAAGTTTTAGAAAACATCCAAATGTTTGACCCGCCGGGAGTTGCAAGTGCAGATGTGCGTGAAGCATTGTTGTATCAGCTGGAGTCAATTTCGGAAGATGAAGTAAATGAAACCGCGTATGAAATTGTTCGTGATTATTTTCATCTGGTATTGGAACGCAAAGACGTTCAGCTGGCGAGAGTGATGGGGATTTCCATTGATGAAGTAAAAAAAGCGTTTGTGTATTTGGCGCAGTTTGAATTGTATCCGGGCAGAGCTTATGACAACAGTGCGGATAATTATATCGTGCCGGATGCGGTTGTTTATATGAAAGACGGAGAGATTAATGTTGAAATTAACAATGAAGTTCTGCCGGAGTTGAAAGTCAGTGAATATATGGAAAAAATTGCCAAAGCTGCGAAAGGAAAACATGCAAAAGATGAAAAAAATAGGTTTGTGATTGAAAAAGTTGCTTCGGCAAAAAAGTTTATTGAAATAATCCGCAACAGAAATAATTCATTGTTCAAAGTAATCCTTGCTATTGTGCAGGCGCAGAAAGAATTTTTCAGACGAGGTTCAAAATATCTTGTTCCATTGATAATGAAAGATATTGCCGAAGAAGTGGGACTTGCCGAATCGACAATTTCGCGGTTGACATCTTCAAAATATATTCAAACCGAATGGGGAATTCATGAATTAAAATATTTCTTTACCAATGCAATAAAGAAAAAGGACGGCAATGTCCAATCTTCCGAAAGTGTTCGTGAAATGATTAAAGAAATAATCGAGGAAAACAAAGGTGAAAAAATTTCGGATCAAAAAATTGCGGATATTCTTCAAATTCGCGGGATTCGCATAGCGCGCAGAACGGTTGCAAAATATAGAAACATTTTAAATATTCTTCCGTCTGCAAAAAGAAATATTTGATTTATGAGTTCAAAAAATGTAGACTTACATTTTTAGAAGACATTAGAGAAATAATTAAGGAGGACACCATGAATCTAATTATTCAAGGTTGTAAAACATTCAGTGTTTCTGATTCAATGAAAAGTACTATTGAAGAAAAGGTTCTTAAGTTTGATTTTTTCAAAGAAAATATTAAGGAGATTGATTTTCGTCTTGATAAAGAAAAATTTGTATATAAAGTAGATGTCACAATGATTACTCATAAATTGGGAACATTCCGATTTACGGCAGAAGATGAAGATATGTATAACGCCATTGATAAAGTTATACATAAAATCGATGAAAAAATTCATCGCGAAAACGAAAAAATGCACGAGCATGCTTCCAATCGTGAAGGCTATGTGGAATCATTGGCAG
>JAFLVQ010000024.1 GCA_022508205.1 Spirochaetales bacterium
TAACGGACTGAGACGCAGCTACAATAGGAATCCATTGCTGAACAAGCTGTTTAGCTATGTCATTTTTCTTGCAGAATAAATCAATGTATTTCTTAGCCAAATCATCTTTGCCGTCAAGGGAAAACATCAAAAATGTTCTTGCAACATCTTCAAGTGTATTTCCCTGTGTAGCATGAGCCCAATCGATAATATATTCCTTTCCATCTTCCGCAATAATAACATTGCTTGGATTAAAATCTCCATGACAAACCTTGTCGTAGCGGGGAAGAGATTCGAGTCTCATCTGCAAATCATAGCGAGTTGTCGCATCCAAATCAGCTTCTGCAAGTTTACGTTTCATTTTGTCTCGAATGCGATTCAAAAGAGGCGCTTCCTGTTTATGAACCAAAATTTGCAGATTTACAAATTGTTCCAAATACTCATTTTCCTTTTCCGGATGTTCAGCCATTAACTGAGCAAGGTTCTTTCCTTTAATATGTTCCAAAACTATTGCCCACTTTCCGTCGATTTTGCAGACTTCGATAATTTTAGGAATATTTAAGTTTGTTTCTTCGACTCTTGCCTGATTCAAAGCTTCATTTAAAACGTTTGCTTTAGAGTAATTTTCATCGAACAGCTTAACGCAATATTCACCGCTCCTGTAGATTAATTTCCCCTGTCTTTTTGCCAAAACTTCTTCATTTTTCAATTCCATTTGCAGCCTCCTTATTTACCGTAGTATGCTTTCAGATACATTTCTTTGATTTCAGCCATCAAAGGATAACGCGGATTAGCACCGGTACACTGATCGTCAAATGCTTTTTCTACCATATCATCCAATGTATCCAAGAAATACTTTTCATCTACATTATAATCTTTGATAGTCTTTTTAATTCCGATTTTTACTTTCAAATCTTCAATAGCGGCAATGAAATTTTCAAATTTTTCATTGTCATTTTTACCCGGAATACCAAGGAAATTCGCACATTCGATATAACGGGCAAGTGTATGAGGATACGCATACTGAGAAAATGTTCCCATTTTTGTCGGAGCTTCAGCTGCATTAAAACGCATAACTTCGGTAATCAGCAGCGCATTTGCGATACCGTGAGGCAAATGGTGGAATGCACCGAGTTTGTGTGCCATTGAGTGACAAACTCCGAGGAACGCATTTGCAAATGCCATACCGGCCATAGTTGAAGCAGTAGCCATTTTTTCTCTTGCAATCGGATCTTCCGCACCTTTTTCATAAGCTGCCGGCAAATATTCAAAAATATTTTTCATGGCTTTTAATGCCAAACCGTCGGTATATTCTGTTGCCATAATCGATGCATAAGCTTCCAAAGCATGAGTCAATGCATCGATACCTGAAGCGGAAGTCAATCCTTTAGGTTGATTCATCATCATATCAGCATCGATAATCGCCATTTTAGGAAGCAGCTCATAATCTGCAAGAGGGTATTTCTGACCGCTTTCTTCATCTGTAATAACGGCAAACGGAGTAACTTCGGAGCCGGTACCGGACGATGTCGGAATAGCAACAAAGTATGCCTTTTCTCCCATTTTAGGGAATGTATAAATACGTTTTCGTATATCCATAAAACGCATTGCCATATCGAAAAAGTCGGCTTCCGGATGTTCATACAATACCCACATAATTTTAGCTGCATCCATTGCCGAACCACCGCCTACGGCAATAATAACATCCGGCTCAAACAGCTTCATTGCAGCAGCACCTTCTTTTGCAGATGCTAACGTAGGATCCGGTTTTACATCATAGAAGCATGTATACTGAATACCCATTTCATCGAGTTTATCCTGAATTGCTTTCAAATAACCGTTTTTGTACAAAAATGTATCTGTTACAATAAATGCTTTCTTTTTACCCATAACATCTTTGAGTTCCGATAAAGCAACAGGCAGGCAACCCTTCTTAAAATATACTTTTTCAGGTGCTCTGAACCACAACATGTTTTCTCTCCTTTCTGCAACTGTTTTAATATTCAATAAGTGTTTTACACCGACATTTTCCGATACCGAATTGCCGCCCCATGAACCGCAGCCTAAAGTCAATGACGGAGTAAGTTTGAAGTTGTACAAATCACCGATTCCGCCGTGAGAAGACGGCGTATTAATCAATATACGGCATGTTTTCATTGCTTCTTGGAATTTTGCGATTTTTTCAGCACCGGTTCCTACATTAATATACAAAGACGATGTGTGACCGTATCCGCCGTCGGCAACAAGTACTTCGGCTTTTGACAATGCATCGTCAAAATCTTGCGCTTTATACATTGCAAGCACCGGAGACAATTTTTCATGCGCAAATTCTTCTTCGAGAGAAACAGATTCAACTTCGCCGATTAAAATTTTAGTCGATTCGGGAATATCAAACCCTGCAAGTTTTGCAATTGTAACAGGCTTTTGACCGACAATTTTTGCATTCAGCGCACCGTTGATTAAAATTGTCTTTCTTACTTTTTCCGTTTCTTCCGGAGTACAGAAGTAGCAGCCTCTGATTTTGAATTCTTTCTTTACTTCTTCATAAATGTTTTTATTTACGATAACCGACTGTTCCGATGCGCAAATCATACCATTATCGAATGTTTTAGAGTGAATCAAAGAACTTACCGCTACTTTAATATCACATGATTCATCCATAATAACCGGAGTATTTCCCGCGCCTACTCCCAAAGCCGGTTTACCCGATGAATACGCAGCTTTTACCATTCCCGGACCGCCGGTTGCCAAAATAATATCGGCTTCTTTCATTATAGTATTTGTCAATTCCAAAGAAGGAACATCGATCCAGCCTATAATATTTTCCGGAGCTCCGGCTTTTACTGCTGCCTCAAGAACAACTTTTGCTGCCGCAATCGTTGCATTTTTCGCTCTCGGATGCGGAGAGATAATAATGCCGTTTCTTGTTTTCAAACAGATCATTGTTTTGAAAATAGCCGTAGATGTCGGGTTTGTTGTCGGAATCACCGCTGCAACTACCCCGATAGGTTCCGCAACTTTCTTAATTCCGAAAGCTTTATCTTCTTCTATAACTCCGCATGTTTTTGTATTCTTGTAAGTATTATAAATATATTCCGATGCATAGTGATTTTTGATAACTTTATCTTCTACAATCCCCATGCCTGTTTCCGCTACTGCCATTTTAGCAAGCGGAATTCTTTCCTTATTTGCTGCCAAAGCTGCTGCCCTGAAAATTGCATCTACTTTTTCCTGTGAAAAAGTCGCAAATTCCTCCTGTGCCTTGCGCACTTTAGCAATTAACTGTTCCAATTCTTCCACATTGGTTACTTGCGGTTGCTCCATTGCATTCCTCCTGAATATTTTCGCATAACAAATACGACCGTAATATGCCGTTTTCGCCGCGCATATTACACAACAACATTCACACTGTCAAGTTTTATTGTGAAAGAAATAACAAGAATAACCAAAAAAAGTACAATAACTACTCATTATTTGCTGTTATCAGCAGTAATAATTCATTAATTTTCTTCGTTTCTTATCATTTACTTTTTATTTTTTTGTTGTAGTATAGGCGAACTGTTTTTTTTACTTTAATAAATCAAAGGAGACAAATATGCATTTAGAAAAAACGTATGATTCTCCATACAATGACATCGATGTTGGTTTGAAAAAATTCATGACCGGTGTTTATTCATGGATGACAATAGGTATCTTGACAACAGCTGTCGTTTCGCTTTTCACGGTAAAAACGGGAGCCGTAGAACATTTGCGGAGCAACGGTATACTTTTGCTGTTAGCCGTCGCGGAAGTCGTTCTTGTATTTATACTTTCAATGCGTGTCTGGAAAATGTCGAAAAATGCTGCAATCGCAATGTATCTCGGATATTCCGTGCTGAACGGATTAACGCTCTCTTCGATTTTCCTTATATATACAGATACTTCGATTGCGACAACATTTTTTGTGACTGCCACGATGTTCGGTATATTTTCGATATACGGAATACTTGCAAAAGGCGACCTCACACACTGGAGCCGCCCGCTGATGATGGGACTAATCGGTTTGCTAATCGTAAGCATAGTAAATATTTTCATGAGAAGTTCGCGCTTAGACTGGATAATTTCCATTGCCGGCGTTGTACTTTTTTCATTATTAACCGTTTACGATACATTCAAACTGAAACAGCTGTATCTGACTCACAATAACGGTATCGATACAATTATGACTGAAAAATTTTCGATATTTGGCGCACTTACACTGTACCTTGATTTTATCAATCTGTTTTTGTACCTGCTGCGCTTCTTTGGAAAAAGCAGAGACTAATCCGATTTTTTCAATGTGCCGTCTTTTCGGCAGTCATAAGTGCTGCTGCGATAGTAGCACTTATGGTACTGCTTATTAGTAGCAGTACTGCGCTACTCACACAAAATATTCATCATGATTTTCTTCCTGCAATTTTTCATTTTGCCGTTCTTTGCGCTCGACTCTTTTCGGGTCAAGAGTAATTGTTTTTACCGCTGCAATAATTTGAAAAACATCGGCAATCACTCCCAATACAATCGCCGCCGCGCCGGCAACCAAATATAAAACGAAAAGAAAGTACGAAACTTCGGCCCTGAATATCCGCTTAAACAAAATGTTTCCCAAAAAATCCTGCAAATAAAACAATGCAAACAGCACTGACAAAAAGCACACCACGCGCATAACTTTTACATTATACAAAACATGAAAAGTAAAATATAAACCCAAAACCGTAGAATAAACGAAAATAAACGAAACTTTCAGCGGTGCGTTAAATATATGAATAATATCGGATATATAAAAGCTGATGCTGTACGTAAGCTGCAGTAAAACCGAAGTTACGTAAAATAACAGAAAAAATTTAGCAATATCAAAAATCTGCTGCCCTATCGTTTTCATAAGTCTCCGCCGTAAATCTTTGCCACTTCTTCCGCAAGAATACGGATGCCCTTTTCCAAAACATTCGGTTCCTGCGAAAAAGTAATGCGAATACATTCGTTTTTCATCTCGGAAAAATCTTTGCATCCGGGGAAAAAATAACATCCCGGTATAACATAAACATTTCGTGATTTCAAACGACGATACAGTTCATAGCAGTTCACCGGCAATTTCGGGAACCACATCCACAAGAAAAAAGCACCTTCGTTCTCGTGTATGTAATAAGGAATTGTATCGGGAAACCAGCGGTTTATCATCGCCAAAGTCTCCTGCGAACGTTTTTTATAAAAAGGTGTAATGACAGTACGTGACAGTTCGGTTATTTTGTCTTCCGCAATAAACCGAGTCGTCAAAGCCTGCCCGAAAGTTCCGCTTGCCAGATTCACGACAGCATTCATATTGGAAATCATGGCAATTATTTCTTCATCCGCCACTATTATTCCGGTACGCAGCGACGGCAGCCCGAGTTTCGATAAACTGAAAGAATGAATAATATGTTTATCAAACAACGTTTTTGTTCTGCGAAATAAAATTCCCGGAAACGGCTGCCCGTAAGCATTATCGACAATCAGCGGAATATCATGCTCTTTCGCCAATTCAAGCAGCCTATCCATTTCTTCATCGGTAATTACATTGCCTGTAGGATTTGTGGGACGAGTAACACAAATCGCTCCGATACTTTCATCGATTTTCAGTGCGTCAAAATCTACATGGTACTTAAAACTATGCTTTCCCGTATACTCAATTTTAGGGAGATAGGAGTATAACGCATCATCATCAAGTGTTTGATCCGCATATCCGATATATTCCGGCACCATAGGAAACAAAATTTTCTTTTTAGCACCGTTTGAAAATGTGCCGGAAAATATATTCAGTAAATAGAAAAACGCATTTTGGCTTCCGTTTGTCACTGCAATATTGCGATGTGTGATATTCCAATCGAACATCCGCCGAAAATAGTCTGCGGTTTCCTGCAAAAATGTTTCATTTCCCTGCGGACTATCGTAAGATCCGATAATGTTCGCAAAAGTATCTGTATCGGAAATCTCACTCAGCAAAGAGCAAAAAACACTCTGCATTTCGGGGATTTTTGCAGGATTTCCGCCGCCCATAAGAATCGCTTCGTCAGGTTTCCGCATAGCATCGCCTATATCATTCATCAACTCACCGATTCCGGTTATTTTCCCGAACTTTTCCCCAAATAAGGAAATTTGAAACATAAAATTCTCCTAAAAAACTATTCCGGCTCAACAACCAATTTAAAGATCATCTTCAATGTCAGCGGATCACAAAAAAATCCGTAATCAGGCCGGAAATAAAAGTTTTTAATTTTTGCATCGAGAAAAAAGTAACGTTTTTGTGCAAAAACAGGTGAAAACTGCCACTTATAATCAAGCGTTTTTTTCTTTGACAATTCGTCGCCTTGCGCAGCTGCTGCAAACTGTGACTGCGCAAAAAGTTCATTTGTTTTCCATGCTTCGGGAAACAAATCATATTCAAACATCGCAATGTCATACTCTTTTTCATAAAAAACTTTGTTTATAAAATCCGCAGTATCGTGCATTCGCAAAATAGTATAATGTAAACTATTTGAATCAAGCACAAATTTCAGTGCCTCTTCGATTTTATCAGTAAGATTTCCGGCAAAAAGAACAATCCGCAAATTCATCGAGCCGTTGTTAAAACCGAGCTTTCCGTTATCATCGGTAAACAGCTGCTTCGGAACCGGAGGTTTGACAAACGGCGCATCGTCATATATTCCTGCCAAAGCAGCAAACTGAGGAATCTCGTCCGCAATATTTTCCAGTACTCCGGCAATGAAATTGCACACTCCCGCATTTTTCATATAATCAGAACTTTTTTCAGTAAACGTATTATATGCCGTAACGATTCTGCTGTTGCCATAACCGACATCGACAACTCTTTTGCGATTTTCCATTCCCTGCATTACGGCCGAAAGAAGCTCAAACTCACCGTCGAGACCTTCAAACAAATCGACCTCTCCGGAAATAAATTGACGAATCAAATCTTCACGATTTGAAAATTGTTTCAAAATTATTTTGTCCGTGTACGGATAGGAATTCCCCAAAGAATCTTCTCTTTGATAATACGGATTGACACGCAGTTTATACGTATCGGTTCCCATTTCGGAGATCATATATGTACCGGAAGATGTAAAACGCAGACTGTCTGCAATTGCATTGAAATCGGTAATTCTTTCTATTTCACTCTTTTTTATTACAGGGAAATTCGCAAGTCGTTCCAAAACAAAAGGATCGGCTTGCGAAAACGACAAAGTAATTTGAGTATCTGTGGTAGAATCAATACGTATGTCGTTGTCAAAGGAAAGAAAATCAGCTCCGATTTTTGTATTCTTAAGAATATTTTTCAGAAAAACAAAATCTGCTTCAATATCGGAAATCGTAATGGTTTCCCCATCCGAAAACTTTCTGTTTTTATCAAGCGTAAAAACCACACTTAAAAAATCGGGCGAAACCGCAACCGACTCGGCAATATTTTCAACCATTTTGCCCGACACCGGATGACGGAAAACCAATGTTCCCATAGTAGCCTGTCTAATGAATTTTTCCATATCATTAGATGCGAAAAACGGATTTATCCCATTCGCCATATTCCGAAATGCAAACGTCAGCTCGGAAGCAATATTTGCCTTAATCGGAATCTCCGAATATTCACCGGAAATTTTATACGCAATATCGGTTTTATTCTCCTTATAGAAAGGAGCGTTTTTTCTTTTATTGTCACACGATATACACAATAGAAAACCGATAGACAGTAAACAAAATATCTTTTTCATAGAATAATCCTTATTGCTAATTTTTTATATAATGGCATCCCAAAGATTTTGTATTGTGTATAGCCTGATCAACAATAATAGACGCCGTAATTATTGCATTGCGCAGTTCGATAATCGAACGGTTCAGTTTTGCTTCTTTATAGAATTTTATAATTCTGTGCGAATAATAATTCAAATCGGCTTTGGCACGCTCCAATCCTTTATTGGTTCTGATAATGCCGGCATAGTTCCACATGGTCAATTTTATAACCTGCAAATCCTGCCCTATAATAAGCGGATCGAATTCTTCGGTGTTGGATTTAGGATTTTCCCAATCGACAATATTATCCAAACGCGACCTGCGTATTTCCTGAAAGCTATTCTTTATATCATCGGCCGCACGTTTAGCCCACACAAGCCCTTCCAACAACGATGTAGAAGCAAGTCTGTTCGCTCCGTGCAGTCCGGTACAGCTTACTTCGCCGAGTGCATAAAGATTTTTAATCGAAGTCCGTCCGTTGAGATCCACTTTTACGCCGCCGCAAAAAAAATGTGCCGAAGGAACAATCGGAATCGGCTCTTTTGTAATATCGATTCCGCCCGACAAACACACGTTGTAAATCTTTGAAAAACGCTTTTCAATGGGAACGCTGCCTTTGTAATTATTGGCCAAATCCAGCAGCAGAAAATCGGCTCCCGTTCTGCTCATTTCTTCATATATCGCACGGGCAACGACATCGCGCGGCGCAAGCTCTTTCAAATGACTGTAACGTCCCATAAATTCCTTTCCGTCTCTGTTCAAAAGTTTGGCACCTTCGCCGCGCAGTGATTCCGAAATCAGAAAACGCTTTATATCACGATGAAACAACGCCGTAGGGTGGAACTGCACAAATTCCGCGTTTATAATATCCGCGCCGGCTCTATGTGCCATACTCAATCCGTCGCCGGTAGCAGCAGAAGGATTTGTCGTATGTTGAAATATTTCCCCTACCCCGCCGGTAGCCAAAATCACTTTATGGGCAAGGAACTTTTCCACACATCCGTCGAGATTATTCAGTACATAAACACCCATAACTTCACGTTTTCGGTAAATTTCCTGATTATCCGCGCTGTGATGATTGTTTGTAATCAAGTCAATCGAAGTATGAGAAGTCAGAATTTCAAGTCCGATTTTTTCTGTATAAGACAAAAGTTCGGTAATGATTTTATCGCCCGTATGATCTTCATAATGAAGAATTCTGCGCTTTGAATGAGCGGCTTCTTCCGTGTAATCGAATTCACCATTACCGTCGATACTGAATTGTATTCCGATTTTATCTATCAAAAAATCAAAAACTTGCTTTGGACCGGTTTCGGACAGCAATTTAACCGCCACCGTATTATTATAATAGCAGCCTGCTTCCAATATATCTTTATACAATAATTTAGGATCATCTTCGGGATTCCATGCAATAATTCCGCCTTGCGCCTGAAAAGAATTGCACTCGGAAACATCATCGGTTTTCGTAATAATTGCCACATCGAAACCGGCTTCTTTCAAATAAATCGCACAGCTCAATCCCGCAATTCCGGTTCCGATAACCAAAGCATCATAAACCTTCTGCATAACAATCTCTCCTTATCACTTTCCGCTTACCAAAGAAAAATCGAAAACTGTAACGGAATGAGTCAATTCTCCGACGGAAATATAATCGATTCCGGAATCGGCAAGCGTTTTCACGCGCTCAAGTGTCATATTGCCGGAAGCTTCGATTTCTTTTTTCCCGTTAATCATTTTTACTGCTTTCATTATTGTTTGATTATCCATATTATCAAGCATTATGCGGTCTACATCAAGCCGCAAAGCCTCTTCTACTTCCGTCAAATTTCTGGTTTCCGCTTCGATTTTATATCTGTTCCCCCATTTTTCACGCACGAGTTTCACCGCCTGCGCAATCGAACCGGCTCCGTCGATGTGATTGTCTTTTATCATTACCATATCGTACAGTCCCATACGATGATTAACCGCACCGCCGCAGGCTACCGCGTATTTCGCAAGACGGCGATAACCGGGCAGCGTTTTTCGTGTATCGAGAATTTTCACCGGAGACGCAGCTTTCACAAATTCATTTGTCCGCGTAGCTATAGCACTTAAATAGCAAATAAAATTCAGTGCAGTCCGTTCGCCCTTCAATATCGACGCGATTTTACCTTCTATTTCGGCCACAACATCACCGTAAGAAATAAAATCTCCGTCCGAATGCATAAAATCGACTTTCAAAGACGAATCAAGTTTTTTAAAAACCATTTCAACAATTTGTGTCCCGCAAAGAATTCCGTTATCCTTAGCTTTTAAAATGTAAGTGCCGTTTCCCATACCATCGGGAAATATCGCATCTGTAGTAACATCTGCGGACTGAGCGAAATCTTCATCAAAAGCAATATCTATCAATCGGTCAACTTCGTCCGTACAAATCATTCTGTCCTCCGTGTACAATGCCGGTAATATAGCAAAATGTTTTGCGATTTTGTACATCACAAGCGGTGAATTTAACACACTTTAATGCAGAAAATAATACTGAAATTAAATATCCGGCTCGCTGTTTGCATCCGCTGATTTATGCTATAAGATTTTTAAATATTCTAAATTAACAAGGGAATGATAATGCAGAAAAAAATTATTCTCGTTACTCCGCCGTTTGTGCAGCTGTCTTCGCCGTATCCCGCATCGGCATTTCTCAAAGGCGCATTAAAACAAGAAAATTTCATCGTGCAGCAGTATGATTTTTCAATATCCACCGCACTTACATTATTTTCAAGAAACGGACTTTGCAAATTATTCGATGAAATCGAAAGACAATCGGCAAACGGCGCATTAACAAATTCCGAACTTTTAGCTGCCTTCATCACGAAAAAAGAGCAGTATATTTCTACTATAGAACCGGTAATTTTGTTTCTGCAAGGTAAATATCCGCAGCTGGCGCAAAAAATTTTATCGCGAACGTATCTTCCCGAAGGTCCGCGCTTTGACGAATTAAAAAACAGCAAACACAAAAACGGCAGTACCGAAACGGCAATACACTTCGCCTCACTTTACATCGATGATTTGACCGACTTGTGCAGTCATACCGTTCTGCCGCACTTCGGACTTTCAAGTTATGCCGCTTCGATTGCGCAAAGCAATGATTTGACATTCGATGATATAGAGGCTTTCTTGAAAAACGATGACTTATTAACCGACTGGCTGGCTGATTCGATAAAAAAGCTGAATCTTGAAGACTGTTTGTTTGTCGGTATTTCAATTCCGTTCCCGGGCAATTTCTGCATGGCTGTAAAAATCGCACAGATATTGAAAAATAATAAATCGGATATAAAAGTTGTACTCGGCGGCGGTTTTATCAATACGGGATTTCGCAATATAAAAGAAAAGAAATTATTCGATTATGCAGATTTCATTGTCCTTGATGACGGCGAACTGCCTTTGATAAAACTGGCAGAATATTTAAACGGCAAATGCGAAAAATCTTCATTGGTAAGAACTTTTTTCTGCGACGGTGAAAAAATTTGTTATTCGGGCAATGAGGCTCAAAATTACAAAAAACAATTTATTCCCGATTATGACGATTTGCCGCTTGATTCGTATTTTACTCTGCGTGAATCGACAAATTCAATGCACTCGCTTTGGTCACAGCGCATTTATTTGAAGCTGCGAATGGCACACGGATGCTACCATCACAAATGTACTTTCTGCGATACTTCGCTTGATTATATAGCTACATACAAAGCGGAAGACGGCGCATTTTTAGCCGATGCAGCGGAAAAATTAATTGCACAAACAGGAATTCGCAGTTTTCATTTTATAGATGAAGCAATGCCGCCTGCCGTAATCAAAACGTTTTGCATTGAAATTTTAAAGCGCGGTTTGGATATAATCTGGTGGGGCAATATCCGTTTTGACAGTGCATTTGATTCCGATTTGCCGTATCTGATGTCCCGCGCCGGCTGCATTGCCGTCACTGGAGGCATGGAATCGGGATGCAACAGAATTTTGTCTTTAATGAATAAAAAAACGACCGTCGAAACAATAATTCGCGTTTCCAAAAAATTTGCACAATCGAATATTCTGGTTCACGGCTATTTAATATACGGATTTCCCGGAGAAAAACCCGAAGAAATAGCCGAAACATTGGAAGTCGTACGCCAAATGTTTTTGGAGAAAATTTTGCATTCCGTATTTTTTCATAAATTCACCCTTACGGTTCACAGTGAAATTTTCCTCAATCCGCACAATTTTTCCATTACCGAAATTAACCGAAATCAAAAGAAACTCACCGATTATGACATCAGCTGCAAGGAATCGATCCCGAGCACAAAACTTAATAAAATCGGAGAAATCCTGAATACTGCCGTTTATAATTTCAATCTGCGAAATTGTTTGGAAATTCCCGCAGTGCAGTGGATGAAAACACCGTGTAAAATCAAACCGCATTTTGTAAAATCTGTGCTTGACAACATTGAAAAAATTGACCTTGGTAAAAAATGTTATTGGCTTGGAACAGAACCTGTTTTTTCAGACGGAATATTATATTTTGCCGGGAAATATGGCGATATTTCATATGAATTGCCCAAAACATTGGCAAATTGGGTCTGCAGATTGTTAAAAGAAAGTTCGCCGAAAACCGAAAGAAAAAGCTCCAACGGTAAAAAATCATACCAACCGTTGAAATATTGGTTAAATTCTTTACCCGATACCGTTTTTGAAAATAAAGAATGCTTTTTTGATAACGAATTATGGAATGATTTGCGAAAAGCCGGACTTATTTTGTTATAACTTATTTTGTTATATAAAGAAGGAATTATGAAACGATTATGGTTTATTTTTGCCTCTATTTTTATTCTCTATTCATGCGCAATAGAAAAAATAGCGGAATTGGTATCCGACGGGCGTGAAATAAAATCTCCCGAATGGAATCTTGATTACGAACTTCCGATACTCGGAAAACAAATAAAAATGTCTGATTTTATCGATTTGGAAAAATTCTTAAAAGAATTCCAAAGCAACAGCGGCGAATCAACGGAAGATGAAACTGCCGCATTGATTCACATGAAGCTCGATCCCGTTACCATAAACAGCAGCGATTTGAATATAGATGATTCGGTAACCGATCTTTTAGGCGGCAGCGACCCGCTTACATGGCCGCTGCCGCTGCAAAGTTACTCGGCGCCGGATACTATGGAAAGTTCGTTTCCAAGTTTCAGAATGGATATGGACAATGACAATACGGATGATATAACGCTTGATTATCTGGCTTCGAGCGACGGATATTTAAAAATCACAGCGAAAGTTTTCATTATCGATTCATCCTCTTCGGAAGATGGACGTGAAGCTACGGAAGAAGAATATTTTGTCGATGGTCTGCCTGTTTTTGCGATTTCAAAAATTATTATAAGCAATAAAGATTTTTTATTTAACGAAGCAACCTACGATAAAAAAAATAATTGCCTTACATTTATACCGAACGATTTTCTTTCCAATCCCGATTCCAAACTTGAACCTATACCGAAAGATCCGACAGATTTGGAATGCATCGATTACATATTCAAATTTGAATTGCCGGCAGATTCATTTTCAGTGCGCGGAAAGGGATTCGATGTTATAGAAAACCTTATGGAAGGAACAAACACCCGAAACAGAACAACGAGAAGTGCGTCTGCCAAAAGTACAACACGTGCAAGAGCCGAGCTTACAGCCGCAGATATTAAAGATATGATTGATAAAAACGGCGGCGGGATAGAAGCTGTCGAAGACTTGATTACCAGCGGTGAATTAACCGTAAACGAGATTGCCGATGCGTATCAAGACAGCGGCGACGGAATAAATGGATTTCTTGAAGATCTCGGAGACGATGTTTCCATTTCGGATGTACTTTCCTCCGATGTAATTTCCGAAAATATCGACGATTTGGAAGAACTTGTCAAAGATTATGATTTAGGCGACGGAAAAACGCTTGGAGATGTTGCGGAAGCCGGAAACCTTCAGGATTTGAGCAAATTTTGCAGTTTCCACAAAACGCATAATATCAAAGGATTGAAAGTCGTTTTTTCGGTAGAATTAAATTTGGGAGAGAGTTTTGTATTCGTAGGAAAATTTATTAACGATTTTAAAGTCTCCTCTCTAAGCGAAGGCAGTACAAAACTGCCGTTTTCCACTGTAGGAAAAATGCTAAATGAAATAAAAATCAGTGCTGATATAAAAAATACGTTCTCTTTCCCTATAGATATAAAAAATGCGCGCCTCAAAGACAGTTCCGGGAACGAAATTCCGATGCTGTTCGACGGAGAAGAAAACAATTTTCGTATGCCGAACAATTTTGAAAAAAATGCGGAAGTTACTTTCTCAAAGCCTATTTCGGAAATTCCCGATTCCGATTTACTGCTCGATATTATAATTCCGAAAGATTCAAGCTGTAAAATCGATAAAAAAAACAATTCCATGCTGGATATGAATATCATAGCAACAGGCAACATGGACGTAAAAACAAATATGTTTAAATAAAAAAACTAAGGATTGTATGAAAAAATTACTGTACGCTTTACTTTTTATACTTTACGCATTTTCATCCACAAATGCAGCTACAAATACTTGGCAGTCGGCTTTTTCATTGGGAATGAGCGGCTCTCACAGCGCGGTTTCCTCCGGATTGGAAGCTTTGATGTACAATCCCGCCGGAATAGCGGCAACTCCATACCGTTTCGGAATAAATCTGTTCGGAAATATAACGCTCGATGCAATGACTAACTTTTTCAGCGTTTATGACCTCATAGAAATTTTAGATACATTAAAATCCGACAATCCGAATGTCAATGATTTTTTTTCCAGACAGCTGGATTGGATGTTTCCCAATGGGATAAGCCTGACCGGTGCCGCATCAATTACATTTTTTTCGTTTTACGCCAAATTGCAGTCATGTTCCATAGGCTTTTCACTCGACAACAAAATAGTTGCCGATGTAACTATCGGCAAAGATTTATTTTTCAATCTGTTCGATAAACTTTCGCTTATAAAGCCTTTGAAAGAAAAATTCTACGGTCGCGTAATGTGGTATCAGGATTTTAAATTCGCGCTTTCGGCAAAAATTCCCAATGTGGAAAAACACCTGCCTATTCGCGGACTTTATGCCGGTTTCAGCGGACATTTTTACCTTCCTATTATTTACACATCGTTTTATTCCGACCTTACACTGTATACCGACAAACCAAACGATACCGGAATGTATACATATTCATTGGATATTGACGGTAATTTTATATACGGTTCCGTTCTCGGCAAACATGTTTTCAAAAATATTTCCATTCCGGAAGTAAACGGATTGAATTTGCAGAATATTCTTGAAGGCGGCGGAAATTTCGGAATGGGAATCGGAGTGGATTTGGGACTGCTGCTTGATATAAACAAGTATGTAAAAGTCGGACTGAGCGTAACGGATTTGGGCTTTATGTTCTATGCGGGAAATCAGCGTGCCGACATGAACCGAAAAATAACTCTTGATATTATGGATGCTTCCAAGATTTTAAACTCGTTTCAAAATATAATAGCTGATTTTGACAATACAAAGCAAACAAACAGCTGCGAATTTTTCATGCCGCTAACGGCAGTCCATTTTGGATTTTCGGTTTCGCCGCTGAATCGCCGAGATGTTACGCTGACGCTTCCGCTGAGTTTTACGGTAGGTGACTTTTATCCAATATCATTCGGAGATTTGCCGACATTCGAGCTCGCCACAGGAATAGAATTAATGCCTATATTCTACTGGTTTGAAATGCCGTTAAGATTGTCCGCAGGATTTTCATCGTCCGGCGGCTTTTATACCGGACTGGGAATCGGATTTCACTTTGGACCATGTCAGTTTGAACTGGGAGTAAAAGGACTTGAATCATTATTTATAACTCCCGCATGGATGGGACGTGAATTTGCCGTCGGCGGCTCATTGAATCTCATTTTTTAGAAAAAAAACAAAAAAATCGGCAAGTTTGTAGTTATAAAAAGAAAAATAAGTGTTTATATATAACGAAAATATTTATATACAGACACTTTTTTTGGAGCAGCTTATGAAAAAATTATCAAAATTTATCTTACTGGCAATATCTGCAATAGCTATGACTTCCTGCTACGCGGACAGACTGAAACCGATTCGGGCATTGGCAAGGTCGCAAAATCTTGACAAAAAGGAAGAAGCATCGCAATTGTATAAAGAAGCGATTTCCACACTTGTAAATGCGTATTCGGCATCTGCCGGATTAAATAAAACCATAGGAAAACAATTGACGGTAAAAGGAGCTTACGAAAAAGCTCTGTTTCATCTGGAGCAATCGCGTGACATTGTAAATAACGATTTTGAAACATATCACTACATTGCTATATGCCATGTGAATCTCTACAAAATAAATCATAATAAGGAACATTTATCCAAAGCGAAAGAAAATTATACATACGCACTGAATATCAGTCCGGACAGAACTGGCGTTTTGTACGATTATGCCCAACTTTTGGTTTTCGGAACGGAAGAATACCAAGAAGCCGTACACGTGCTGAATCACTATATTTATGATTTGAAAACGCCGGACAAAGAGGGTTATTTCCTATTGGGTCGTTCTTATTTTCTATTGAAAGAATATGATAAAGCGTACGAGGTTTACTCCTCAATTTACCAATTCGAGAAAACGCTTACTGCCGATGAAAAAGCGAGTTTGGAAAATTTTATTTCAGAAACAATAAACAGAAAACAGTAAACTGCGAGTATCAAGCAATATGCACACAATTTACGACATTGCATTATCGATGGAATTCATCACACCGCAGGACAAACGCAAATTGTTTGACTGTTTCGGCAGTTCACAGGCAATATACAGTCAGCCGATTTTGAAGATACAACGCGTAATCGGCAAAAAACGAACGCTTCACTATGAATTTGTCGAGGAAGCAAAAAAGATAAATGACTTCATCATTCACTCCGGTATTCAGGTTCTGCGGTTTGATGATTTGCATTTCCCCAAGCAACTACTCTGTTTCGATGACTATCCGTTTATGATATTTCTGCGCGGAAACAGAAATCTGCTTTCGTACAAAATGGCTGCGATTGTAGGTACAAGAAAACCTTCCGAAATAGGAAAAGAAGTTGCATGTACAATGGCGCATACACTGAAAGAATTTAATTACGCCATAGTTTCCGGTTTGGCAAAAGGAATAGATTCTGCCGCACATCAAGCCGCACTCGATATGCAGCTTCCTACTGTGGGAATCCTCGGATGCGGAATAGATACTGTTTATCCCAAAGAATCATATAAACTTGCAGTAAAAATGATTGAAGAAGGAAATCTGCTGATTTCGGAGTATCCACCCGGCAGCAAACCTCACCGCTGGCATTTTCCCGAAAGAAACCGTTTAATTGCAGCGTTATCTTCCGTTGTACTATTGGTTGAAGCACCGTCAATTCGTTCGGGGACGATTATTACAGCCCACAGAGCAATAGAATACGGGAAAACTCTCGGAATTTATCTGCCGTCGGAAGACAGCAAAGATTCTTTTTACGGTAATATTACGTTTTTGAATGATGAAGCCGGTTTTCCGCTGCGCAGCAAAAATGATTTGCGGTTGCTGTTGGAAAACGAAGAAAGCAGTTAATTTCCAAAAATCATAAAACCAGAAGATTTTAAAAAAACGATTTGACTAATTTAGACAATTTACTTTATCTGCCTAAATAATCGATTCCGCAAAAAAGACTGCAAACTTTCATCGGATAAAGCGAATCTGCAAGTTGAGTTTTATGTAATACTTTCCGTTATTTTTTTCGACTACAGCATAGGCATGTCTGCCGGCACCGCCTCTGTCAAAGCGTGTGTTCTTCAAGAGGTAGTCTTCAAAATCATTCCGATTATAGAGGTGATAGCAAAGGACTTCGCCGTCTTCTCGCACGATAATATAACCGCCGTTGGCATCTGCTTTACCCGTCCAAACCTTACCGGGTAACATACCGAGTGCGGATTCGGTTAAAAGTTTTTTAAACTTATAATGGTAATATCTATGTCCCTGACTCAAATCGTAATGAAGTGGATTGTTTTGCGCAACGGTATTTAACGCCTCGAGAATATTATTTGTCGAGCGGAGATAGTACTCAAGCATCATGTAGCCCGTAATGGCGGGTAAGTCCGAATCAATCAAGATGAGATTATTGAGGAAAGTCGAGCCTGCCATACTGAAATATGACAAGAAGAAACCATGCTCTTTTATATAATTCATCCGTTGTTCGACGGATATATCTTTCTTGACAACACCTTCTTTTACCGTTTCAACAAACAATCCGTTTATAGCATCCATGTCTGCATCCGTCATGTTGCCTTGAATTTCAAATATGAAATTCGTATTCGTACCTGCGTTTAGCAAGGTGGAAGGTTTCCCGAGCCGAGATTTGATACTGAACCCAAGCGTAGGATTCAGCCCCGTATTGAAGTCGTGAACATTGATTGTAATATCCGATTTGTCTGCGGAAGGGGCTTTCAGTTTATGGCAACCGATTTCTTCCATAAACTCCGATGTTTCCAAAACCGTGAAAGCGGCTGTTCCCTTTGTGTTCACGATTTTGCCGTAGAGATTTTCAGCTTGCGTTTTGAAAGCATCGCAACTCACCGAAACCTTAATTGCTCCCGCATCGTTCTGTACATTAACGGTTTGCGTTGCACCGTCGAAAACGAAATGCAAAGTCCCAACCTGTTCATTGCGAACGATTTGCAAAATATCGTAGAAAATATCGTTCTTTTTATTGAGAGCTCCATCCGCACCGTAAAGCTTACCCTCCGCAAGCAACTTGAAGAAAGCGTAGACTTCGCTCCATTCGCCTTTATTGCCCGTCAACATGGTCGAGTACCTCCTTAACTTTTCTTGCAATTGCTTCGATTACCGGAACTGTAACACTGTTACCAAACTGTTTATACAAATGAACGTCCGCCAACGTAAGCTTAAAATCATCAGGGAAGCCTTGCAAACGTGCCCATTCTCTCGGTGTCATTTTACGAACACCTTCTTTGTTGATTTCCCCCTTTATGTGGGTAGTAGGGGTTAAATCCGTTTGACGAGTATCGATTATCAAGTTGCGCTCGCGTCCCATACCACCGCAAACTATCGCACCGGCGACATCATCCCAATCACGAATTTCGTATCCGAAACCATGTCCTTTGGCTGCGTGACGAGCTTTGTGATTGCGTAACGTTTGCAAATAACATTCGCTTAAATAATATTTTGCGGGAACGGGACCTTCCAAAATATCTTTAATTCGCTTTGACGAATCGGTGGGAATCGGAAAGACAAACTCCGCCGGTGCTATATCATTACGGAAAGCGACGATATAAATGCGCTCACGATTTTGCGGAACTCCGAAATCTTTACTATTCAGAATATGCTCAAACGGAGTGTAGCCGATTTCTCGAAACGTATTTTTAATAATATTGAAAGTTCTGCCTTTGTCGTGAATGGTAAGCCCTTTTACATTCTCACAGAATATAACTTTCGGTTTTTTCTTTTCACAAATACGAGCCACATCAAAAAACAAAGTTCCACGCGACATGCCTTTATAATCGTCTTTGAAACCTTTGCGTTGCCCTGCAAGGCTGAATGCTTGACAGGGGAAGCCTGCAAGACAAATATCGAAATCGGGAATATCATCTTCGGAAATTTTCGTAATATCACCAGTAATATCAAAGTTATCAACAAAATTCGCCTTATATGTTCTTTGTGCATTTTTATCCCATTCACTGACGAATACGGTTCTTAATTTTTCATCAAAAACCTGTTCAAATCCCAAGCGTATGCCGCCGATTCCGGCAAACAAATCGATACTTTTCAACATCTTTGTTTAACCGCCTTTTCTATTTTATCTGCACACCCTATAACATCACTTTTTATTTCTTTGCCCCAAAACCGTAACACAATCCAACCTTCAGTTTCAAGTTTTTCGGTGACCTCTTTGTCACGTTGTATATTTCGCTCTATCTTCGGAATCCAAAAATCTTGCCTGACTTTGAAATCTTCTTTTCGATGTTCCCAATCGTAACCATGCCAAAATTCGCTGTCGCAAAACACTGCAATTTTCTTTCCGATAAATGCTATATCGGGATGACCGAATACGGATTTGACATTTTTTCTATAATGCAAACCTTTTTTCCATAATGCTTTACGAAGTAATAATTCGATTTTGGAATCTTTACATTTAATTTGCTGCATATTATACCTAATTTGTTCTTTTGTCTTCGACATATTCAATCCTCGATTTTCAAATCGTTTTTAATGTAAAAATCATATATTACTTTTTGTTTTTAATATTTACGGTAATAGTATCTACAATAAGTCTGATAGTCTATCGTTTTAATGCATATCTATTTATCAATATTACAACAGTATCTTCTGCCAGAAACTCATAACATATTTAACCATCAAATAAAATACCGATTAATTATAAATGTACCTGTCAAATCGAAATTCGTAAGCCGCCGACTTATTTCAATCAGTACCGATAGACCGTTTTTCATCTCTTTACAATCTTATATCCGGCAGTTTCCAGTACGTTTAAAGCCTTTCGATAATTTTCTTTTTTCGTCAACACATAATCGGTATTGAATGTCGATACCGCACATATTCCGATTTTGTTTTTCGTCAATATTCCGGTAATCTCGGCTATTATTCCAATCAATGAAAAATCAAGCACACCGCAAATCCGAAATGCTTTCCAGCCGTCATTTCTTTCTACAATATTAGACGGAACATTTTCCGTAATACAAATCAATGACCTTTCCTCGTTCGTCTTGCCTATAAAGCAATATTCACAGTCCAAATCCACAAACGAATAATCAGTTACTTTGCATACCGAAAAATCATAATCAATCTCTTCTATTTCCATTACAACTCGGCTCCTAATTACAGGGACAGACCCTAATTCTAAAATGGGATTAAGGTCTGTCCCTATGGTTTTTAAATAGTAAATAAACACGTACTGTCCGTCAATCATCAGCGTAACATTTACACAGGCGAAGGACACTTTACATTCATATATAAACATGCTAAAAAACCTGCATGAAAGTAGTATCTAAACAACGTAACAGCAGAATGTGTATTATGTGCGGACTCGATAACGAATACGGTGTTCATGCACCGTTTTATAATATGGAAGACGGCAGTGTGATGACAATATTTGAATATCGAGCTCAGCATCAAAGTTATCCCGGAAGAGTACACGGCGGGCTTATCACCTGCATGCTCGACGAAATGGGACTGCGGGCACTCTGGGCGAAAGAGCTCAGCGAAGAATCGTTTGGAGTTACCTTTTCACTTGAAACCAAATTCCGCAAACCTGTACCATACGGCGAAAAAATAATCGGCAAAGGCATAATAATCAAAGATACGCCGCGCCTTTTCTCGGCAGATGTAGAACTATATTCGATAAGCGGCGAAAAACTGGCAAGCGGCGTGACCAACTATATACGACTCGACGTAAGCAAGATAGCGCAGGGGGCGTCGGCACATGAAGAAATGTGCTACCTTATAGAAGACGGAGTAAAAGAAATACTTTGGTAAAAAAACTGCATAAACAGGCAAAGCGGGAAGCACACATTACCGCGCAATGAAAAGCAGCATCAGTCTATAATCAAAAATCGGCTCGACAGTCGTTCAAACTTTGTTACTCAGAATAATTCATCTACTCTATTCACAAGCTACAGAATCGCCGCTGATGTCTTCGGTCAATTTTACTTCGACTATTGAGCTGTACCGTCCTGACGGACAATAAGAAATCGCGCGAATCGTAGTGTTTGCAGGCACTGAAGTAATCTCTTTCAGATAAAGTTCGGATTCGGGATATTTAGGTTCACTGCCGTCAAGCGTAAAAAAAACGGAACCGTTTCTTCCGGCAGTAATCGTTATATTATACTTTCCGTCATCCTGTAAAACCGCAGATATTGACGGCGCTTTTACCGGCGCAAATAATCCTTCGCATGACAAAAGAAAAATTGCCGATATACAGATTGCTATACAAAGAAAATGTTTCATGAACTTCTCCTAAAATTTGAATCGAACTCCGGACATTGAAACTTCCCAGCGTGACTCTTTCTTCATTGCCTTTTCAAACGCATATTCGTTCGCTTTACGGACAATACTGTAAAACAAAATAGGCAATGCAAACAGCAGTATCAAAGTTCCCGAACAAAACATTACGGCACCGACGCAGCAATAAACCATCATCGGCGGATACGACGAAACTATTTCATTACTGCCTTTGCTGCCATATTTTATTTGAAAAGCCACATCAGTAAACATTTCGGGCGGGAATTCGCTTCTTGGAATAAATCCCATTATAATGGAAGCAGTCAAGATTGTTATTCCGACAGAAGAAACCGCCGCCGAGCTCCACAGTAACCCGTTTGTTATTCTTTTTTTCTGTTTAAAAGTTCCCGCATCGAATTTTCCCGACGCAGCAGTTTCAGTCTCCGCTGCTTTTGCAATATCTTCATTTTCTATCGAAAATGTCGGCACCGTATTTTCAGATTCGTCGGCTGTTGTTTCGTTTGCGAATATCGGCAGTACAATCAGTAACGGCAGTAACATAAGTAATATTTTTTTCATAAATCAGCCTCACAGTATCAATTTTGAACTTTTTTATCAGTCGGGAAAAAATAGGTAAATCCGATTTCCATCGATGCCGCAGAAAAACAAACATGGTATGTCGAACTCAAATTATTAAAAATCGGCGGAATAAATTCATCGCTGTTTTTTATTTGAGCATCATTATAAAAAAATCCTTTCGCAGTATTGTAAACGACAGGAGTAAACGGAAAAAGTTTTTTGAAGTTGAGAAAAAACGCCCAATTCTTATAATTTGCATACGCACCGATGAAAATATCAGGTGAAAAAGTAAGCGAAATCGTAGGATAATTTTTATCACGATAAACACTGTAGTAATTGGAAAATTCGGGTCCGATGTTGAAACTCAATCCAAACTGCATTCCAAAATATTTCACTATTTGCTGCCGATACAAAACATCGGCTTTCACCCCGACAAAACAACCTTCAAAATCATATCTGTACGTTCCGCCTGTCGCAATACTGTAAAAATGCGAAAGATTGAATCTATGCGCTATAAATCTGATTCCCGGTGCAATATAAAGTCCTTTTACAATATGTATCGGCAATGTGGAATCAATCACAACCGCAAAACCTCGCCTGTAATATCCATAACCTACTCCGGTAGAAACTCCAAGCGACAATTTTTTGTATTGATCGCCTTCATAGTAGCCATAAGCCGTATCTTTTTTATTATTTACAACTTCTGCAACCGTATTTTCTTCGGCATATCCATTTATTGCATGGCCAAAAATCGTTATAAGTAGCAGATAAAATAAAAATCGGTGTTTTTTTAATATCATTAAAACCTACAAAATTATTAAGTTTTTTATATACATTACAATATTACATCAATATCTGAAATTTTAAGTACAGAATATGCCGGTTCCTCATAAGGATGAGCTTTTTTCAATGCAGCGACTGCATCATGAATGAACTCGTCGTCGCAAATCATTTCGACCTTCATCTCGCGGACTTTCTCCGGAACTCCGACCTTGCCAACAAACGGCTTACTTCCCTGCATTGGCAAAAATTGTCCGTCACCTAAAACTTGCCAGCAGCATTGACAGTAATTTCCCTGTGTCCCTGCACCTGCCGCGAAAACAGCACTTTTAACTTCTTCACAGTAATTTTCCGGAACATAAAATTCCAATTTATACATTGCTGAAATCCCTCTGTCATTTCAATAATGATTATTCAACTTTTTCCTATAGTATCAATAGTTTTTACTAAAATATTTTTAATATAACAAGTAAATTATGAATTGCCGAGTTTCGACTTAATGGAAATGCGTTCGGTAAACAATTAATCAGGGACAGACCCGTATTCTGTTTTGGGATTGCGACCTGTCCCCTATGTAAAGCAAAATAATCGGTGTCAGACCAATATTCCAACTTGGTATTAAGGTCTGTCCCTTGAAAAATCCAATATGCTAATTATACGCTGCATTAAAAAAAAGAGCTGAATTCCCTGTGATTGGGAAATCAGCCCTTACATTATTGAAACCTGTGTATTAAAAAGAATTTACTCTCATTGCACAGCCTTTCAGCATTCTGCTTCCGCTGCGGGAAATGTATGTATAATCATCGTTTTCATCATAATCAACATTTTCGGAATCACAGTAAAAACTTTCATCATAGAAATATTCGGCAGATTGATTGCCATTGTACAAACGATACTCTTCTCTTCCAATCAGCTGATTATCAACTTCGGTATTACTGTATAAATAAGCATTTTCTTTATATTTATTGCCGTCATATTCCCCATAGGAATAAATTGTATAATTTTGGTCTTTCCCGTCAGATATTGTATGCTCCTTGACAATGTAGCCGAAATCATTAAGTTCATATTCCTTAATTTCGCAGGAATCATATATCAAACTATCGGAAATATCATTACCGGAAGTTATTTTATTGCCTTCATCTTCCAGTAGAAACGTTTCTGTACGGTACATTTTCCCTCCGGCAATATTATAATCATATTTTGTATAGTATGTTTTTACTACATCATCGGATTTATCATTATCTATATCATGATAATTTCTGGTAATAACGGTATCGATTTTACCATCCGCAGTATATTCGTAAAATATATCTTTCTCACAGTCTTCAAACTTTTCGTCGCTATAAGCCGATTCTTTTATCAACCTATTCTTTTCGTCATAAACGTATTTTTTGCATTCGCTGACTTCGCCGTTTTTCTTTTCCACATAAATAATTTCATTGCCATTGACAGTTTTGGCTGATGTGTACTGTAATTTTCCGGCAGTATCAAACGTTTCTTTTTTAAACAGCTCTCTCGCATTGGTAACAGTATTCACGCCATATTCCAAAATCTGACGTCCGATTTGCTTTTTATTCTCCCCGTCATTGTCATAAATCGTTACTTCTATTCTATTAGGATTTTCATTGGTATACTGACAATATTCACTTAACTCACCTTTGGAATCGTAAGTCCACGATTCGACAGGTACATAACCGATGCTGCTGTCTTTTTTTCTCTTTTCAAGATAGCGGGATACCGGTATCGAATTGTTAAATTGTTCCAAAACCGGATTTTCTTCCTTATTTTCATTTTTCTTATCATTTTTGTCTACTTCGCAGGAAACCAAAAGTATCGATAACAGACAGATATTTATAAATATATTCTTCAGATTCATATTTTTATCTCCTATTTTTTTCCGGAACATCGATATACGACCAGATTTTTTTCTCCAAAATCTTTAATTTAAAGCTATTTATTATATCATATCACTTA